>RGPS01000102.1 GCA_010084195.1 Terriglobia bacterium
CTGGGCAGGGTGAAGCTAGTCCCTGCACCATCGGACCAGTTGTTGCCGCCATCGAGGCTGTAAGACCAGTGCGCACCCGCCTCCAGGCCGCTGACGGCCAAAGTACCCTGGTTGGTGATGCAAGCTCCGGCCACGGTTTGTTCGATGGATGTGATGACCACATTGCTCACTGGCACGCTTGCGTAGCCGCCTACGGTGGTGACGGCAACCCGTGCCATGCTGTCGATCACTGCCATGCCAGTCACCACACTGCCAAATCCCCGCATGGTGAACGCCCGGTCCACCGGCATGCGGAACCAGCCCCTCGCCGACTTCGCCATCACCGAGCGGGCTGTCGTTTCCAGCGCCGCCAGCAACTCCGGCAGTCCCGCGCCCGTAACGGCGCTCACCCCGATTTTCGGTGCAGTCTCCAGAAAGGAACCCTGAACGAACTCCTCCACTTCCAGCCGTACCAGATCCACCAGTTCCGGATCCACCAGGTCAGCCCGTGTGATCGCGACCACGCCCGCACGCACCCCCAGCATCCGGCAGATCTCGAAATGCTCACGCGTCTGCGGCTTAATGGACTCATCGGCGGCCACCACAAACAGCACCACATCAATGCCCGCAGCGCCAGCCAGCATGTTGCGGACAAACCGCTCATGCCCGGGCACATCCACGAAACCCAATCGCAGGTCACTCCCAACCTGCAGATGCGCAAACCCGAGGTCAATCGTAATGCCGCGGCGCTTCTCCTCAGCCAGGCGATCCGCGTCAATGCCCGTCAAGGCCCGCACCAACGACGTCTTGCCGTGGTCAATATGACCGGCCGTGCCTACGATAATGTTCCTCATCAGATAATTGGTAATCGCCCTGTGCTGAATCATTTATACCTTGCACGTATCCTTTCCGGCATCCTCCTGGCCCTGCTGACAGGCTCTCTGGTCTACTGTGTTCTGGCCATGTTGGGCGCATGGCGTTACCGACGCAGCGGTGCAAAGCAGGGTCTTTTCTATCCGCCGGTTTCTGTCTTGCGGCCCCTCGCCGGCGCGGCCGATAACACCGAGGAAAACCTTCGTAGCCTCTTCAGCCAGCAGTACCCGGCTTTTGAAATCCTGCTCTCGGTCCATACTCCCGAAGACCCGGCCGCCGAAGTCGCACGCCGCGTCATGGCGGACTTCCCCCGCATTCCCTCGCGCCTTATTGTCGCGGGGCCGTCTCCCCTCCCCAATGCCAAGGTCTGGAGTCTGCGCGCCCTGCTGCCCGAGGCGTCGTATGAACACCTGGTTATGTCCGACAGTGACATCCGGCATGACCCCCACTGTCTCTCCACCGTCATAGCCGAACTGGAGCAGCCAAACATTGCGCTCGTCACGTGCCCCTATCGCGCCGTCGCTGGTCCGCGCTTCTGGCCCCGCCTCGAAGCCCTCGGCCTCAACACCGACTTCCTCGCAGGCATGCTGACCCAGCGTTTCCTGAACGGCATGGACTTCGCCATCGGCTGCACGCTCGCCACCCGCAAGGCTGACCTCGCGTCCATCGGCGGCCTCGAGATGATGCAGCGGTACCTCGCCGAAGACTTCATCATCGGCAACCGTCTCCACGCCAAAGGCCGCGGCGTTATTCTCTCGCGCCATGTCATTGAGCACTACATCGGGAACGACCCGTTTCTGAAGAACTGGAAACACCGCCTGCGCTGGGCGCGCAGCACCCGGCGTTCGCGCCGCGCGGGTTACATCGGCGAAATATTCACGAAACCGTTCGCCATTTCCCTCCTGCTGTGGGCCGTAACCCCAAAAGCCCTGGGCCTCGTGATCCTGGCTCTGATGTTCCGCGCGGGAGTCGCCTGGTCTACCGCCTTCGCCATCCTCGAAGACCCTCTGCTGGAACGCTGTTGGTGGCTCCTGCCCGTGGAAGATGTGGCCAGCTTCGTCACCTGGTGTCTCGGTTTCTTTGGCAAGACCATCCTGTGGCGGGACCGCGAACTTGTCATCGCTCCCGACGGCAGTTTTGAAATGGAACCACCGCCAGGCGAACGACTGTCATCTTCCTGAAGCCCAGGGGCTGTAAACTGCTTTTGTGAGTCTCACCCGCCGCCTCTTCCTTCTCCGCGGAGCCGCCCTGGCCTCCACCATTTACGCAGCGCCGTCTTTTACGAAATACCCGTTCTCCCTGGGCGTGATGTCCGGTGATCCCCTGCCCGACGGCTTCGTTATCTGGACCCGCCTTGCCCCCGACCCTCTGAACGGCGGCGGCATGGACAATACCCCCGTCGAAGTGGAGTGGACCGTTGCCGAGGACGACGCCATGCGCCACATCGTGAAAAAAGGCAAGACCACCGCCGCGCCCACGCTCTCCCACTCGGTTCACGTGGAAGTTTCCGGCCTGAAACCCTCGCGCCCCTACTGGTATCGCTTCAAAGTCGGCAAAGAAGAGAGTCCCGTGGGCCGCGCCCTCACCGCCCCCCGCCCAGGCGAAGCCCCCAACGCCCTGAAGTTTGCCGTGGCGTCCTGTCAGCATTGGGAAGCGGGTCTGTGGACCGCGTACGACGATATGCTCGCTGGCAAGCCCGACCTGGTCGTCCATCTCGGCGACTACATTTACGAGGGCAAACCCAATCCGGCCAGCGTCCGGCAACACAACAGCGCCGAGATTGTCTCCCTCGCCGACTACCGCAATCGCCACGCACTCTACAAATCAGACCCGAAAATTCAGGCCATGCACCACCACTGCCCCTGGCTTCTTACCTGGGATGACCACGAAGTAGACAACAACTACGCCGGCGATATTCCCGAAGATAAACAATCCCGCGAGGCCTTCCTCGAACGTCGCGCCAACGCCTACCAGGCCTATTACGAGAACATGCCCCTGCGCCTCCCGCAGCAGCCACAGGGCACAAAGATGCAGCTCTACCGTCGCGTCAACTGGGGCACCATGGCGCAGTTCACCATGCTCGATACGCGCCAGTACCGGACCGATCAGCCGTGTAACGATGGCCGCAAAGCACCTTGCCCCGGCACTTTCGACCCCGCCGCCACCCTGCTCGGCGACATCCAGGAAACGTGGCTGAAACAGGGTCTCGACAAATCCCCGGCCCGCTGGAATATCATCGGCAACCAGGTGCTGATGGCCCGCGTCGATCTCAAGCCCGGCACCGAAGAAGAGTATTCCATGGACCAGTGGAGCGGCTACCAGGCCAATCAGGACCGTATCATGCAGTTCCTGGCGGACCGCAAGCCGCGCAATCCCATCGTCATCACCGGCGACATTCACTCCAGCTGGGTCAACGACCTGAAGGTCAACTGGAAGAACGAAAAGGACCCCATCGTCGGCACCGAGTTCACCGGCACCTCCATCTCATCGGGCGGCGACGGCTCAGACGAACGCCCCGACACACAGGCCCAATACCGCGAGAACCCACACCTGAAAATGTTCAACGCCCGCCGTGGTTTCGTGATGATGACCCTGGACAACAAACAATGCCGGGCCGACTACCGGACAGTGCCGTTCGTGACAAAACCTGGTGCCCCGGCCTCAACCCACTCCAGCTGGATCGTGGAAAACGACCGCCGGGGTGTGCAAAAATCCTGACTACTTGAATCGCTTCTTAAACGAGAAATCTAATCCGACCTTGCCGTTTTCTTCGCGGGTCAGGAACGCCGACCAATTCTGGTTCATCGTCCACTCCACACGAATCAGCTGTGTACTGGTATTAGACACATCCGTCACGTAGGTAAACAAAACGTCCGGGGTCACCTGCTGCTCAATCGTCAGCCGCGCCTGCGGACTCCCCGTAATCCCGGTCAATCGGGGATCAATCTTCAGCCGACTCACACCAAAAAACCTCTGCAATCGCCCGGCTACCGGATTCGCAATCGCCTGCCCGATGAGCGCCGAAGCCCCCAGATTCTGCAGGCTTTGTGACTGCCCCGTATCACGCGCGGCCAGCGTCGCGTCAGTGGGTGTTCTGCCGGTGGCCAGCAGCGCCACAATTTCAGAAAACTGCAACGGCGGGTCCGAACGGTAACTCACGTTCAGCTTGTTCACCTGGCCCGCCACCGTCAGAATCACGTCCACACCGCGAGCCCTTGTCTCCAGATCAAAATTCACAATCGGCTCAATCTTCGTGGGGTTAAAAAACGAGACTGCGCCCTGGCTAATGGAGTACTTGTTGCCAAAGAAAATCAGCTCACCATGCGTCACATTAATGCGGCCAAGGATCGCCGGATTCGTCACCGTACCTCGCAACCGCAAATTCGCGTCCGCCTGCAGACTCTCCGTCAAACTCGTCTGCAGCACCACGTCCGGTGCCGTCGCAATCTGCACGTCCAGATTCATGTTCGCCAGCAACCCCGTCTTGACCGACGCCGTCTGCAGCGGCTGCGTGGAAAGCGCCAGTAAGGTCGCCGCGTCGGACCTTGGATTGATGGTCACCCGGTGCACCGTAATCGCCCCGGATGCCAGACTTCTCTGCGAAGTGCCCGCCAGCGTCAGTGCCCCGTCAGAAACGGAACTTACCCCCTCCGGATAACGAACCCGAACCTCGCGAGCCTTCGCATCAATGCGAAATGCCACCACACCATTCGACAGCGCAGCAAAGCCGGTCGCATCCAGACGCCCCCCCCCGGTCTCCGCCGACAATGTCTGAATCGTGGCCCGGGTGCCGTTAAAAGTGATCTCCCCGTTCGCATTCGTCAGACCATTTGCAAAGCCCTGGTAGTGGGCCTCCCCGTTGCGCAATTGGGCGCGGCCCGTAAAGTCAGGCGAGGCAAGACTGCCCTTCAGCCCGGCATCCACGCTCAGCGTGCCGCCGGCTGTGATTTCGGGTGCGAACTGGTGCAGCAGCGCCAGGTTCACACTACCTCGCAGTTGTGCATTCAGCGGAGTATCGCCGGAAAAAGCCAGCGTGCCATTCACGGTCAGTTGCGTGTCCGTGCCTTTCAGCTTCGCGCTCTCAATCTTTGCCTGAGACCGTGTCACCGCAAATCGAATGGGACCGTCATTTGAGAGGCCATAGCCCGGCATCGAAGTCGCTATTTCCGACCCCGCCACCGGTCGTAATTCCAGCCTCCCAATATCCACATCCGCCCGCAATTCACCAGGCCGCCGCGCCGGACCGCTCAGCTTGACTTCCGCTTCCACCGTGCCCTCGAAAACCAGTTTCCTCGAGTCTTCGGCCTTCAGGGCCAGCGCCGCCAGCGCATTCAGACTGGCATTACTGAAACGGAAGGAACCATTCACCGGGTAGTCGCCACCAAGCTGTATAGTCCCGTCGCCACGGATCGCCGCATTCGCTGCATTCGATTCGAACCGCCCCGAAACCGTGCCGCCTTTCGTCACCATAGTCAGCCGGGAATCACCCAGACTGCGGCCTTCAAGCTCCACTCCGTTGGCTGACGCGTCGCCGTTCAGGCCCGTAAGCGCAAAGCGAAGTTCATGTTTTGCATCCTGGTCAATCTTCAGTGCACCATCGGCATGGAACTTCCCAAAGCCCTGGATGTTTGGCTGGCGTTCCCGGACCAGCGCAATCTGGTCCAGCGGCATGGTGTTGCTGGTCATGTTGAACTCCAGCGTTCCCGCCGGGAATATTGTCCCTGCGTGTTCGAAGCGACCGCTCAGATTTACTCTCTTTGGCCCCGAAACAAACAAGCCCGTCATCGTCTGGACACTACTATTCAGAACCTGTAGTCGCCCCGTTATGGAGTCAAATGGCTGACCGTAGATCTCGCCTTTACCCAGCGTCAGGTCACCGGTCGCGCGTGGGTCGCCTGCGGTGCCTGTCACCTGCCCGTTTCCACTCAACTGGCCCGTCACCGGAACCTCGGCGTGTCCGGCCAAAGCCAGCACCTTGCCGAAGTCGATGTCCGTCCCTGACACCGTCGCCGCTATCGGTGAAGCTTTCTCCAGTGCCCACGCACTGAGCCCCGCTGTCCCCGCAACCCGCACGCGGATTGCACCCCACACAACTTCTGTTTCGGAAGTCGCGAACTGGCTTTTTGATATCGTCACATCCCCCGACGCAGAATCCAGCACCACGTCCCCGGCGGCGAACTTCTCCACCCGGGCAGCACCTGCAACTACCGGATTGCCCATCGGCCCCGTCACCGTCCCGGAAAACCGCAAAGCCCCGTATGTAATGCGCGGTGCCCCCGGTCCCAGCAACGGCACCAGATCTGCGAAATTTGCCGATACGGCCGTCACGCTCAATCGGTCGCCCAACACCCCCGAAACGTCGACCCGGGAATTCGACAACTCCAGCCACGACTTGCCAAAGTCCACCTTGCCGCCCGCAGGATCATACTTCACAGCCACCAGACCCTTCACCGGAGGCCCACCCTTCACCGCGTCCACCACCAACTGCGCGCTCGCCCTGACGCGACTGAGCGAACCCTCCACACTCACCGGGCCATTCACCACCGCGTCGTACGGCAAAGCCGCCCACCCGAGCGCCGTCGTCAACTGCGCCAACCGAAAGCGTCCAACCCTGCCCTGCAGTTTTACACGCTCAAAATCCAGCACTTCTGCAGTGCCCTGGAAATCCCCGCCCAGCAGACCCGCCTTCAGGTTGTCCAGCTTCACGCTCCCGGCTCTCGCGGCAAAATCCGATGTCACACGAACGTTCCGAAACCTGTCCAGCACCAGCGACGCCGCATCCATACTCCCTGCCGCGTCATAGTCGGTCAGGGTCCGGAAGGTTCCGTTGCCTTGCGCCCGAACCGTCCCTCGAGCACTCTTCCACCAATCCTCCAGAGCAACCTGCGCCTCCCACTTCGCCGTAAGTACGGGTGCCGTCAGGTTCTCCACGGAGGCCTCCGCGACCACGATTTGTGAGTGCTTTGTCTTCACGGACAGATTCCGCAAGGTCGCACGATTCCGCTCCACCCAGGCCTGGGTGACCACCTCCAGCACCAGGCCATTCCAGAACAACTGCCCCATTGCCAGTTCGCCCGAATAGCGCGACCGCAGGCCCTCAAACGCGAACAGCGCCCGCAGGCCCTGGCCCTTCAGCTCCAATGGCACTTGTCGCGCCGTTCGCCCGGGCGCGTCCAGAGTTACCATGCCGTCCAGCAGGATGACCTTCCCAATTTTCAAGTCAATGATCGTTTCGGAAACCGTCTTCGTGCCCTGAGTTCGGGGCTTTGGCAGATTCGTGGAGCCATCCGGCTGCACAATCAGGTGGACCAAAGGCCGCATCACTTCCACGCTGGCTGGCCGCACCCGCAGTTCCAGCAGCGAGAGAATTTCCAGCTCTACCCGAACACGACCGGTCTCTACCAGAGGGGCCGCCCCTGCGGGTTCCAGACCATGAACTGCAAACCGATCCACTTCCGCCGTCAGTCGCCGCCAGTCAAAGCGAAAACCAGAGACCTCAACTCGTCCACCGGTAGCTTTTTCGGAACTCTCCACAATCGCCAGACGGATTTTTTCTCGCAGCCAGTCACTCGAAAGCGTCAGTAACAGAGCTGCAGAACCCACTGCGAACAGCCCCGCAGCTCCGGCCCAAATCCACTTCGCCCTCACGGAGCTAACTCCCGCTGCAGATACTCGATTACGGTCCGTCGGCGCTGGTCTTGAATCCAACCTTCCAGATCTTCATCGCCCTTGCGCGTCTCGTCGTTGATGCGGAACCGCAGGCCCAGAAACGTCAGCAAATCTGCCTGACGCGCCAGATCTGCTTCCAGTTCCGCTGGTGTAATCCCATACGAGGCCAGCGAGGCGCCCAGCCCCCCCACATCACCACCAAACGCCTGCGCCGCATAGACAATCAGCAGAGGGGCTCGCTGTGCCGCGTCCAGCCGGGGATAGTGGCCCAGCTCCATCTCCCGCTCTACCAAACGCTGGTCAATCAACTGCCGTGCCGCTTCTCTGCGACGCACCACGGAGATCTCCACTTTTTCACGGTTCTGAAACGCCGCCAGCCGAACCCGCAGGTCAATCTCGCTCGACGCGATGATCCGCGTTCCCACCCGCACCGAAGTACGATCCACCACTTCAGCCGAGACCGCCACCACCCCCAGCAACAACAGAACAAGACACCGCATCAGAATGCCTGCCCGATCGAGAAGAAGAACTGAAAGTGGCTGATCTGTTGCCGCGACGCCTGGCAGGATCCCGCTGCCGAACATTGCACCAGTTGTACATAACTCCCGGGAAACCCGTTGTACTTCGGGGGATTTATACTGTAAGCGAAGTCAACCCGAATTGGTCCCACAGGGGTCCGATAGCGAACCCCAAAACCCGCTGCGTGCACCATGTAGTTGAAGTCCGCCAGATCTTTCTGTTTGGTCCGAAATGACATGCTCTTCGGGTTCGCAAAAATATTACCGGCATCCTCAAACAGAACGCCGCTGATGTTTGCCCCAAACAGGGGGAAACGCAGCTCCGTATTGTTGAAGAAGAGCGCCGAGCCACCCAGCGGGAAGCCCGTCAGCAAATCTCGCGTCCCCGCCTGATTCTCCGGAAAACCTCGCTGGGTATTGCCGCCGCCACCGTAGAATCGTTCCGGCAGCGGAATGGGGTTTGTGGGATCAGCATTCACCGGGACGCGCCAGGCCGTCTCAATACCCACCTGGGTCTCCCTCGCAAACACCAGCTTTTGCCCGAGCCGGTGGTACGAAGCATTCCGTCCCAGCAACCGCAGAAAATCGGTCCGGGAACCAAACACACGCGACGCCAACCCCACTTCCAGGGTATTGTAAATCCCCTTGTGCGAGTCCGTTGGATCATCGCGCCGGTCCTGTAAGAGACTGAAGGACGCAATGCCCACACGCACACTCTGCGCCAACCGCGGCAACAGGAGCGGGTCAAGCTTCAGATTCCCCACCGAAACATCCCGATAGTTAAACCGGTACGACACTGTGGTCGGTCTCGAAACACGGTGCACCAACTGCGCCGCGGCCTCTTTGCGCCGAGCCTGAAACGTCCGCACATCATTGGTATCGTCGTACAGTATGGAAAAGTTTGCGTCGAACTTATCCAGGTTGCCGATATGGGGGACAAAGTAGTTCACACTGCCCCGCTTCTGCAGCGTCGAGATGCGGGTTTGTACTCCCAGGGTCTGCCCCAGCCCCAGAAAATTCAGCCTCGACACCCCCAGTGAAATACGTGGCCGCACCCCGGTCGCACCCCCCGGATCGGAGAGATCCGCCAAAGCCCGACTCCCCCCCAGGCGCGCAAACTCCGCCCCAAACCCGGCCGTCACCGAATAGCGCCGCGCTTCTGTTAAATCCAACAGGACGTTCTTGCTGCGCTCCTCACCCTCGGGGTTCTGAATCGCCATTTTGACCTGTGCGAAGATCCCCAGGTCATACAACTTCTTCTGGGTCTCTGCCAACGCCGTCGGTGACATCGGATCACCCGCACCCAGCAGCAGCAAGCGGGTCACCAACCGGGGTCGCGTCGTCTCCAGCCCGGTCGTCACCACCTGGCGCACGGTCTGGCGCTCGCCCTCATACACCTGAAACCGCACATTCACCTGATGGGGCTTGAGTGAAGGCTCGGAGTTCCACTCGAACGTGGCATCAGCAAAACCGTTATCGCCATACATCCGCAGAATGGCTTCCCTGTCTGATGCAATATTGAACTCGCTGAACACCTGCCCGGCCTGAGAGTTGAGGGACCCGATGATCGGACTGAGGTTTAGGTTCGTCGTGCCCTCAATGCGCAGCGATTCCACCATGTATTGCGGGCCTTCGACCACGGTAAAATGAACCGCAAAATCGCCCTTGTGGCCCTTGTAGTCGTCCTCAGTGCGGGAGGTTACCTGAACATCGCGGAACCCATTCGAGAGGTACAGGCTGCGAATCGTCTCTTCATCGCGACGCCTCGTCCCGTCGCTATAACGCCCCCGCCGCAATTCAAAGGATCGCGCCGTGACATACAATCTCTCCCGAATCGTCTTCGCGTCGAAGTACTTATTGCCTTCCGTCAGAACTTCTGCCAGGCGATGCTGCTCCCCCGGCTTCACACGGTACACAATCTCAGTCTTGTTGTTCTTGGTCACCTGCCGGTCCAGTTCCACCTCTGCCTCAAAGTAGCCCTGCGACTGAAAATAGTCCCGTAGATTCTCCGCGCCCTCCGAAAGCAGGTCCGCATCCAGCGTTCGCTCTTCGAATACCGGCACGGCCTTTCGAAGACTCTTCTGGCTAATCTTTGCGCCCTCCGCCCGGATCTCCACAATCGACCCTGCATTGACCCGCAAATGCGGCCGCCCCGTCTTTTCGTCGATGCCTTCCAGCGTCACCGTCGCCATCAACCGCGTCGACTTGTGGTATTTGTCGCGAACACTATCCAGCCCCGCCCGGGTCCGGTTCTGCGTAATTCCCCGATACCCCGGCAGATTCACGCCCGGCAGAATCGTCCGGCGCCATTTTGTGGCGTTGATGATCTGTTGAGCCGTCAGCCCGCCCTTGTCCCCCAAAATATCCGGGGCGGAATAGTGAGTCCGCTTACCCGGCTTCACAGAATAGGTGACCATCACCTGCTGGTACTTCGAATCTCGATGCAGTTGGTGCGAAATGGTGGCAGAAAAATACCCGTTTTCGCGCAGCAGCTTCCGAATACTCTCTTCGCCCAGAACGACCTGCGCCTCGTCGAACGGACTCCCCAGGTCGAGGCCCACAGCACTCACCATCTGCGCCGGACTGGGCGGTTCCGCAATATCGGTTTCCACCAAAACACGCCCCACAAACCAGGTCCCTTCCGTAATAAACCGGATCGCAACTCCGGCACCAGATGCCCGTGCATCCACCTGAATATCGCGATATCTGCCGGTGGCGTACAGCCGCTCGATGGACAAGCGGATATCCGTCTGTCGGTACACACTACCCGGTTTCACGGTGACGGTTTCCCGAACGACAGCCGCATCTAACGGTTGCTCCGCAGGCTCAAACTCAACGGAAACTATCGGTCGCCCGACAAAAACGGGCGCACTTTCCTGAGCCCACGCGTTCCCGGCGTGGAGCAAATAGCAGACGGCGAGGAAAGCTGTGGCATATCGGTGCCGCACCAGTTTCATCCTACCAGCGAAGAATGTCCCGATTTTCAGTGTCCACGCACGCCGGGGACATCTCAGCGTCTATCGCGCACGTTCTCTTTGACGGTCAGTTCGTGGTAGCCGGCACTGTCGACCGAAAGCCGAAGTAGTTCCGCCAGCGATAGTCGCGTCTTCACACAGCCCGCAGTGGTAACCAGTATTGACCGCCGTATCCCTGCAAAAAATAGCTATCACAGCCACCGGTGGTTCGCTGAAAAAAGAACCGGGCCGCGCCGTCGGGCATCAGCGACTGCCCATTTGTTCTGAACCACCACGCGGCACCTCTCTGGCTTCTTTGTAACGATATGCAGCCGCTCTTCCCCGCAGAGCAAATGCACAGCCACTGCAGACGAATCAACGTGGCAGTAACAACCCTCGCCGCAACTTATTTCAATCGCGGATAGCGCCCCTCAGGGCAGCTCAAACACATACAAAGCATTCCCATTCCCCGGATGGTGAATCTCCGGAGCAATCACGTGCGGCACGTCCCGCGGACTCCCCCCGCCCAACCCCGTCGTCACCGCCACATACTGCTTCCCGTCAATTGAAAACGTGACCGGATGCCCCTGCACCGAAGTCCCCAGCCGCGTCTGCCACAACTGCGCCCCCGTCTTCACATCCACCGCTTTGAAGTAACGATCCAGATCCCCCACAAACGCCACACCACCCGCCGTCGACAACACCCCCGTCAGAAACGGAGCCCTCTGCTCAATCGACCACTTCTCCTTCATCGTCCGCACATCGTAAGCCGCCAGCTTCCCGATCTTGCCGTTCTTCCCCGGCATCTCCAGAAAATGCCTGTTCCCCGCGCCGCCGCCCGACCCTTCCTTCATCTCCACCTGCCGCCCCGACATCTCCATACAGCTCTGACTCAGCGGAATAATCAGCTGCTCCGTCGGCGCGTGGTAACTCATCGATTGCCAGTTATGCCCACCCTGCGTGCTCGGACACACATTGATCCACTGCCCCGTCTGCTGCTCCAAAATGTCCGGTCGATACCGAAGTTCACCCGTCTTCCGGTCCACCCCCGAAAACACACTCTGATAGACCGTCTGCACCAGATCCAGATACTTCCCCGTCACCCGGTCCAGTTTCCACAAAATCCCGGCCTTACCAATCGAAAACACCAGTTTCTGCCCATCCACATCCACCAGCACGCGCTCAAACACCTCATCCAGATCGAATGATTCCTGTTGCACATGCTGGAAGTGCCAGCCCAGCTTCCCTGTATCCGGGTCCAGCGCCAGTGTGCTGTTCGTATACAGCCCCTTGTCGCTCCACTTCGCCCCACGACTCGCCACCATCCAGGGCTTCGCCTGCGACACACCCCAATACGTCCGGTTCAGCTCCGGGTCATAACTCCCCGCAATCCACGTATCACCTCCGGCCCGGAACAGGTTCGATAACGTGCCCCATGTATCCCCGCCCGGCGTGCCCTCGCGCGCAATCGTGAAGAACTTCCACGCCTGCTTGCCCGTCTCCGCATCCCACGCGCTGATGTAACAACCTTCCGGCTTATAGGACGTGCAACCCGTCAGACCCTGCAGGATCTTCCCGTTGATCGCCATCGTGCCCGAAGTACTGCTGTACCCGCGCTTTACGTCAGCCACCTCACTCTGCCAAACTACCCGCCCGGTCTTCGCCTCCAGCGCATAGAGCTTCGCGTCCGTTGTGGAAAGGTAAACCTTATCCCCATAGATCGAAATAGCCCGCGTCGCCCCATATGCCCGGGTTGCATCCGGCCCAATGTGGTTCTCCCAGATCAAATCGCCGGTCCGCGCATCCAGAGCCTGCATCGTGTTGCTGGTGTTCGAGAGATAAATGATCCCGTCATGCACAATCGGCGATGGCTGATTCGCCCCGCCATCGTTCATTGCCCATACCCATTTCAGCCGCAGATCCTTCACATTTGCCGCCGTCACCTGGGCCAACGGACTGTAACTCCAGGCCTGATACGTCCCCCGCAGCATCAGCCAGTCTGCCGGGTCCGGCTTCCGCAGCATGGCATCCGTTATCGGTCGGAAGTTCTTCACCGTGCCCTTCACCGAATGCCCTTTGGGCCCGGCCTGTGTAGACAAACCAGCCTGGTCTGACGAAGGATCGTTCAGCTTCGCCAGCAGCGCCGCAGGCATCTGGCCATTCGATACCGCCCCGATCATTAACCTGTTTGCGGCACCCAGAGGTTGCGCTCCCGCCGGCGCACCATTCGCCTCCAGAATGAACGCCGCTAATGCGACATAGGTCTCTTCCCCCAGGCCCCCCGGATTTCCCGGCGGCATCGTCTGCTGCATCAGCGCCGTCAGTTCCCCCACTGTCTTACCCTTCCAGGCATTCTGGAAGTTTCCGCCAGTCAGCGGCGGCGCTTCGTTGCGGCCACTCATATTCGGCAGGTGGCAACTCGCGCAATTACTCAGATACGCCGACCTCCCGGCCAAAGCCTGAGCCGCTGTGTACGTTTGTGCCAACAGGGCCGACGTCACCGTCAGGCCAACAAAGATAATCTGCATACTGGTCATAGGAAGCGCTTCCTATCTTAATTCCGAATCCACGATGAACACGGGAAACGCTGTCTCGCGTTAGACTGAACATGCAATGAAGATCGATCCGGTTTACCTGCAACGGCACTACGCCTCACTTTCCGACGACGCCCTGCTCGCCGTAGACCGCGAGGATCTCGTCGAGGCCGCCCGCCAGATCTACGATGCCGAGATCGCTGATCGGGGTCTGGACGCCGACAACCTCCTCGACGAAATGTCCGACTCCACAGGTGACGACCCCGAATTTGAGTCCACACATTCCGATCTCGCGCCCGCCGAAGACGGTGATGCTCCGGAATGGCTCGACGAAGCGGCCGAAGTCTGGTCCTGCGTCGTACACCCCGGTCGCGGCCCTGCCCCTGAAGCAGCCGATGCCCGCGCCGTTCTCCTGGAAGCCGGTATTCCCTGCCACCTCGAACTCCAGGAGATTCTGCCCGAGGAAACCGCCAATCGCGAAGTGCGCCACCACTGGCGTCTCATGGTTCCCGGCAATCTCAACCTCCGCGCCACCAGCGAACTCGATCGCGAAATCTTCAACGAAGACTTCGAAACCGAATGGAAGGCTCACCTCGAAGCCTTCTCTGACACTGAACTCCGCACCATGCACCCCCACGTCGCCTTCGGGGGACTCTTCGATAAAGTGGAACGCATCACCCGCGCTTATAACGAAGAGCTGGCTCGCCGCCGCCTGGCGTAAAAATCTTTCCGGAAATCTACAGGCTCCATGGCACTTTTTGCCGCGCTTTGACGCTTACATCTATGAAGGCGGCCGTAGACAGTAAACGCCGACGCCTGACGAGCTCCCCCAAACGGAGGTCGACCGCAGAGGCAGGGACCTCCTCCCCCTACCCTGCGGTCGAGTAATCTTTAAGGAAGCCGCTATGCCTTCCTTTACCCGCCGCACCTTCACCAGTAACCTTGCTGCCACCAGCGCTCTCGCTGCTGCACCCCTGCTGAACGCTCTCCAGACCGCACCAGCCAGTGGTCCCCGCCCCAACATTCTTTGGCTCACCTGCGAAGACACCGGCCCCCACCTCCACGCCTGCGGCGACGACTACTCCGTCACGCCCAACCTCGATCAGTTCTGCACCCGTGCGTCACTCTACATGAACGCCTGGTCCAACTTTCCTGTCTGCGCCCCGGCTCGGACCACCATCATTTCCGGCGTCTACCCACCCGCCACAGGTGCGGAACACATGCGCTCCATGACTCACATGCCAGCCGGATGGAAGATGTTCCCCGGCTACCTCCGCGATGTCGGCTACTACACCAGCAACAACGAAAAGGAAGACTACAATCTGGAGAAGCCCGAAGGCACCTGGGATGATTCCGGCAAGAAAGCCCACTGGCGCAACCGCACTGCCAACAAACCCTTTTTCTCCGTCTTCAACTTCCTCATCACCCACGAAAGCCAGCTCCGCACGCGCCCCCACAAGTTCGTCCACGACCCCGCCAAAGTCCGCGTCCCCGCCTACCACCCCGACACCCCGGAAGTCCGTCAGGACTGGGCGCAATACTACGACAACATCACCACCATGGATGGTCAGGCCGGGCAGGTCCTCGCCGATCTGGAAAAAGACGGCCTGGCCAACGACACCATCGTCATCTTCTTCGGCGACCACGGCTCCGGCATGCCCCGCAGTAAACGCTGGCCCTACAACTCCGGCCTCAACGTCTGTATCGCCGTCCACATCCCCGAGAAATTTCGCCACCTCGCGCCCAAAGATTACCTCCCTGGCCAAAAGAACAATCGTCTCGTCAGCTTCGTCGATCTCGCGCCCACCATGCTGAGCCTCGCCGGCGTCAAGCCCCCCGACTTCCACCAGGGCGAAGCCTTCCTCGGCCCTCATGCCACTGCCCCCCGCAGCCACGTCTTCGGCTTCCGCGGCCGCATGGATGAACGCTACGACTGTGTCCGTACCGTGCGCGACCAGCGCTTCATCTACATCCGCAACTACATGCCCCACAAGATCTACGGGCAACATCTCGACTACATGTGGGAAACGCCTACCACCCAGGTCTGGGAACGCATGTACAAAGAGGGCAAACTCAATGCGGCACAGAGTAAATTCTGGCAAACCAAGCCCGTCGAAGAACTCTACGACCTGGCCAATGACCGCGATGAGATCAACAACCTCGCCAGCGCCCCCGAGCACCAGGCCACCCTCCGCAGTCTCCGTTCAGCCCTCCGCCAAAACGAACTGAAAATCAAAGACATCGGTCTGCTTTCCGAAGCAGAGATTCACAGCAGAGGCAAAGGCTCCAGCCCCTACGAAGCCGGTCACAACCCGAAGACGTTCAACGCCGCAGGCATTTTGGACGCTGCCGAACTCGCCAGTGCCAACGACCCCAATGCTGTCACCAAACTCACCAAAGCCCTGAAACACCCCGACAGCGGAGTCCGCTACTGGGCCGCCATGGGTGCCGTCATCCGGGGCGCAAAAGCTACCGAAGTTATGCGCGAAGCCCTCACCACCGCGCTCTCTGACGCCAACCCCAGCGTCCGTATCGCCGCCGGAGAAGCCCTCGCACACTACGGTACTGAGCCTGACGCCGCCAAAGCTCTCGAAGTCCTCATGTCGCTGGCCGATCCGGCGAAAAATGGAGCGTACCTCTCCATGCAGGCCCTCAATGCAATTGACGCCTCAGGCCTCCGCGCCACGCCCTTCAAAGCTCGTATTCGCGCGTTTCCGAAAACCGACCCCAACGCCCCCGATCGCGTCAAAACTGAGTATGTAACCCGCCTCGAAGCTGCGCTCACCCACTAACCGTCATCCTTGCAAATCAAGCATCATGATGTATGATTTGCAATGGTCATCTGTCAACAAACACACCCCTAAACCTTGCAATTCCAGCATCATGATGCAACAATTGCAAGCATGATACAACGCCGGCTCCGTCACCTCGCCGAAGACCGTCTCGATCAGTTTCCGGCCATCGCCCTCCTCGGCCCGCGCCAGTCCGGCAAGACCACGCTCGCCCTCGAAATCGGTGCCAGCCGGGACAGCCTCTACTTCGATCTCGAATCTCCCCGTGACCGGGATAAGCTGGCCGACCCGGAACTCTACCTTGCCCGCAACGAAGAAAAGCTCGTCATCTTCGACGAAGTCCAGCGCATGCCGGAGCTGTTCGCCATGCTGCGGGGCCTGATTGACAGCGGCCGCCGTCGGGGCAAAACCTCGGGCCGTTTTCTGCTGCTCGGTTCGGCCTCGGGAGAACTGCTCAGGCAGTCCGAAACGCTCGTCGGACGCATCGCCTATATGGAACTCGGCCCCTTCAGCATCCTCGAAGTACCCACCGACAGGCACGCCCAACTCTGGGTTCGCGGCGGCTTTCCGGACAGCCTTCTCGCCGGCAGCCACAACCGAAGTTCCGTATGGCTGCGCCAACTGATCACAACCTACCTGGAGCGCGACATACCCCAACTCGGCCCGCGTCTCCCCGCTACAACGCTGCGTCGTTTCTGGACCATGCTGGCCCACGCCCAGGGCAATGTCTTCAACGCCGTTCAGCTCGCCGAGAGTCTGGGAGTTGACACCAGAACGGCCGGGCGCTATCTCGACATGATGTGTGACCTGCTGCTCGTTCGGCGCCTCCAGCCCTATCAGGTCAACATCGGCAAACGCCTGGTAAAGACTCCGAAGGTCTATATCCGCGACAGCGGCATCGTCCATGCGCTGCTCAATATCGCGAACGAAAACGAACTCCTCGGCCACCCCGTGGTGGGCGCAAGCTGGGAGGGTTTCGTTATCGAGAACCTCATCTCCGCAGCCCCCGAAGGCACCGTCCCTCTCTTCTACCGCACCTCAGCGGGAGCCGAAATCGATCTGGTCCTCGAAATCCCCGGCCACGGGCTGTGGGCCATCGAGATCAAACGAGGCGCCAACACACACCCGCAGAAGGGCTTCTACATTGCCTGCGCCGATATTCGGCCACAGCACAAATTCGTCGTCACCTCCGGCACGGACCGCTATCCTATTGCCACCGGAGTTGAGGTCATCGGCCTGCACGAACTCGCCTCCACCCTGAGCGACCTGGGCAAGCCCCGCAAGCACAAACGCAAGACTGCTGCTGCTAAGGTTTAGCCGCCGGCGCATAATGGTCCGCCAGTTGCGCCGGCGTAAATTCATAAGTTGCAGTCTTCTGGTCAAGCGGCAGCATGCCCGCCTCCCAGGCCGCGTACTCGGCCATCAGTCGCCGATAATCCTCCGGGCGCCGATCCTTCAGATTTGCTCGTTCCCGAGGGTCAGCAATCAGGTCAAACAGAAACGTATTTCCACCAAGCCGCAGCCATTTCAGGTCCCCGTCCCGAACCGCCGCCTGCGCCTTTGAACGAAATCGCCAGAACAACTTCCGCTGTACAACAGGCGCCTGCCCCCGCAATACCGGCAGCAAACTCAAACCATCCGAGGGGTACGCGGCATCCCCGCTTACAGCCGCTGCGGCAAGCAAAGTCGGCACCCAGTCCATCGTGATCGAAACTTGCTGCGACGTCGTCCCCCGAGCCACCCGTCCCGGCCATCCAACAATCGCAGGAACCCGCAAGCCACCCTCCAGCAACTCGCTCTTCATTCCCGAAAACGGCCAGGTATTCGAAAATCGTTCGCCGCCGTTATCGCTGGTAAAGACAACAATCGTGTTCTTCGCCGCCCCCGTCTTATCCAGAGCCGCCAGCACCCGCCCCACCTGAAAATCCATGCGCTCCACCATTCGCGCAAACGTCGTCATCGACCCCGCGTCAAACGAAGCCAGACGGTGCACCCGTTTCGATTCCGCTTCATCTCCAGGCGCTTCCCACGGCCAATGCGGAGCGTTGAAATGCAGGCTCAACAGGAACGGCGTCCTGGCGGCCTCAATCACGGCAACCGCCCGATCCCCCAGCAAATCCGTCAGATACCCCTCCCGCTGGATCTTCGTGTCTCCCTCCCACAAATCTTCGCTATCCGTATTCGCCGCCCCCGATTTATGCGTGTAGTAGTCAATCCCCCCACTTCGAAAACCCCAGAAATGCTCGTAACCGCTCTTCAGCGGACTGTACTCCGGCAACCACCCCAGATGCCACTTCCCCACCAGCGTCGTCGCATACCCCGCCCCACGCAGCAAAGAAGGCAACGTCGGATGCTCGGTCGGAATCCCCACGTTCCTGTCCCGATCCGCAATCGGCTCTTCCAGCCCTACCGGCAGCCGATACTGATACCTCCCGGTCATCAACGCGGCGCGAGTCGCCGAGCACACGGCTGAGTTCGCATACGCCTGCGTAAACCGCATCCCCTGCGCTGCCAGACGATCAACATTCGGAGTTTTGTAGTCCGTTCTCCCGTAGCAGGACAGGTCCCCATACCCCAGGTCATCCGCCATGATGAACACAATATTGGGCCTCGCCTCAGCGCCCGCCAATGGCGCAGCCGCCATCACCCCCAAAGCTTCACGTCGAGTCATCGCCCCACCGCCTCCGCAGCTTGTAGTGTAAACACGATTGGTGTAAACACGATAAACTGACTGACAGTCATGTTAATCAACCGCCGGATAGCCCTCGCAGCCCTCATCCTGATTATCGGAGTGCTCGCTTCCGCGTCCTCCGCCCCCCGCATCACCACCCTGCGCGTGCCCGATGGCGGCCTGCAACCCCAACTCATCCTCCGCGACGGAATCCTCCACCTCATCTACCTCACCGGAGCCCCCGAAAAGGCTGGCATCGTCTACCGCCAGTCCAAAGACTACGGCCAGACATTTTCCACGCCCCTCCAGGTCAATACCAAAGAATCTGCCATGGCCATCGGCAACATTCGCGGACCCCAACTCGCCATCGGTCGCAACGGACGCGCTCACATCGCCTGGAACGGCGTGAACGCGCAGAACCGCATGCCCATGTTCTACTCCCGTCTGAATGACTCCGGCACCGCCTTCGAGCCCGAACGCAATCTCATCAATACCGCCTGGGGTCTCGATGGTGGTGGTGCCCTCGCCGCCGATGCGAAGGGCAACGTCTTTGCCTTCTGGCACGCGCCAATCCCGGGAACCAAAGGCGAAGAGAATCGACGCGTATGGCTTGCCAAATCAACCGACGACGGAGCCACCTTCGAACCTGAGCGCATCGCTTTCGCCAACCCCGTCGGAGCCTGCGGTTGCTGCGGCATGAAGGCCTGGGCCGACCCCGACGGCACCGTCTACGCCATGTTCCGTTCCGCCCAGGAAATCGTCAACCGCGACATCTGGCTTCTCACCTCCAAAGACCACGGCCTCACCTTCCAGGGCTCCAATACTTCGCACTGGAACATAGGCGCCTGCGTCATGAGCAGCGAGTCCCTCACACAGACCCCCAACGGAGTTCTCGCCGCTTGGGAGACCGAAAAGCAGGCATACTTCGGCCTCATCGAAAAGGGCGCCTCCAAAGTCTCCACACCTATCGCAGCGCCCGGGCAACCAGGTAATCGCAAGCACCCTGTAGCCGTTGGCAACAAGCAGGGAGACATCCTCTTCACGTGGACCGACGGCATGGCCTGGAAGAAGCCCGGCACCATTTCCTGGCAGCTCTACAGCGCCAAAGGCAAAGCCATCTCTCCCGTTACTACTAACGACGGAGTCCCCGCCTGGAGCCTCATCGCCGCCTTCCCGAAACCCGACGGCAGCTTCGTGGTTGTCTATTAGCGTGTTGCCTACTGGGGTCTCTCCGGCCAAACCCCGGCCGGTGTCGATCCCGAGTGCATTACTTCCCTCGTAGAGGCCATCCGCACCACAGGCACACTCAACCTCCTCGGCCAACACCCCATACCGTTTCGCGAACCGGAACACCTCCTGTTCCGCGGTGCTGAAACGCTCCCCGGCCATCCCAACGCCATGCGCTTCACCGCCTTCAACGCGACCGGTAACACCCTGAACTCCGAAGTCTGGTACTCCACCGGGGGCGGCTTCATCACCCGCGAAGGCGATCAAACCTCCACCGACAAAGCCCCTCGCCCCGAAGTCCCCTACCCCTTCGCGAGCGGTGCCGACCTCCTCGAACAGGGCCGCCAACACGACCTCCCCGTCTGGCGCATCGTCCTCGAAAACGAAAAAGCCTGGCGCACCGAAACCGAGATCCGCACCCAGCTCTCCACCATCTGGCAGACCATGCGAGCCTGCATTGACCGGGGCCTCGTGACCGAAGGCATCCTCCCCGGTGGCCTCAACGTGCGCCGCCGCGCCCCCCGCCTCAAACAGCGTTTGCTCGAACGGGGAAGCAAGGACCCTCTCGCCGTCATGGACTGGGTCAACATCTTCGCCATGGCCGTCAACGAGGAAAACGCGGCCGGTGGACGAGTCGTTACCGCCCCCACCAACGGAGCCTCCGGCATCATCCCCGCTGTCGGCCTCTACTACCAGCGCTGGAATCCGGACGCCAATGAAGAAGGCATCTTTCGCTACCTCCTGACCGCAGGAGCCATCGGAATTCTCTACAAAGAAAACGCCTCTATCTCGGGGGCCGAAGTGGGCTGTCAGGGCGAAGTCGGAGTCGCCTGTTCCATGGCAGCCGCAGGCCTTGTAGGCGCACTCCGGGGCTCCAACAACGAAGTGGAACACGCCGCCGAAATCGGCATGGAACATAACCTCGGGATGACCTGCGACCCCATCGGAGGCCTCGTCCAGATCCCCTGTATCGAGCGCAACGCCATCGGAGCCGTGAAAGCGATCAACGCCTGCCGCATGGCCATGCAGGAATCCGGAGACCACAAGGTACAACTCGACCAGGTCATCCGAACC
>RGPS01000103.1 GCA_010084195.1 Terriglobia bacterium
AGATACCTGCCACCAGAAACACGATTGCAATCAGGATCGCCGAGATCCAGTTTACTGCCGCCTGCCAAGTCTTCCGCTCTCCTTCGGCGGAGAGTGCTGCTGTGGCCATATATCGTCTAGTGTAGCCGGGTTGTAGCTCTTTCTACGCCTACCGGTGCTACTTCACCGCAAACCAGGCCAGAAACAATCCATCGGGAGCCACATCTTCCCAATATGAGATGAACTCGCTGTGGACCTTCCGGCAATCCCGCTCCAGCAGTTTCTCCAACTCCCGGCGCTCAAACCAACGCTCCCACGCAGGGGTCTTGAAGCGACCCCAGTGCTCGGCGTTTTTGTCAATAATCACCAGTCGCCCACCCGGCTTCAGGACCCGACACATCTCCGCCACTGCGCGTTCAATCTCGACGGCATGCTCGAGCGATTCCGTCGCGTACACAAAGTCAAACGTCGAGGCGGCAAAGGGCAAGTCCGTCATCAAAGCGGATACCTTTTCCACGCCTTCGGGAACACACGTCAGCATGGCCTCCGAGATATCCAGCCCAGAGACTGCCACGCGGGGATTGCTCTCCGACAAAACCCGGGCAAACCGTCCTTTGCCGCACCCGACATCCAACACACGTTTATCGGTCAGATCTCCGAAGAACTTTAGCAATACCTGAACGTGCTGAATGCGCGGATCAATCGTGGACGGGAAATGCTCTTCATCGTACGACGCTTCGTTAAAACTCGCCCGAATCTCGCGACTCAGTTCCGCCGTAAGACTGGCCCGGGGGGTAGCAGGCTCAAAAACGACAGGAGCGGCTGCGGGTTCCCCACGCAGCCACTCCGAAAATCGCCACTTCACAGGCTACGGCCGCGTCAGGAAGATCGGCAAACCTTCCTTATTCGCATAGCTCGGCCGGTAACGGTCGGTGTTGTACATGCTGGCAATGTCCACCGCGCGAGGTCCAAGCTTTGGGTCCGGAATCGGAACTGCCGCATAACAACCCTGGTTGATGGCCATCATCAGGCCGCTCTTGCCCGTCTGAATCGTGTCAATGGCCATCCCCGCGAACGTTGACGCCACCATTCTGTCGACAAAATCCGGAGCCCCGGAGCGAAGATCATAGGTCAGATCGCTGACCACCGTCTCCTCCCCCGTCTGGCCCTGAATCTTATCCGCCAGAATCTCAGCAATGTTCATCTTCTTGCGGTGACCATACCCGTCCGGGCGCCCGTACTCCTGCACTTCGTAACCCACCCACTCCGCGCCTTCCGATAACAGCACCAGCGAGTAGGAACTCGGGTTCTTCTGCTTGTCTTCCACCAGCAGGTTGATGAGCTTATCCACATCCACCTTGTACTCAGGGATCACGCAGCGCATCGAGTTCACATACGCCGTATAGAGAGCCGTGTAACCCGCGTCGCGGCCGAAAATGCGAAATACACCAATGCGTTCGTGGGAGCCAATCGTGGTCCGCTGCCGGTCAATCGCATCTGTTGCCCGCGAAACGGCCGTCGAGAACCCGATGCAGTATTCGGTATTCCGAACGTCATTGTCCATCGTCTTCGGAACGCAGACAACCTTCACGCCCAACTTGTCCAGATGTGCGGCGTAGCTCAGAGTGTCATCGCCGCCAATCGCCACCAGGTACTCAATTTCCAGCTTTTCCAGGTTCCGCAGAACCGCCGGGCTCATGTCGTAAACGGTCGAAGTGACGCCGCGCTTGGTGTTCTCCGCCGCTGTAAAACCCTCGCCCGCCAGAAACGCAGGAACCTTTTTCATCTTCAGGGGATTCGTCCGTGAACTATGGAGCCACGTCCCTCCGGTCCGGTCGATATTGCGGGTGTTTTCCCTGTCCAGCGGTCGGACATAGCGCTCCACCGAGGCCGGGTCTTCCCAGTTCAGGTGCGTCAGGCCTTCCCAGCCACGGCGAATGCCGGTGACTTCACGGCCGAGTTCTCCGGCGCGGTACGTAACGGTCTTGATAACGGCATTCAGGCCGGGGACGTCGCCGCCCCCCGTCAAAATCCCGATCTTTCCTGCTTTCATTGGTTCTCCACCTGTATGGATGATTCGAACATGAAGATCATTCGAATACGAAAATAAATGCGAACTCCCATTGTAGGATGTTCGCCCAATGAACCGCCCGCTGGAACCTACTCCCGCTCCTTCCTCCCCTTCGGCTTTTGCATCCGGACTTTTTGGCAAACGGGACAACGCCACTTCCGGTTGCCATGTGACAGGTGCCGGTGGTTTTCCTGCTTCATCTTCACCCGGCATTTGGGGCAAGTCATTGCGTTTCCTGCGTTGAGAATACCAGCGCGGCGTCGCCCCGGGCCTTTCTCACTCCCGCTATCATGAACTGAAGCTTTTTTATGCGCAGCCCCCACCGTCGCGGATTCCTGCACTCTGTCAGTCGGACCGCAGCCGTTTTTACCTTCGATCAGCTCCTGGGCCAGGTACCCGGCTCCACCTCGACTATCCCGCCCACACCCGACGGCATCCGCTTCATCAACATCGCCCGCGAAGCCGGCCTCCGCTCCAAAACCATCTACGGCAGCGAAAAGCGCAATAAATACCTTCTCGAAACCACCGGTTGCGGCGCCGCTTTCTTCGATTACGACAACGACGGCTGGCTCGACATCTTCCTCTCCAACGGCACCCGTTTCGAAGATAAGGTCGTCTCCCCGGCCAGCCCCGTCAGCCGTCTCTACAAAAACAATCGCGACGGCACTTTTACCGACGTCACCCGCGAAGCCGGCATCGCTCGCACCGGGTGGGGTGGCGGCTGCTGCGTTGGCGATTTCGACAATGACGGCCTCGACGATCTCTTCGTCACCTACTGGGGCGACTGTTCCCTCTGGAAGAACCTCGGCAACGGCAAATTCATTGATGTGGCCGCTAAAGCCGGCGTCACCACCCGCACCAAATCCGGCCTGCGACGCCACAACACCGGCTGCTCCTTCCTCGACTACAACAAAGACGGCCACCTCGACCTCTTCGTCGCCAACTACATCGACTTCGATCCGAAAACTGCCCCCCTTCCCGAGTCCGGCCCCTGCAAGTACAAAGGTCTCCTCGTCGCCTGTGGCCCTCCCGGCCTCCAGGGCGGAAAAAACATCCTGTTCCGGAACAATGGCGACGGAACGTTTACTGACGTCTCCGCCGAAGCCGGCATCCTGAAAACCCCCGGCACCTACGGCCTCGGCGTCGTCGTCTGCGACTTCGACAACGACACCTGGCCGGACATCTACGTCGCCAACGACTCCACTTCCTCCACCCTCTACAAGAACAACCACGACGGCACCTTCACCGACGTCGCTATCGAATCCGGAGCCGCTTACTCTGCCGACGGCAAACCTCAGGCCGGCATGGGCGTCGGTGTCGCCGACTATGACTGCGACGGTCGCTTTGACATCGTCAAGACCAACTTTGCAGGTGACACATCCACGCTCTATCACAACTCCGGAGATGGCTTTTTCGAAGACCGAACCTTTCAGTCGGGCCTCGGCCGTATCACCCGTTTCCTGGGCTGGGGCGCTACCTTCATGGACTTCGATAACGACGGCTTCGCCGATATCCTGCTCTGCAACGGCCACGTGTACCCCGAAGTCGGTGACTCCGATCTCGAATCCGGTTACCGCCAGCGTAAACTGGCGTGGCGCAATCTTGGCAACGGTCGCTTTCAGGAAATCGGAGACACCCTCGGCCCCGGCATCACCGAAAAGGTGACAGGGCGTGGAATGGCCATCGGTGATTTCGACAACGACGGAGATCTGGACATTCTTGTCAACTGCATCAACGATGTCCCTCAGCTTCTCCGCTGCGATTCCACCCTGAAGAACACCTGGCTCAAGGTCCGGACCATCGGTACGAAGTCCAACCGGACTGGAATCGGCACCAGAATCTATTGCACCTCGCTCCGCGCCGGAAAGCCCCACAAGCAGATGGATGAAGTGCGAAGCGGCGGCAGCTACCTTTCCCAGTCCGACCTGAGGGTCCACTTTGGCCTCCTCGACGCCACCACCGCTGACCTCGAAATCCACTGGCCGAGTGGCATCGTTGACAAACTTCCGGCAGTGAAAACGAACCAGATCCTCGCCGTCACCGAAGGCCAGACTCACCTCCCGTAGCCACACAGGCCCGATTGGGTATATGATGTCCTGGGCGGAGGTAAGTACCTTCGCTGCGCGGTTTTAGCGAGTAGTACTTTATCGTTGACTACGGATCGCGGCAAGGAGATAACAGATGAAATCAGGTTCCCTAATGTGTAACCGCGCTGTCATTGTGATTTTGGCCGTTGTTACGGGCGCAACCACAGGCATCATTCAGGCCCAGGCACCCGGTCGAGGTGGTCCGCCCGCCCCGCCCAGTGTCTCCAAGCGAGGAAACCGGCAAATCGGTTCCCAAACACTGAGTCTCCTTGGCGTAAAAGTGGGGTTCTCCGCCGCCTCTCTCGGATCTGTCACTTTCTCGGAAGCCGCAGCAAAGGCGGATTCTCTGGGTACCGGGTTCTTCGAAGCTTCCAGCACCCAAAAAGTCAGTGCGGAACTCTCCAAAAACTTCGACTATAATCTCTCCGCCGAAGAAGTCGCAGGAGCAAAACACAGGCTGGCCGAACTCCGCCTCCGCCTCGTCGCGTACCGCGCCACCATGCCCTCCGACGCGCCTTCGCGCCGCAGTGTCTTTGCCTTCGCCAAAGCCCTCGACGCGGAAATGATCGTCACCTCCGCAGCCCCCGCACTCCTTCCCGAGCTGGATAAACTTGCTGCCGAGTTTGGCGTGAAAGTCGCGCTGGACAGTCCCAACCCGAAAACACTCGTGGCTGCGCTGAACCCCTTCAGCTCCCGAATAGGCCTCATCGGAAACCCCGCCGCGTGGTCACAAGCCGGCATCCAGTCCGCCGAAGGCCTCAAACTTGTGAATGATCGTCTCCTGAGCCTCGCGCTGCCCGACGCGGCCCCGGCTGCGGAGCAACTGCTCCTCGAACTCGCCCGCCTCAACCCGCCAACAGCGCCACCCCCTGTGACCTGCGGCGACTGCGGGGGGCCAAGAGTTCCCGTCAGACCTCTGTTCGTCACCATCGCTCCTACCCCTGCCGTAATTGCGGCGTTTCCCAAAAACGCCCGTCGTGCAGAAGGCCATCAGGTCGTCCAGATCTCCAAAAAGACGCCCATCAGCGACGGCCACATCGGCCTTCCCTCCGCAGGTTCCCCCAATATCAGTGACGGCGGCATCCCCGTCCTGGACCGCTGGCTGATTCGCGATTCGTCCCCCCGCAAGGCCCTGGTCACGCCGAAGAAGGCCAGGAAACTTCTGGTCATCGACATCTGCCCGCAGGGTGGGTTTTATCACCGGACCATCCCCTACGCCAACTACGCGCTGGAACTGATGGCCGCCAATACCGGGGCTTTCGAAGCCATCTTCGACAATGACCTCGACAATCTGAAATACCCGAAGATCAAGGACTACGACGCCATCTTCCTCAATAGCAACGTCGGCCCGGTCTTCAGCGACCCCGACGTGGCAAACGGTCTCCTCCGCTTCGTTCGCGAGGGCGGCGGCGTGGCCGGGATTCACGGTGCCACCTATGCCTCTCCCGATGTTCCGGAGTTCGGCGAAATGATGGGTGCCACCAGCGGTCCCCATCGCGCCTTTGAATCGGCCATCCTGAAGCTCGACGACCCCAACAGCCCTATCGTGAAACAGTTCGAAGGGCACTCCGTCGCGCACGTGGACGAGCTCTATCACTTTCCTCCCAGCGGCCCCTATTCGCGTGAAAAGCTCCACGTCCTCATGAGCATCGACCTCGCCAAATCCGGCCCTGCAACCGGTATTCTGGACGTTCGCCCCGACAATGACTACGGTCTCGTCTGGGTCCGCAGCTATGGCAGTGGCCGCGTCTTCAATTGCGCGCTGGGCCACTCGTCGCTGCTCTTTGGCACTCCGCAGTTGTCCCAGATGATCCTCTCGGGAATCCAGTTCGTCCTGGGTGATCTCGAAGCCGATACGACCCCCAGCGGGAAGAAATAGAGAGCCTCGCCATGACCCGAAAGATCCTCCTACAAGCCTCCATCGCAGTCGCGTCACTCGGCCTGATCGCGCTCGTTGCTCAATCCACCGCGCCCAGGAAAACCTCTGCCGACTGGAGCGATTTCGGCGGCACCATGGACTCCATGCAGTACTCGCCGCTCCGGCAGATCGACAAGACCAACGTCACCAAACTGGAACGAGCCTGGATGCATCCTGTCGCCGGGCGAGGCGGCAGGTTCGCCTTCAGCCCCCTCGTTGCGGACGGCGTGATGTTCGTTATCAGTCAGGATCCTGCTGGCCAGGGTCGCGGTGGTGACAACACGACAATCGTCGCGCTAAATGCCGCCACGGGAAAGCAACTCTGGTCGCACCCGGTCGAGGGTGCCCCCACCAATCGTGGCTTTAACTACTGGGAGAGCAAGGACCGCTCGGATCGCCGCATCATCTTTGCTGCCGACAGCTACCTGCAGGAGGTGAATGCCCTCACCGGCGTCACCATCAACACCTTCGGGAACGACGGGCGCGTCAACCTGCGCGAGGGTCTCGGTCGCGATGTGAAGAACGTGCGCCAGGTGCAATCCGGCTCCCCTGGCCACGTCTTCGAAAACCTGATTATTCTCGGCTCCGCCCCCGGCGAACTCTACGATTCGCCCCCCGGCTACCTCCGCGCCTACGACGTCCGCACCGGCAAGAACGTCTGGACCTTCCACACCATCCCTCACCCCGGCGAATTCGGCTACGAAACCTGGCCCAAAGATGCCTGGAAGTATGCCGGCGGGGCCAATACCTGGAGTGAGTTTGCCATCGACGAGAAGCGCGGGATTGCTTACTTCCCGCTTGGCTCGCCCACCTACGACCTGTACGGTGCCGATCGCATCGGCACGAACCTGTTCGGTAACTCCCTGCTCGCCCTCGACGCCCGCACCGGCAAACGCCTCTGGCACTACC
Source organism: Terriglobia bacterium (assembly GCA_010084195.1). Classification (GTDB taxonomy): domain Bacteria; phylum Acidobacteriota; class Terriglobia; order Bryobacterales; family Bryobacteraceae; genus BOG-234. Next base: position 6,965 of record RGPS01000103.1, read on the forward strand.
AGACCGTTCACCATGACCTCTGGGACTACGACCTCGTCACGGGCCCCAAACTCCTCACCGTCCGCCATGACGGCAAGCCGGTCGACATCGTCGCCCAGCCCGGCAAGACAGGCTTCCTCTACGTCTTCAATCGTGTGACGGGTGAGCCTCTCTGGCCCATCGAAGAACGCCCCGTTCCCCAAAGCGATGTGCCCGGTGAACAATCCTGGCCCACCCAGCCCTATCCCACGAAACCGCCCGCCTTCGGTATCCAGAAGTTCGGCGTGGACCAGATCAATCCCTACCTCGATGATGCCGAAAAGGCCCGTATTCGGGACATCATGCTGAATGCGCGCAACGAGGGTATTTTCACACCTCCTGTTGTGGATAAGACCCAAATCGAAGTCCCCGGTGCTCACGGTTCCGGCAATTGGGGTGCAGCCGCCGGCGACCCCGCCACCGGCATGCTCTATGTCCGTGCCTGGAACGGCCCCGATACCCGCGTCATCACCGAGCGGCAGCCCGAATCTCAGGGCGGCTCATCCTCCATGGCCCTCTACTCCCGCGTCTGTGGCGAGTGCCACGGTCCCGACCGCGTCAACATGCCTTCTCCCGCGAATATTAAGGCTGATCTGGTCAGGCAGACGGTCCGAAACGGCAAGGGGCAAATGCCGCCTATCGCCGTCCGGGACCTTTCCAATCCTGAACTCGACGCCATCATCAGCTACCTTGCCAATCCAGTAGCCGGGAGAGGCGGTCGAGGCGTTGTCCAGCCGACGCAGTCTGTGCGCCCGCCCATGTCACCTCCCCCGCCGGGCCAGACCCGTTTCTGGGGACCTTACGGCAATCCCTTCCGCGCCACCAACGGGATGCCTGCGGTCGGGCCTCCGTGGACGGAACTCGTGGCCTATGACCTGAATGAAGGCACCATCAAATGGCGCACCACGCTGGGCACGATTCCTGCGCTCGCGGCAAAAGGGATCAAGAACACCGGGAGCGTTCGGCCCCGCAACGGCCCGATTGTGACTGCCGGTGGCCTGATCTTCGTCGGCTCGAATGGCGACGGCTACATCCACGCCTTCGATAAAGACACCGGCAAGATCCTTTGGGAAACCGAAATCGAAGCCAACCCCGACGGAATCCCGGCGGTCTACGAAGTGGACGGTCGTCAATACGTCGCCTTCTGGGCGGCTTCCGGCGGCGATGGCGTCGTCACAAAAGTGAGCAAGCCGGAAGCGCAGGGCTACTATGTGTTCGCCCTGCCAAAAGTCGCTGCGAAGAAATAGACTTGAAGAAGTAAGTCATGCTGCGACGCCAACTCCTGATGGCCTTGCTCGTGCCCCCGAGGGAGAAGATCATCCTGGTGCACGAGCACGTCCTCGTCGACTTCGTCGGCGCGGACGCGATTGTCCCCGGGCGCTACGATGCCGATGAGGTATTTCGGCTGGCCCTTCCCAAACTCCGGGAGATTCGTACTCTTGGCTGCAGAAGGCTGCTGGATTGCACCCCGAACTACCTGGGGCGCGATCCGAAACTCCTGAAGCGACTGGCGCGCGCAGCGGATTTAGACATCTGGACGAATACAGGTTTGTATGGTGCCCGCGAATTCATCTATCTGCCTGCTTATGCGAAAGCGGAGACGCCGGAGCAACTGGCGCGTCGATGGATCGCGGAATGGCGGGATGGCGTCGATGGCGAGCGAGTCCGTTTTATCAAGATCGGCGTGAATCGCGGTCCACTTCATCCTCTGGACAGGAAGCTGGTGGCGGCTGCAATCCTCACATCGAAGGCGACCGGGTTGACCATGGCCGTGCATACAGGCGACGGGCGGGCGGCTCTGGACCAGTTGGAAATGGTACAGGCGAGTGGTCTGGCCACGAATAAATGGGTCTGGGTTCATGCGCAAAACGAGAAGGATCTCACCGTCCACGAGCGCGTGGCGCGCGCTGGTGGCTGGGTGGAGTTCGACGGCATTAACCGAGCCGGGGCCGAGTGGCACCGCCAGGCGGTCGGGTACATGGCAGACCGAGGTCTGCTGCGAAGAGTCCTGCTGTCACAGGATTCGGGCTGGTACCACGTCGGCGAACCGGGTCGCGGGAAATTCGACGGCTATGCGTACATCTTGAAGGAATTTCTGCCACTTCTGGATAGAGAGTGGCGGGATCAACTGATGTGGTTGAACCCGCGCGCGGCTTTCGGCGCGTAGCTTTCTATTTCGGCATCCGGGCTATTTCGGCATCGGGATCGACACCGCTTTGCCGGCGCCGCGCTCGGCGATCCAAATCGTGTCGCCCGCAGGCTCAACCGCTGTCGGCGTGTTGAGGCCTTCCTTGATCACCTTGACGCTGGCCTTGTCGCCATTCACGGTGATGATCGAAATCCTCCCGCTGCCGTTCTCAGCGACAATCAGTTTGCCGTTCGCTGCACGCATGCCGTCCGGCCCGCTGACCGGCTGGTCCATCCAGATATCGACAGGCACTCCCGCCTTGCCTGCAGCATCCACCGGAATCCGGTAAAGGTTATTCGAGAAGACGTTGTTTACATAGAGCGTGCCATTCAGGAAGGCCACGCCATCTATGCCGTACAGGGCGCGATGCTCCAGGAACAACTCGGCGGTGGAAGCCCCGGCAGGCAGTTTGTAGATCTTGCTGTTCGCGGTGTCCGCCAGGTAGAGAGCCTTGTCCGGGCCGATCGCGAAATCGTTGCAGGTACTGTTGTTGCCAGGCAGGTTCCAGCGGAGTTTTGGCGCCCCGGTTGTGAGGTCGAAACTCCGCAGCGCCGTGTGGCGCTGCACCGGCGTCACGCCCGCGACAGGGGTCAGCTGACAGGTCCACAGGGTGTTTGTAGACGCATCCGCCAGCATCCCGAAGAAAAACGTGCCAGGACCTTCGGTGCTGGCGTCAATGAACTTCTCTGCAGTGGCGGAACCGGCACGCACCTTGTACACGAACGGGGTGCTCGCGCTGCCTACAATCAGGACCCCGCCAGGGGCAATCGTCAAACTCTCGGGCTGTGATTTCGCGTCGCCGATGAGAATCTCAGCAGCGGACGCGCTCGGTACCAGGCTGGTCAGCGCAACTAAACAAACGGCAAGCCTTCGTGTATTCCATTCAAACATTGTCAAATCTCCTCAGGTGGATCTCGTCAGGTGGATCTCGTCGTATTCTGCATTCTACCCCCGCAGGGAGCTCCGTGCGCGGCGGTATATACTCAGGCGTTATGAAGCCGCTCCTTGCCAGTCTTACCCTTGCCGTCGCCCTGTGCGCCCAGGCCCCTACCCCTGCGGAAAGTATTGAAGCCGCCCGCAAAGGTCCCGAAAGCCCGGCCATGAAGCAGCGCGTGGCAAACATGACTGCGCCCATTCAGGTCAACGTCTGGGGGCAGGACTATCTCTTCCTCGCAACTGCCCCCACCCAGGTAACTGTGTCTATCGACCAGCAGCCCCCGAAAGCTCTCGCGCAGGTTGATCCCACGCACTGGATGCTCCTCACCAAGATGCGCACCGGCGTTCTCCACCAGTATCAGTTCTTCGCCGCCGGCAAACCCCTCGGCAACCGTGGCGACGCCGTCGGCTACAATCCCGACTCCTACCCCCAGCCCGGCATCCCGCACGGTAAGCTCAGCGAAAAACAAACGCTGACCAGCAAGGTCTACCCCGGCATGAAGTACGACTATTGGACCTATGCCTCCCCCGGCGTTGATCCGAACGTGCCCGCACCCCTCATGGTCTGGCAGGACGGCCAGGGCCTGGTTGGCGAATTGGCGAGTCTTCGTCTCCGCACCGTGACGGAGAACCTGGTCCACCAGGGCCTGCTGCCCCCGATGGTGCATGTCATGATCGCCCCCGGCACTTCGGCCGAAGGCCGCCCCATGCGCGCCATCGAGTACGACACCGTCAGCGACCACTACCCCCGCTTCCTCATGGAAGAGGTTCTTGTCGAGGTGGAAAAGACCTGGAAGCTCCGGCAGGACGGCTACAGCCGGGCCATAGCCGGCGAATCCTCCGGCGGCATCTGCGCCTTCAACGCTGCCTGGTTCATGCCCGACAAGTTCTCCCGCGTGCATTCGGCGGTAGGCAGCTTTACCTCCATCCAGTGGCGCTCAAAGGAGAACGTGGATGGCGGCAACGTTTACCCGTTCATGGTGCGTAAGGATCCGAAGCGGAACATCCGGATCTGGACGAGCGATGGCGCAGACGATCTCGAAAACACCCACGGCTCCTGGCCCATGCAGAACATCCAGATGGCCAACTCACTGAAGCTCCGCGAATATGATTTCCACTTCAGGTTCGGAACCGCCGCTCACGGAGGCGCGCAGGCGGCCCTCGACCTCCCCGAATCCCTGACCTGGCTCTGGAGAGACTACGATCCGAAAAAGACCGCGCAGGACTTCACCATGGACCCGGCCGAGAAAGACAAGCCGTATTTCCGTGTGAATACGTTGAACCGGGATGCCTGGTAAAGGCTGAGCATTTCGTATCGGAACCAACCGGCCTGATGCCGCCCATGCTTAAGGGGCTCTGGTACCACGTTCTCCTCAGTCGCTACTTGGGTTGATGTTGGCAGCGCGAAAAGAAGCCTGTTGTCCCACTAACCCCGTAATGGTTCAATCAGCTCCAACATTTGATTTTCAATCGCCGTCCACGGCAGGTTAAGGTCAAGAGTACGAATCCTGACCCAATGGCCGTGAAGACGGTACGCCACGTCAAGCACCCGGCCGACGGTCGGGTACAGCAGGATTCCTTCCGCAATTCGATCTGGCGCCGCCGCGTTATGTTCCAGATTGCGCAGATAGGAACACAATTGATACAGGTGCTCTGATCGCAGTTTCTCGGCACCAAAACGACTATGGAACAGCTTCTCCGTATATTTGCACTCGACTATGATTGTTCTGCGGGACGATCGGAGGCTTGCATCCGTGGCCATCTCCGGCAGTAGATTTTGGTCCGAGCCTTCTGCTGCAGAAGCGAACCAATCCATTCGCTCGCTCTTCACTTTGAAGGCCTTCTGGCGACGTGCGAAGAAGTTCAGTACGAACCTCTCGAAGACGCGTCGCATACGTTTCTCGTCCCGATCAACCTCCCGAAAGCGATACTGTCCAGGCCGGTCCTGAGCTTCCATGCACTCGAAAAGGAAGCGGCAAATTGTCAATAGAAACGAATACAGCCGGTTATTCTGGTGCAGGCGGACAGCGTGAAACAGCCTCGCGCTCAGTTCGACGTCGTGGACGTCGCGTAGTAATGCACTTGCCTGGCGCAACTCCCTGCGAACCGATGGCTCAAGCTCATGCACTCCGAGCAGTCGGTTGAGCGTGGCCTTCAGTATTTGATTAGTTTGGACATCGGCGCTCATCTCATCGAACGTGCAATAGAGCCGCTTGGGCTGCATTGTCATCGTGCGGATAGAAGACGCGATTAGAATCCGGCCACGCGGGGTGCTGGTGGATTCCTCGACGGCAATGTACCCCGTTTCGAGGCCCCTACGGTGTAATGACTGAAGGCCGATGATCAACTGCCGGGAAAAAAGATGAAGTGTATCGGGGAACTCCTCGGCCGCGTGTCTCTCAATCTGGCGTGGAGCGAACTCATTCCATGCGTAGCAAAGCAGGTAGTAAATATTCGCGACGGGGATGGAAGGCAATTAGGACTCCCTGAACTTTGCCCCTAATTTATCGGTCCACTCCTCTACACGGTCTGGATTATCGAACCAATACTCTTTAAGCAGGGGCAAAATCTCGTGGTGAATGGCTTGCGCATACGCCTTCTCGCTGAGGGCTGAACCATTCCCGCAGAAATAGCTATGGCCAATCATGAAGCCCGGCCCCAAACTCTGCTCCTCGCTGACGGCCTGGTTGAGGGCTTGCATTCGCGCTGCCACCTCCGCTGCGAATTTTGGCTCAGCTCCACCCTCCTGTAGAAAGTCGACAAATGCAGGTGAACCAAAGAGCGGTTTCAACTCCACAAATGCAAAACGACGCCTCAGGGCGTAGTCCACAAGCGCCAGAGATCTATCAGCCGTGTTCATCATACCCAGGATGTGGACATTGGACGGCACATAAAACTGCTCGTCTTCAGAAGCCGAGTAAGCCAGTGCGAGTGAGTTCTTGCTGCCTCGCTTGTCGGCCTCGATTAGCATCAATAGTTCGCCGAACACTTTGCTGAGGTTGCTTCGGTTAATCTCATCAATGATGAAGACGTAGGTGGAATCCTGATCAAGGGATGCGCGCTTGCAAAAACGGACAAATACTCCATCCCGCCGCGAAAACCCGTTGTCTGTTGGCCGATAACCCTGGATGAAGTCTTCGTAAGAGTAGCTTTGGTGAAACTGAATCATGGTGGCCCGGGATGGCAGCTCCTGGCCGATCAGCGTGTATGCCAGCTTCCTTGCAAAAAAGGTCTTGCCAACTCCTGGAGGACCCTGGAGGATGAGATTCTTCTTGACGCGCCAAAGTTCAAGAATGGCACCGAATTCGGCCTTATCAAAGGCCACTCCTTTTAGCGCTTCGTCTACGGTGTATGGAGGAAGCATCGCTGCGACGGGCTTTAAAGCCAGTGCCTCGGAGACTCCTATCAACTCGGTCAAGTACCGAACCGTGTCGTGGTACGGTGTGAAATCCGTGAGTGTCTTTACGGCGAACACAGGTTTCGATTTCCAATTGCCCCGGCGCTCCCACCGGACCTTGCGCACGTTCCGATAGTCAGCCCGCTCAGGCCGGAATTCGTAATCGCCAATAATAGTTCCGTAACCCACAACTTCATCCCGGCCCCTCTTTACGATCACCTGGTCCCCGGGCTTCATGGAATAGCGAAAATCAAAACAGGCGAGGGAGTCATTCACCGGGGAGCTTGCCGGTCGATAGACCTCGATGAGCTTTTGCGTAATTGCGGCCTGATCCGGATATTGAGCAAGGTTTCCCAGCTCGTCCCATCCGACGGCCATGATGCCTTCCCGGTAGAACTCCTCCCAGAACTGCGCCTTTGGTCCCGGCGCATACGCCCAAACACGCGAACCCTTCCCTGCTTCGATGCCTATACCCGCAGCGACCTCGTCCTCGTCTCTTTCGGGAGGCGTCAGCATTTCACGGATGACCAGCGCCTCCTCTGGACTGATCGAAAAATTCGTCCCCTGGGGTGACTGCAAAATCGAGAGATCGGGGAGCCTTGCTTTCAGAACATCGCGCGAGAGCGTTAGCGGGTAGACATCCTCGATCCGCAGCAAGACCCGCAAGCCCGGTTTGTCGAACTTATCAGCCTGAACGGCAAACTGAAGGCCGTCTTGGTCCATCACGGTAGGAGCTGTAAGTACTGTCGCTGATGCGACGATACCTGCTTCTGAACCACTCTTCCAAAGGAACACGGCGTCCCCGGCAGTGATTGACTGTTTGTATTGGTTGACGGACCACGACATCTCACGCAGGTCCGCGAGGGCCGCGTCAATATCGTAGAACTTCGGATTTGCCTGAAAGATCCACGTGCGAGCCGGACTCGGTGATAGTATTTGACCCACGCTTAAATCCTACTCATCCCGGTAATCGAAATCCGAACCGTATGCATTATCGGGCGACCTTTCGGAGTGTTCTCAGTATAAACAGTTGAGCTCGGTCGCGCACAGCCGTGCACTAGCCCGCCACCGGCTGAGGGCGGTAGCTCATGTTGCAACCACTCCAGTATCGGCAGGCGGTAAGCCCCCCCAAATCAACATGTCGGGGCACAAATCCGCTCCGCCAGGCCAAACCAAAGTGCCGTCTTCCACGCGCAACTGCATAAATTGCGTTTCGTCGCTTCGAATCTCAGAGAAAATCGGCCCCCTCAGCATTGCCCCAAGATCTCTCTCCACGATTTGGTCGTTTGTCAAAGTAAGCTGTACACGGTAGTTGCCGAGCGGCTTCGCTTCCCGGATGCGGACCAGTTTCATACCTTCTCCCTATTCCAGCGGCTCAATCAATTCCAGGGGTGTTCCACCACGAGCCCGGTCCCAGTCAGCCCGGAGTTCCTGACGGTGAAGTGCCGCCCATTCGAGGACCAGCGCCATTGCTCGTCTCGGCAGATCTCCCCTGAGGACGGCCAGCGTTTCGATCTCAATCAGTGCCTCATGCTCGCCATACTCGGCGTGGAAATGCGCCGGACTGTGATCCCGAAAGTACATTCGAATCACTATCCCAAAAAATCGAGCGACTTCAGGCATCTATTCTCTGATTCTACCGTCTGTGCAGGGCGACCGGAATCCGTAACGTTCCTCGTGTACTTTTCACCCTTACTTCTTCGGAGTCAAATACTCCGGGGCATAATAATCAATCAACTTAGGCCGTTCCCCCGCCGTCGACAACCCTGCCGCCAGCATCACCTTCGTAATCGCCTCAATCGTCGCCGGATCGGGACGTGGCAGCCGACTGGCATAACCCTCAGCGACGTAAAGCGGGGTTCCTCCCAACTTATTCGGTTTATTCCAGATCTGCGGTTTGGCCCCGCGCTCGCCCAGCAGCTTCACCACCAGCGGCGAAATACCGTAAGCCGCACCGTGCATCGCCGTATCGCCATTCGCGTCCACGGTATTGATATCCGCCCCACGGTCCAGCAACAGCTTCACAGCCTCCAGGGCTTCGCTCTCCTCCCCCGCCTCTTCCAGCGGTTCGTTAGTCCCCACGCCGGCCGCCGCCATCAACGGCGTAGTCCCATTCGCATTCGGCAGCAGTGGATCAGCACCCTGCTCCAGCAGCAACCGCATCAACGGAACATCTTCCCGATCGGCCGCGAACAGGAACGCCGTCGCCCCTTCAGTCGCAATGCCGGAAGAGGTAGCGGGCTGTTTCGGGCTGCCTTTGGCTAGTTGAAAATTCACCTTCGCGCCCCGTTTTACGATCTCCCGCACAAAGTCAGCGCTGGACATCCGACCCGACCCCGTCGGCGCTGCCGGATCACTCCCGTCGCTCGAATCCGGTTTACGAACTCCGGCCAGCGCGTGCAGCGGAGTAAAGCCCGTTCGCACATCGTTCGGGTCCGCACCCGCATCCACCAGCGCAATCGCCAGTTCGAAGTGGGCATTCTGCACCGCCAGCATCAGCGGACTCGTCCCCGGCCGCACCCCACCACCTCCCGCCCGTCCTGGCCCAACCATCCCGGGCCCAGCCATCGGGCGTTGCGTCAAAGCCTTCACATCCGCCCCCGACTCCAGCAGCGCCCGCACCGTGTCCAGCCGCCCCTGCCGCACCGCGAAGTGGAAAGCCTTGAACCCGGAATCCACCGTCGCATTGATCTCGGCACCAGCCTCCAGCAGAGCCCGGACCACAGCAGTATGGCCCTCGGCGGCCGCCCACATCAGCGCGGTCTGGCCCAGCCGCTCGTGCGACTTCGGGCTTGCGCCCCGGGCCAGCAATGTCTTCACCGCCTCCAGGCTCCCGGACCGCGAAGCCAGCATCAGCGCGGATTCGCCGCCCTTCATCGTGGCGTTCGCGTCGGCACCAGCCTCCAGCAGCAGTTTCACAACGGCAGCGTTGCCATTCATACAGGCCTGTGCCAGCGGTCGCATCCCATAGCGATTCAGCGCGTCCACTTTGGCACCCGCCTTCACCAGTGACGCAACCGTCTCCGCATCGTCGTAGTAGGTGGCCCAATGCAGTGCGGTTGTGCCATCCACCTGCGCCGCGTTCACATCCGCACCCGTGCCCAGCAACTTGCGGATGCTGGCGGTATCACGTTGTTCAGACGCGTCGGCCAAGGGGGCCGACGTTGCCCCGAAGCCAAGGCCGACGCAGACAAGCGCGAGTGAGCTCAGTTGTTTCCAGTACATGTGCATCTCCTACCCAACGTCAATTCGGTCAAACAGATCTTCCACTTTGCCGGTACTGTCCACAAACGAATCCAGATGGATCCCCACCCGATCCAGCAGCGTCAGGTGGACGTTCGCCAGGTTCGTTCCCTTCTCATACCGGATATGCCGCCCACCCTTCAGACCGGTCGCGGCACCACCCGCCACCAAAATCGGCAGGTTCTCATGGTCATGCAGGCTGGGATTCCCCATCCCGCTCCCATACAAATAAACGGAGTGATCCAGCAGCGAGCCATCCCCATCCGGCGTAGCCTTCATTCTCTGCAGGAAGTCGGCAAACAACGAAACATGGTGGGTATTAATCTTCGCAATCTTCGCCACCTTTTCCGGCTCGTTCCCATGGTGACTCGTGGGATGATGCGGGTCCCCCACACCAATCTCCGGATACGTCCGATTGCTCTGTTCCCGCGCCAGCTGAAAGGTGACAACGCGCGTGATATCCGCCTGAAAGGCCAGAATCTGCAGGTCGAACATCAGCTTCGCATGGTCGGCGAACAACGCCGGAACACCTACCGGCCGATCGAGATCCGGAGTCTTGTTGTCCGACACCGCCTTCTCCGCGCGCCCGATCTCACGCTCTACCTGCCGAACACTATCCAGATACTGATCGAGCCGTACCCGATCCGGGGCGCCCACCCGCTGCTTCAGCCTGGCAATGTCCTTCGTAAACGAATCCAGCAGGCTCGTCCGGTTGTGCAGGGCCGCCCGCCGCGCGTTCGCATCGCCACCTTCCCCAAACAGGCGCTCAAACACCACCCTCGGGTGAGCCTCAGAGGGCAGCGGAGTTGTTGGTGAAGACCACGAGAGGCAATTCTGATAGACGCACGCGTAGCCGTTGTTGCACACGCCGGCAAGCGGATTCAGATCCATGGCTAACTGCAGGGACGCCAGTTGCGTGTCGCGGCCCAGCTGCTTCGCCGCCACCTGGTCCACGGTCGTGCCCAGAAAATAATCCGAACTCTCCGTATGCTTCGAACTTGCCGCGCTTAGAAACGCGGCGTTCGACGTGTCGTGTGTCCCTGGATAGGCATTCAGCAGGCGCGTGTTGCGGTGTCTGTGCCCAGGCCGTCGCGGCCGGAATCATCGCGTCCAGCAATGGCAGGGCCAGCGCAGCCTGCGTGCTCTGCAGGAACATCCGTCGCGGAATTGCTTTCTTGGTTAAAAACATCGCATGCTCCTCTTACCTGGCACTGACTTCCGCGCGCCGCATTTGGAACGGAGCGCTTTTCACAATTCCCAGAATCAGCGAAGAAAACCGATATTCGGCCTTCTCTGCATCGTTCACAATCCTGCGTACCGCCGGGGCATCGTAGTACTCCACGCCTCGCCCCAGCGCAAAAGTCATCAGGTTTTCCGTCAGCGTGGTCACAAATAACTCCGGACGTCGCAGCAGCGCCGCTTCCAGGCCGTCTATCCCGCGGAACTCCTTGTCACCCGGCAAAGCCCCCGACGAATCCACCGGTTGCTCTTCCACTTCAATATCCCGCCACTGACCCAGCGCATTAAAATTCTCCAGCGAGAACCCCACCGGATCAATCGTGCGGTGACAACTTGCGCAAACAGCGTTGCTGCGATGTGCAGCCAGGCGCTGCCGCATCGGAAGATTCGCTGCCATCGTACTCTCATCCAGAGCCGGTACGTTCGGAGGCGGTGCCGGCGTCGGAGCCCCGAAAATATTGCGCAGCACCAGCACGCCACGAAGTACGGGCGATGTCCGTGTCGCATACGAAGTCACCGAAAGAATGCTGCCCTGCCGCAACAGACCGCCGCGCCTGCTCTCGGGAGAAAGCGCAACCCTTCGAAGCCGACTTCCATACACATTTGGAATACCGTAGTGTTTCGCCAGGCGCTCATTCAGGAAGGTATAGTCCGCTTTGATAAACGTACGCACGCTGCGATCCTCGCGCAGCACGCTGTCAAAGAACAGTTCCGTTTCCTGTCGGAAGGCTTGCCGCAGATTGTCGTCGAAGTCCCGAAACAGATTGCCACTCGGATTGATCGCTTCCACATTGCGCAGCCGCAACCACTGCCCCGCGAAATTGGTCGCCAGGTTCACCGAACGTCGGTCCGCCAGCATCCGTCGCGTCTGCTTCTCCAACTCGCCCGGCTGGCTCAGCTTGCCCCGAACCGCCACCTCCAGCAATTCATCGTCGGGGATACTGCTCCACAGGAAGAACGACAAGCGCGACGCCAGTTCCAGATCGCTGACCCGATAAACCCCACTCGCCGCAACTTTCTGTGGGTCGCTCTCCACCCGGAACAGAAACTCCGGGTTGGTGAGTACCGCAGTCAGCGCCATCGTAATGCCGGCGTCGAAATCGCTGTCCGCACGACCTCGCTTGTAGAAGGCCAGCGGCGATTCCACTTCATCCTTCGTCACCGGTCGTCGATAGGCACGGCGCATCAGTGTTGACAGAATCTCCCCGGCGCATTTTTCTTCCAGCGACTTATCCTGCCCCGCGGGCCGGCATACAAACACGCGACGGCGGCTCGGTGTGTCTCCCGCACCCTTGGGTGCATAAGGCCCGGTAACAGAGATCTGGTCAATCGCCGGTGCTGTCCTCGGATGCCGCCTGTCATTGAAGCGCGATTCTGTCGGCTGTCGGGGCGTTTCAATCAGCGACGAGCCTTCTTTCATAAAAGTAATCGCCAGGTTGTGCGGCCCTGCCTTTACGGCAATGCGCGTCTTCAAAGGCTTTTCGTTCAGCACCTGATCACCCAGTGCAGTTTTCGAAATCGTGAAGCTATGCACAGGCTCCCGGTCCAGCAACACCAACATCTCGTGCGGACGGTTCTCGCGCAGACCACTGATGATTCCCGCCAGATCGCGCATCAGTGAGATCTGGATCTCATACTCACCATCCTGCGCAAATGTATACTTCTTCGCCATGCCGCCGCGCGTCCCTGGCGGCATCCCTGGTAAGTGATCCTCCTGCGTCAGATCGGCGGGCAGTGCAAGCGTCTCGTTCTGCACAGCCGTCTGCGTACTCCCCACCGCGAGTCGACTGATCTTCTGCCCCGCAGAAATATAACGATCCAGCAGCGTGGGCGACAAATCCCCCACAATGACGTTGTCGAAGCCATGCCCGCTCTCATCGGCCGGTAGCATGGCCGCAGCGTCAATATCCAGAGCCAGCAGGTCCCGGATTGCATTCTGATATTCAGTTCGATTCATGCGCCGCAGAGATTCCGTGCGACCCGGATTCAGTTTTGCCGCCGCCGCTCGATCCAGAGACGTTTCCAGCCAGGTCAGCATCGACAATCGCTCCGCCTCAGCAGGTTGCGTCGCCCCCGGGGGCGGCATCACGCCCGTGCGCAGCCGCCGAACCACCTTTTCCCAGAGTTCCGGCAGCGCCGCCGGCTTCGACGCGTCGGCCTGGGCCAGACTCAAGCCGCCACTCTTCAGTCGCTCGTTATGACACGATGCACAATATTTATCTGCGAATTGATGCTGCGGATTAGCATTACTTTGCTGCGCAGAGATTGTCACCGGCCCCCAAAGGCAAAACACTGCCATTCCAGCAACGCCAGCCTTCATTGTTCGGGGTAACGATACCGACTTCGTCATTCTGTTGTGCTCCAGGTTATGGTGATCCACTCCGGATGTATTCTACTACCAGACTGGTTTTCCGAAACAGGCGGGTTCAGCCGCTCAGCCTGGACTGACAGGAGGAAAGGGGTTGCGCACCTCGAGATTGTCCCACTCCTGTCCACTGGACATGTCCTCGGACCAACTGAAGGACGATGAACACGCCAGCGCCCGAACCGGCTTACCTGCAACGCAGCTTGCTCGGGTTCCAGGATGAGCGTTCTGGTCGCAGGCAGCCTTGACGGTCCATCCACTGACGGCTGACTAACTGGGAAGCAAACCGACGTTGGTCCCCCGCTGTGGCATCGAAGGCGTAAATCAGGATATTCGTATCAACAAACCCGCCGCGCTGTCGGTCACCGCTCATGCAATGAATCCCGGCTCCAGGTAATGGTGCCATGGAGTGTGAGCGTCACATTGCGGGTAGCCACAAATAAAGTGTCACACGCTTTAAGGTGTTCCATCCAGCCCCTTGAGACCAGAACGCCAACCGTGTCATTGCCGGCCCGGTGGTTTTGGCGACTCAAATTGCCCAAAAACCGGAGTTGGCTGGCCGCACGCAAGTTTGGACCTGCAACGGAATTCCTTGATCGCCTGGCGTCTCCATAGGGTATATACTGGCTTCCGGTTCAGTTCATCATTCTGCAAGACGCCAGTGTCCGCTGGCGCAGGAGACCCATATGTCCCGCATTTTTCGCGCATTTATTACAGGCCTGCTCGTTACGTGCGCCGTCGCCACAGCTCAGGTGACCAGCGGCACCATCGTCGGCGTTACAACGGATTCCAGCGGAGCCGTCATTCCCGGCGCCGGTATCACCGTGGTCCACCAGGGGACCCAGGATACACGCAAAACCAAAACCAACGAACGTGGCGAGTTCAATGTTCCCTTCGTGCGCACCGGCGACTACTCCATC
>RGPS01000104.1 GCA_010084195.1 Terriglobia bacterium
TACTGAAATGCCCGAAAAGATATACGACCACAACCAGATCGAGCTGAAATGGCACGACCAGTGGGGTTCTGACCCCGACCTGTACCGCGCCGAGGAGAACTCCTCGCGCCCCAAGTACTACGTCCTCGAAATGCTGCCGTACCCTTCGGGCGCGCTCCACATCGGCCACATCCGCAACTACTCCATCGGTGACGCCCTGGCGCGTTACATGTGGATGCGCGGCTACAATGTCCTCCACCCCATGGGCTGGGACGCCTTCGGCCTGCCCGCCGAAAACGCCGCTATCAAGAACAACCGTCCCCCGCGCGACTGGACCCTCTCCAACGTGGAGAAGATGAAGAAGACGCACAGCCGCTTTGCGTTCTCCTACGACTGGGACCGCGAAGTCACTACCTGCGAACCCGACTACTACCGTTGGAATCAGTGGTTCTTCATCCGCATGTTCGAAAAGGGCCTCGCATACCGTAAACAGGCGCTCGTCAACTGGTGCAACATCTGTGCCACCGTTCTGGCCAACGAACAGGTTGTGGACGGCTGCTGCTGGCGTCATGAAGGCACGCCCGTGGAACAGCGCGCCCTGGAACAGTGGTTCCTCCGCACCACCGCCTACGCCGAAGAGCTGCTCAATGACATCGACAAGCTGGAAGGCTCCTGGCCCGACCGCGTCCTCACCATGCAGCGCAACTGGATCGGTCGCAGCGAAGGCGCTGAGGTCGATTTTGACGTTGTCGGCCACGGTCCCGTCCGCGTGTTCACCACCCGCGTCGATACCATCTATGGCGCAACCTGCATGATCATTGCGCCGGAGCACCAACTCGTCAGTAAGCTGGGCGCTGATGAAAAAGCGCAGGCCCGCAAGATGATCGACGCCCGGGCGAACCAGGGTCCCGGCGATGTCCTGAAGGAAGGCTTCAACACCGGTCTCCGCGCCATCAATCCGTTCAATGGCGAGTCCGTTCCGGTCTGGGTCGGCAACTTCGTCCTGATGGGCTACGGCACTGGTGCCATCATGGCCGTTCCCGCGCATGATGAACGGGATTTTGAATTCTGCACACAGTACGGCATCAACATTCGTCCGGTGATTCGGCCTGTGGACGGAACCCTGCCTGAAGTACCGCTCAAGGTCTCAAACGGCGACTACGGCATCGTGGAAAACTCTGGCCCCTGGAGCGGCACGCCCAGCGCGGAGGCCCGTCGCGAAATGGCTGCCCATGCCGAAGCCAACGGTTTCGGTAAAGCAGCCATCACCTATCGCCTGAAGGACTGGGGCGTGTCCCGCCAGCGTTACTGGGGCACCCCGATTCCGATGATCCACTGCACCACCTGCGGTGTGGTTCCGGTGCCCGATAACGAACTGCCCGTCCTGCTGCCGCGCCAGGTCCAGATCACCGGCAAGGGCCGGTCCCCACTGGCAGACGTCCCCGAATTCGTCAACGCCCCCTGTCCGAAATGCGGCGCAGCGTCATTGCGCGAGACCGACACCATGGACACCTTTGTCGATTCCAGCTGGTATTTCTACCGCTACTGCGATTCAAAGAACTCCACCACGCCCTACGACAGCGAGAAGGTCAACTACTGGTTCCCCATCGACCAGTACATCGGCGGCGTGGAACACGCTATTCTCCACCTGATCTACTCGCGCTTCTGGACCAAAATGATGCGCGACGTTGGCCTGATTACCTTCGATGAGCCGGTGAAGAAACTCTTCACCCAGGGCATGGTGATCCGCAACGGCACCAAGATGTCGAAGTCTGTCGGGAACGTGGTTCCCGCCGATGATGTCGCCGATAAGTACGGTGCCGATACCGCCCGCCTGTTCGCCCTGTTCGCCGCGCCACCGGAGAAGGATGTCGATTGGATCGATGCCGGAGTGGAAGGTATTTATCGTTTCCTCAGCCGAGTCTACCGTTACGCGACGCGCAACATAGGGACGCCCGGCGGCGACGGTACTTCCGACGCGAAAGTTCTCCGCAAAGCTCATCAGGTGTTGCAGAAGGTAACCGAAGACTTCGATTCCCGCTGGCACTTCAACACGTCCATCGCCGCCATGATGGAACTGACGAACGATCTCTACGCCGAAGAAACGAAGATCTCTGCTGCCGCGATGGAGCAGGTGATCACGATCTTCGTATTCCTGCTGGCTCCGTTCGCCCCGTATCTGGCGCAGGAGATCTGGGCAGAACTGGGCAAAGAAGGTCCGGTCTTCCGCCAGGCCTGGCCGGCGTTCAATCCCGACCTGGCCCGCGAAACCGACGTGGAAATCCCGGTCCAGGTAAACGGCAAGATCCGAGCGCGCTTCACGGTACCTACAGGCCTCGACAAAGCTGCTCTCGAAGCCGCCGCCCGCGCCGATGAAAAGGTGATCGCCGCGCTGGAAGGCAAGACGATTGTGAAAGTGATCGCCGTGCCCGACAAGCTGGTCAATATCGTGGTGAAGTAGACGACTGTTTTTCGGTCTCGGCCGACGAGTTGATCAGTTTTGTGCCGGGATTACCTTCCGTTGCTCGTGGTACAGCAACCGGAAAATCGCCAGAATCGGAATACTGAGAAAAATACCCGCTACGCCGCCAATCTCGCCGCCCGCGAGCACGCCGAAGATCACAATCAGGGGATGCAACTCCACACCCTTCTTCATCAGGTGTGGCGAAAGTACGTAATCCTGAAACAATCGATAGACACCCAGGAACGCCGCAATCCACCACACGTGCGGATAGCCACTGAAGTAGCTCACGGTCAGGATGATTCCAGCCGCCCCCAAAGGCCCCACCATGGGGATGAACTCCAGCATGAACGCAATGGAGGCCAGGAGGATAGCGTACGGAACGCCCATCGTATGAAGAACCACGCTGAAGATCGCCAGAACAGCCATGCACAGCAGCAACAGCGCCCGCATGTACTGAAGCATCATCGTATGCGCATCGTCCAGCAGAGTTTCCAGAAAACGGCGGTTGTAGTCAAAGGCCTCCAGCACGCCGGCGCGCAACTCGCGCCCGTCCTTCAAAATAAAAAACGCCAGAATCGGAATCAGGATTAGGTCAATCAGGTTCGATGACGCCTCCAGGATCCTCAGCGTCAGCGCCGGAATCGCCGCCAGAATCTCACTGTAGTGTTCCGTGATCTGCGCACCCACCGGGATCTCGAAGATTTTCCAATCGGCAATCTGTTGCTGCAACCCGGGCCGTCGCAGTTGCACCGCCAGCAGCTTCGCCTCCGCCCCGACATGCGAGCCCAGAAAAACTCCGAACCCCGTCAGCAACCCCAGCACCAGCACGAACGTGAGCACTAATGCCGGAGTTCGCGCCCCGAATCGGGTCTGCAGCATGTCAAACAAGGGATACAGGAGATAGGCGAACATCAGCGCGATCACAAACACCAGCAAGGTATCGCGAATCAACCAGGCGGCGACCAGTAACAGTACCAGCAACACCGCTGACCAGGTTGCACGAGCGGCCTTCGAATCAATTCCCAGCATCTGCGGCTTTTTTCTCCACCCGAACCTGAGCAATCCGGTTCCGCTCCATCGAGACGATGGTGAACACCCTGTCCTCAAACGCGACGGCCTCACCCACCTGCGGGACATGCCCCAGACGGTAAAGGATATACCCCGCCAGCGTCTCGAACCCTGCATTCGTGGGCAACTCCACGCCGTACGAAGCTTCCAGATCCACAATCGTTATCGCGCCATCCACATCCACCAGCGCCGACGTCTCATCCGGCACCATCAGCTTCTCGTCAAACTCATCCTGAATTTCGCCAACAATCTGCTCCAGGATATCTTCCACCGTCAGTATCCCCGTCACCGTGCCGAACTCATCCACCACCATCGCCATATGTGTATGGCCCAGGCGGAACTCATCCAGCATCTGTGGCGCGGGCTTCGTCTCAGGCACAATGAGCGGCTTCCGCATCACGCGCTGCAGATGGAACATTGTCTGCGGCCGACCCTGTCGACGGGCCGTGCGCCGATCCTGCCAGACTCGCAGCATGTCTTTGAAGAACACGATGCCGACAATCTGTTCCCTCTGGCCTTCCCAAACCGGCAGCCGCGAGTGCTGGCTCGACACCATCGTCTCCAGAATCTGATCGAGCGTAGAGTTGTGCGGCACCGACACGATATCCCGCCGCGGCTTCATCAATTCGCGCACCGAAAGATCTTTCAGATCCAGAACCCGGTGGATCATGTCTTCCTGCGATTCCGGAAGGTCAGCCGAGAATCGGCTCGACGTGACAATCAGCTTCAGTTCTTCCGCCGAATGCCCGCCGCCGCGATGGTCCGCCTTCACACCCAGCATCCTCGTGATCGCAGCGGACGACCCCTCGATGAAGCTGACGAAGGGAGACATGACACGGGAGATCACGGTCAGGACCGGAGCCACAATGACAGCCAAAGCGCTGGCTTTCTCGATAGCGAGATTCTTCGGCACCACCTCGCCGATGACCACATGACAGTAGGTCATCAGCAGGAAAGCCAGCAAAAAGCACAGCGCGTGCAGGACCGAGGCAGTCGCCGGAGTCAGCAGCGGCCGAAAGAGCGCGAGGAAGATCTCGTACAGGGTGTCTTCACCTGCCCAGCCGAGGCCCAGGCTCGCCAGAGTCACCCCAACCTGAGTGACGGAAAGCAGTTTCTCCGGTCGCTCCAACAAAGCCAGGGCCATCCGGGCCGCAGCATGCCCCTCATCCGCCAGATGCCGAAGCTTCGATTCCCGAACCGAAAGCAAAGCCACTTCCGCAGCAGCAAAGAAGGCATTGGCCAGAAGGATCAGGCCAAGCAAAGCGAGTCGGGCAATATGGCTGGGGCCAGGCACTATGAACTTAAAGTGTAGCGGTCACGCTGCGAACCTTGCTAAATCACACCCGGACCACCACCGTACTGCTTCCAGTACGCCTTCTTGTAAGGTGCCACAGCAGGTGGTACGGCATTTTCATTCTCTAACCCAGGCAGGATCTCGTTCCACCACGTCGTGTACGCCGCGTCCATCCTGGCCACAAACTCGGACTTCGCAGCTGCAATGTCCTTCGTCTCGCCCGGGTCGGCCTGCATGTCGTACAACTCCCAGGGCTTCGCCGCACTCAATCGCACCATGTTGTAAACATTGCTCCGAACACTGCAGTTCAGGTACTTCGATTCCGCCGCCTTCCCTTTATCCCAGCGGCCTACATGCGTGAACAGCAAACGGTGTTCCCACGGTGCGTTCGCATCTCGCAGCACGGGCACCAGACTCCGCCCGTCCAGTTTCAGCGCCTCGGGCAAGGTAACCCCCGCCAGTTCCGCAAACGTCGGCAACAGATCAATATGCGCCGCCAGTTGCGACGCATCTCCGGGCTGAATCTTGCCCGGCCAGCGGAAGAATGCGGGCACCCGAGTCCCGCCAGTCCACGGCGTCCCCTTCGCCCCATGCATTCCTGCATTGAACACCTTCACCCCACCGGTTCCACCGTTGTCCGTCATGAAGATGAACAACGTGTTCCGATCCAGGCCCCAGTCATTCAGCCGACTCACAAGACGCCCCACGTTGTCGTCGATATTCGTCACCATTCCGAAGTAAGTCTGCGTCGCTTCCGGCAACCCCAGACCTTCATACATGCGCTTGTACTCCTCCGGGCAAGACAGAGGAGCGTGCGGTGCGTTCGGCGTAATGTACGCGAAGAACGGTTTTTCCGAACTGCGCTGTGCCTCAATCCATTTCAGCGCCTGGCCGAAGAACACATCGGTGCAAAACCCTTTGGTCCGCTCAAACGTCCCGTTGTGCCGAATTACCGGATCAAAGTAGGTGTTGCCAGGAGCATCCGAACACGTCCCCGGATAATCCTGCCCGATCCCGCCACACCCGTGAATAAACGTCTCGCCAAACCCACGCTTCCCGGGCTGCCGCTCATCGTCATCGCCGAGGTGCCACTTACCGAAGATGCCGGTCGAGTACCCGACACCTTGCAACAACTGCGCGATCGTGGTCGATTGCAAACTCATACGCTCGCGCTCCAGAATCGTATGCGTGATCCCGTTCCGGAATTCATGCTTGCCTGTCAGCAACGCACTCCTCGTCGGTGCACACGTCGGGCTCACATGGAAGTCCGTAAACCGCAGGCTCTCCGCATGCAGCCGATCCAGGTTCGGTGTCTTCACCACCTTGTTGCCCAGAACCGCCAAATCTCCATAACCCTGGTCATCCGTCATCACCAGAACAATGTTGGGAGGCCGGGTCGTCTGAGCCTGGGAACTGGCTACGACGGCCGCAACGGAACCCAGAAAACTTCGCCGAGAGATCGAATCAGTGATTTTCATTGGAGTGCAGACGCCAGCTTACCGCCCTCCTGCCAACAACAGCAAGCCCCGCGCATGTTAACCTTGGATATTCCTCCTGGTTTTTTCTTATGCCCGCTCGTGTGAGCGAAGCCTTCGTCCTGCAAACCTGGCCCTTCCGTGAGGGCGATCTCATCGTGAGTTTCCTGACGAGAGATCTGGGAAAACTGCGGGGAGTCGCCCGGCGAGCCAGGCGGCCAAAGAGCGGATTTGGGTCCGGGTTGGAACGGCTGTCGCACATACGAATGTCATATTTTCAGCGTGAGAATCGGGAACTGGTAAATCTGGACTCATGCGAGGTGCTGGATTCGCAATTCGGCCTCCTCGGTGATTTCGGGGCGGCTTGTGCTCTCGATTATTTCGCCGAAGTCTCCGAACAAATTCTGCCCGCCGCCGAACCCAATGAAAAGTATTTCCGCCTCCTCGGGGTCGCCCTCGACCATCTGAAAAGCCGCCAGCCCGGGTCCGTCTGGTGCGCCGTCACTTACTTCAGCGTCTGGACTGTGCGCCTCGCGGGCCTCCTCCCCGAACTCCACGTTTGCATCTCCTGCGGCAGCTGGCTCGAAGACCCCGAACAACCGGAACGCGCCTTCTTCATCCGCAACCGCGCCGGCCTCTGCTGCGGTTCTTGCCGACGCGCCCTCGACCTTCGCGGTGCCTGGGAACTCGACGCCGAATCCCGCATCATCGCCGACGAAATCCTGCGGACGCCCATTGCACAATTGAGCGAACGCACCTGGACCCAGTCAACCGCCGCCAACCTGCGCCGCTTCCTCGCCCAGCAAATGGAAGCGCATATCGAACGCAAACTCATTACACTTCCCGTGCTGGAGACCGCTGCTTAATTCCATGTCCCTAACCAAACCGCCCACATTTCAGGAAAATGTATTTCGCCTGAAGCAATACTGGAGCGACCGAGGCTGCATCGTCCAGGAGCCTTTCGACGTTGAAGTTGGCGCAGGCACCTCCTGCCCCGAGACGTTCCTTCGCGCCCTCGGCCCGAAGCCTTACCGCACCGCGTACGTGCAGCCCAGCCGACGCCCGGCCGACGGTCGCTATGGCGATAACCCCAACCGTCTCTACAAGCACATGCAGTTGCAGGTGATTCTGAAGCCCACGCCGGCTGACGTCATCGAACTCTACATGGGCAGCCTCGAAGCCATCGGCATCGACCTCCGCAAGCACGATCTCAAACTCGAAGAAGACAACTGGGAGAACCCGTCGCTCGGTGCCTGGGGTGTCGGCTGGCAGGTGATGCTCGACGGCATGGAGATCACCCAGTTCACCTATTTCCAGCAGTGCGGTGGTATTGATCTGGATCTCGTCCCCGCCGAAATTACCTACGGCCTCGAACGCCTCACCGCGTTCCTCCAGGGCGTGGACAGCGTCTACGACATTGAGTGGACCAAAGGTGTGAAGTACCGTGACGTTCGCTACAAAGACGAACTCCAGTACTCTGTCTACAACTTCGAAGCGGCGCACGTTCCCACGCTATGGAAGCTGTTCGAAATCCATGAGACGGAAGCGAAGCGCCTCATCGACGGCTACACCGAATCCACCGAGAAGCAGCGTTACCCTCTCCTCGCGACCTACGATCACGTCCTGAAGTGCGGCAACCTCTTCAACACCCTGGATGCCCGAGGCGCGATCAGTGTCACCGAGCGCGCCGGTATGATCCAGCGCATTCGCAAGCTGGCCGTCGGCGTCGCGGAAGCCTGGGTCAATCAGGAACAACTCATCGACAATCCTGTAACTGAAGAGGTGGCAGCATAATGAATCTCCTCCTCGAAATTGGCTGCGAAGAAATCCCCGATTGGCTCCTGGCCCCAGCCCTGGAACACCTCTCCACGTCCCTCGCCACCCTGGTGAAAGATCGCCAACTGGGTGACGTAACACTACGAACCGACGCCACACCGCGACGCCTCGTGGTCCGCGCCGAAGGCCTTCTCGAACGCGAACCAGATTCCGAGGAACGCGTGTGGGGGCCCGCCAAATCCGCTCCGGAAGCAGCCGTCGCCGGCTTCGCCAAGAAGCAGGGCATTGCCCCGGCAGACCTCGAAGTCATCTCCGACGGAAAGGTGGAAAAGTTCAGCTTCGTCCGCAAGACCAGCGGCACCGACACCCTCAGCATCCTCTCGGAAATTCTCCCGCAGATGGTTCTGAAGACGCCCTTCCCCCGCACCATGTACTGGCCGGGCAAGGGTGGCGCGCGCTTCATCCGCCCCATCCGCTGGATCGTTGCACTCCTCGGTACCGATGTCATTTCCTTCGAAATCGCCGGCGTCTGGTCCGGCAACGAATCGAGCGGCCACCGCAAACTGGGAGCCTCGCGTTTCCCCGTCACCTTCGAGAACTTCGAAGACAAGCTCCGCGAGAACTTTGTCATTCTCTCGGCTGCCGAACGCGAAGCCCGCATCCGCGCCGTCCCCACAAAATACAAGTGCGATAACGCGCTGCTCCACACGCTCGTCAACCTCACCGAGTGGCCCACGCCCATCACCGGCACCTTCGACACTGAGTTCCTCACGCTGCCGAAGGAAGTTCTCATCACGGTGATGCGCTACCACCAGAAGTACTTCTCGGTGGAGACAGCAGACGGCAACCTCGCTCCGACGTTCGTAGCCGTCACTAACACCGATGGCGATCCGGATGGCTTGATCCGCCACGGCAACGAACGCGTGTTGCGCGCCCGCTTCAACGATGCCCGCTTCTTCTGGGATACCGACCAAAAGAAGCGCCTCGAAGATCGCGTGCAGGACCTGGGCAACGTCACCTTCCAGGCCAAGCTCGGCACCTATCTCGAAAAGACTGACCGCGTCGTCGAACTGGCGCTCGTCCTGCAGGAATACGTAGCCCGCCCCGGTCAGGCTGTCACCGATGCCGAGATCAAAGAGGCCAAGATTCGCTACGCCTTTAACCCCGACAAGTCGGAGTTCCACGCCGTCCGCGCCGCCCGTCTCGCCAAGGCCGACCTCACTACCGAACTCGTCAAGGAATTCACCGAACTCCAGGGCGTTATCGGCGGTCTCTACGCGAAGTTCCAGGGCGAACACGAAGAAGTCGCCACCGCGATCTACGACCACTACAAGCCCGTCAGCATGGAAGACTCCATCCCGCGTACTGTCGCCGGGCAGGTGGTCGCCCTTGCAGACAAGCTCGATACGCTTCGTGGATGTTTCCGGGTGGCTCTCATCCCGTCCGGCTCCAAAGACCCCCTCGGTCTGCGCCGTGCCGCCCAGGGCCTCGTCAAAATCGTTGTGGAAGGCAAGCTCCGCCTGCCGCTCCGCAATCTCCTCGGTGGCGATACGCAGCTGGAAGACTTCCTCCTCGACCGCGTCCGCTACTACTTCCGCGAAATTCGCGGCTTCGCCTACGACGAAGTGAACGCAGTTCTCGCCAACGGTTGGGACGATCTGATCGACGCTGAAGAGCGCCTCGAAGCGATCCGCGAAGTTCGCCCGACTGAGAATTTCGAACCCGTCGCCGCAGGCTTCAAACGCATTAAGAACATCCTCCGCCAGGCTGGCTCCGGCCACTCTGGCTCCATTAACCCAGCCCTCATCGAAGAGGGCGCGGAAGCGGCTCTTTACCAGGCCACAACCGAAGCCACGGCGCGTCTCGCAACCCTCACGTGGCGCGAAAAGGTTCAGGCGCTTGCATCCATGCGCCCGTACATCGACCAATTTTTTGACAAGGTAATGGTGAACGTGCCCGACCCGGCACTTCGCCAAAACCGCCTCACTCTGCTTCACACCATGCTGGCCGAATTCTCGACCATCGCGGATTTTTCTGAAATCGTAACTTCCTCTCAAACACTGGAGACAAAATGAGCAAGAACGTTTATTCGTTCGGCGGCGGCACAGCCGACGGCGACAGCAAGTTAAAAGATACTCTCGGCGGCAAGGGTGCCGGCCTCGCGGAAATGTCCAGCGCCGGCCTCCCCGTGCCGGCTGGCTTCACCATTGCGACGCATGTCTGCAACTCCTATTTCACAAGCGGCAAGCAGATTCCTGAGGCCGTGAAGGCTGAAGCGAAAAAGGCCCTCGTGAAGCTGGAAAAGGAGATGGGCCAGAAACTCGGCAGCAACACCAACCCCCTCCTCCTCAGCGTCCGCTCCGGCGCCAAGTTCTCCATGCCCGGCATGATGAACACCATCCTCAACCTCGGCCTGAATGACGAGACGACGGCTGGTCTGGCTAAGCGCAGCGGCAACGAACGCTTCGCCTACGATTGCTACCGTCGCTTCATCCAGATGTTCGGCGAAGTCGCCCTCGACATCGAGATGGAGAAATTCGACCACATCTTCGACGAGCGTAAAGCCAAGTCGAAGGTCAAGTCCGACGCCGACCTCACCGCAGACGACCTCAAGGCCATCATCGCCGACTACAAGAAGCTGATCCTGAAGGAAACCAAAAAGCCCTTCACCCAGGACCCGCTCGAACAGCTCTTCCTCTCCGTCGGTGCCGTGTTCGGCTCCTGGTGGAACCCGAAGGCCTGCTACTACCGCCAGATGGAAAAGATTCCGGACGACATCGGTACCGCAGCCAACGTGCAGGCCATGGTGTTCGGTAACCTCGGCGACACCTCCGGCACCGGCGTCGGCTTCACCCGCGACCCCGGCACCGGCGAGAAGGTTTTCTACGGCGAATTCCTCATCAATGCCCAGGGCGAAGACGTCGTCGCCGGCATCCGCACCCCGCGCCCCATCTCCGAACTCGAAGCCGAACTGCCCGAAGCTTACGCGCAGCTGGTGCAGATCACCACCGACCTCGAAAAGCATTACAGGGACATGCAGGACTTCGAGTTCACCATTCAGGACAAGAAGCTCTACATGCTGCAGACCCGCAACGGTAAGCGCACCGGCCCCGCGGCTGTCCGCATCGCCGTTGACATGGTGGAAGAAGGCATGATCACGAAGCAGGAAGCCATTATGCGTGTGGCCCCCGCCCAGCTCGATCAGCTTCTGCACCCGGTCTTCGACACCAAGACCCTCAATGACGTTGTCAAGGTCACCACCGGCATCTCCGCCTCCCCCGGCGCCGCTGTCGGTCGCGTAGCTTTCTCGGCCGAACAGGCCGTTGTCATGGCCGCCCACGGTCCCGTCATGCTGGTCCGCAAGGAAACCACGCCCGACGATATCCACGGCATGGACGTTGCCAAGGGCATCCTCACCGCCATCGGTGGTAAGTCCAGCCACGCCGCCGTTGTGGCGCGCGGCATGGGTCGCCCCTGCGTCGTTGGTGCAGGTGAAATCCGCATCGACGAAAAGAAGAAGGTCTTTACCGCCGTTGTTGGCACCAAGACCATCACGGTGAAGGAAGGCGACTTCGTCTCTCTCGACGGCACCACGGGTGATGTTTACCTCGGCCAGGCGAAGACGATGGAACCGAACCTGAGCCATTCCTCGGTCGGCAAGTTCATGAGCTGGACCGATGAGTTCCGCGGCAAGTTCGGCGTTCGCGCCAATGCCGATATCCCCCGCGACGCGAAGGTTGCACGTGCGTTCGGCGCCGAAGGCATTGGCCTCTGCCGTACCGAGCACATGTTCTTCGCCGAAGACCGTCTGCCCTTCGTGGTGGCCATGATCCTCGCCAAGGACGAAAAGTCCCGCCGCGAAGCTTTGAAGAAGCTCCTGCCCATGCAGCGCGCTGACTTCGCTGGTCTCTTCAAGGCTATGGACGGCTTCCCTGTCGTCATCCGCACCCTCGATCCCCCACTCCACGAATTCCTGCCGAAGCGCGAAAACCTGATGGTTGACGTGGCTCTGCTGCCTTACGTGGACGCCAAGGGTAAGAAGGAAATCGCCAACCGCTACAACATCGCCGTGAAGGACCTGAAGAAGGAACTTCCCGCCCTGTTGCACCGCGTCGAAGAACTTCACGAATTCAACCCCATGCTCGGCCACCGTGGCTGCCGTCTCGGCGTCACCTACCCCGAGATCACCGAAATGCAGGCACGCGCCATCTTCGAAGCAGCCGTTCAGGTTGCGAAGAAGGGCGTGAAGGTTCTGCCCGAAGTGATGATTCCGCTGATTGGTTCGGTGGAAGAATTCGAACACCAGAAGAAGATCGTTGTCCGCGTGGCTGAAGAGGTTTTCACCAAGGCCGGCCTCAACGTTCATTACATGGTGGGAACGATGATCGAAATCCCCCGCGCGGCGTTGACTGCTGACCGCGTGGCGGGTTCCGCTGAGTTCTTCTCCTTCGGCACCAACGATCTGACGCAGACCACGATGGGTCTTTCCCGCGACGACTATACGGCTTTCCAGAAGGAATACGAGCGGGAAAAGATCTTCAAGGCTGATCCTTTCGCTGTCCTCGACCAGGAAGGCGTTGGCAAGCTGGTGAAGATGGCAGTAGATGCGGGCCGCAAGGCACGTCCGGGCCTCGAAGTCGGCATCTGTGGCGAGCATGGTGGTGAAGCCAGTTCGGTGCAGTTCTGCCATAAGATCGGCATGGATTATGTGTCGTGCTCTCCGTACCGTGTGCCGATCGCCCGTTTGGCGGCAGCGCAGGGTGCGATTCTTGCCAGCGGGGATGACTCGCAGGTTAACCGTACAGCATAGTTCGTAAGTCAGTAGTGAGTGGAAGGGGCGGCGCAAAAGCGCCGCCCCTTTTTTTCATTTTTGCTGTAGTGGTTTTCTGGGTTCGATGCGTCCATCGGCGAAGAACTGCTGATCCGAGACCCGTTCGGTTCTTGGCTCCGAGAAGCGCTGATTAGACTAAACCCCGACATTGCCCAACAACCCGACCGAGCCGACGAAGTCATCTACAACCTCCGAGCCTGCATCCTTTCGGTCCAGACCGACGGTCGGTTCGGGCCAACGAGAACTTCATGGCGTGGCTGCGCGGGGAAAAGACAACGCCATTCGGGCTCCACAGCGAACACGTACCCGTCCGTCTGGTGGACACCACTTATTACTGACTGGGGCCTCTCCCTTACGGTCGCGGTTCGGAATGTTGCGGATCGGAATGTTGTGGTTCGGAGTCCAGCGGTACGGAAGGCAAGGGCGTGAGTTCCAGGGGTGCAGTTAGGGCGGGGGCGATGTAGTGGGACATGGAGGCTCCCTGTTCGTCGATGACGTACTGGATAGCCTGCTGGACCTCCTGGTCTTTCCAGAGGTAGCGGGTACTTCCGTGCCTGGCCCAGCCCTTTTGCACGGGTTCCATTTTGTTTAGGGCTCGGCTGGCGTAGGATTTGAAGGTGTTTAGGATGGGTTCGGGTGGGGCTTTCGGCTTCTACTATGGCGTGGACGTGGTTGGTTCTGGCTTTGGGCTGCTTGGAGAGCCCAGTTTCGGTGTTGGCAGACTTCTTATAGCGTTTGGATTGGGTGCGCGGGTGCCTGGAGTGTTGTGGTCTCTGTCGATGGTGCCTCTGGCGTCTCCGGGGAGGTGGCTTCCGTAGCAGGCGAAGGTCAGGAAGTAGCGCACATTGGGAGGTTAGCAGATTGGGGGTCGTTCGCTGCGGAGACGGGGGGATCGGGTAACCGGGGTGGCCCCTCCCTTACGGTCGGGGTTCGGTACGGCTTTGGTGGTGGGAGAAAAAGAAATGGCACCTGAGGGGTGCTCAGGTGCCATGAAATCCGAGAAAACAGCAGAGCCTACTCGGCCATGATTTCTTCGGGGCCTTCGTTTTCGGACAGGCCACCCGCGTACTGCAGGCGGGCTTCTTCTTCGTAGCCGGCTAAGGCGTCTAACGTCGGTTCGGGCGTGGGCTCTTCGACCACGTCTTCTCCGGCGATCTTCGTGCGGCGGTAGAATTCCATGCCGGTTCCGGCGGGAACCAGACGGCCCATGATTACGTTTTCCTTCAGGCCACGCAGATAGTCGACCTTGCCGTTAATGGCGGCTTCGGTGAGTACTCGGGTCGTTTCCTGGAAGGAGGCGGCGGAGATGAAAGAGTCCGTTGAGAGAGACGCCTTAGTGATGCCGAGCAGGACGGCTTTACCCTGTGCGGGTACGCCTCCGGCTTCTTCAACACGGGCGTTTTCTTCACGGAACTTAAAGCGATCGACGACTTCCTCGGGGAGGAATTCGGTGTCTCCGATGTCTTCGACTTTGATCCAGCGCATCATCTGGCGTGAGATGACTTCGAGGTGCTTGTCGTTGATGTTCACGCCCTGCAGACGGTAGACTTCCTGGATTTCGTTGACGAGGTACTTCTGGAGTTCTTTCTCGCCTCGGATGTCCAAAATGTCGTGCGGGTTGCGGGGGCCATCCATCAGCGGATCGCCGGCAGCAACGCGTTCGCCTTCCTGGACGTTTAAGTGGACGCCACGGGGGAGCGAATATTCGCGTTCTCCGCCGTCGTCGCCGACTACGTAGAGGCGACGCATACCCTTGGAGATTTCGCCGTACTTCACAACCCCGGCGATTTCGGCCATGATGGCGGCTTCTCTCGGCTTGCGGGCTTCGAAGAGTTCGACCACTCGGGGCAGACCACCGGTGATGTCTTTGGATTTGGTGGTTTCGCGGGGGATCTTGGCCAGAACGTCTCCGGCGTGGACATCTTCTCCGTCACGCACCATAAGATGCGCGTGGGTCGGCATGAGGTACTTGCGCATCCCGAGCGGTCCCTTGATTTGGAGCATCGGTTGACGCTTTTCATCGGGGGAGTCGGTGACGACCAATTGGGACATGCCGGTCACTTCGTCAACCTGTTCGGCTAACGTGATGCCTTCCTGCAGATCCTTGTAGTGGACGACACCGGTGAGTTCGGTCAGGATGGAGAAGGTGTACGGATCCCATTCGAGGAGATCCATGTTGGCCTTCACCGGGTCGCCGTCGGCCACGTTGATTTTCGCGCCGTAGACAACCTGGTAACGTTCTTTTTCTCTGCCCTTGTCATCGACGATGGCGAAGATACCGGAACGATTCATCGAGATGATTTCGTTCTTGACATTGCGCACCGACTGGATGCCGATGTATTTGGCAAAACCGTCGGTCTTGGCGTCCTGCTTCGACTGTTCACTGACTCTGGTTGCCGTTCCACCGATGTGGAAGGTACGCATGGTCAGCTGGGTTCCGGGTTCGCCGATGGACTGTGCCGCGATGACACCGACAGCTTCTCCGCGTTCGACCAGGCGACCTGTAGCCAGGTTACGACCATAACAGGACCGGCAGACACCACGTTTGGATTCACAGGTGAGCACCGAGCGGATCTTGACGCGCTCAATACCGGCACCCTGAATGGCTCCAGCGAGGTCTTCGGTGATTTCCTGATTGACCGAAACGATGATCTTGCCTTCGAAATCGACCTGATCTTCGAGAGCGACGCGACCAACAATACGGTCACGCAACGGTTCGATGATTTCACCCGATTCGACGATGGGTTCGACAACGATACCTTCGGTGGTGCCGCAGTCGTCTTCCGTGACGATAACGTCCTGGGCAACGTCCACGAGACGGCGGGTAAGGTAACCGGAGTCGGCTGTTTTGAGAGCGGTATCGGCGAGACCCTTACGTGCACCGTGCGTGGAGATGAAGTACTGCAGCACGTTGAGGCCTTCACGGAAGTTGGCCGTGATGGGGGTTTCGATGATTTCGCCGGAGGGCTTGGCCATTAGACCGCGCATACCGGAGAGCTGGCGAATCTGCTGTTTGGAACCGCGGGCGCCGGAGTCGGCCATGATGTAAATCGGGTTGAGGTAGCGACCGGTACGGTCGTCCTCTTCCATGGCGTTGAACATCTGATCTGAGACTCGCTCGGTAACGCGGGACCAGATTTCGATGATCTTGTTGTAGCGTTCGCCTGTGGTGATGGCACCGTCCTGATACTGGCCTTCGACGGCGATGACGTCCTTTTCGGCGTTGGCAACGAGTCCGGCCTTTTCATCCGGGACGACCATGTCGTCGATTCCGATGGAGATACCGGCACGGGTAGCGTAGAGGAAGCCGAGGTTCTTGACTTCATCGAGCATCCCGACGGTGACGGTGAGACCGAATTTCAGGTAGCAATAGTGGACGAGCTGGCCGAGACCCTTCTTCTTGAGCAGACCGTTGATGAACGGCATCTGTTCGGGAAGGTGATCGTTCATGATGACGCGGCCGACAGTCGTATCCATGTACTGCTTCACGAATTCGATGGGCTCGGTGTGCATGATGTTCTGGCTATCGAAGGCCTTGGTGAGGTCAATCACCTTGCCCGTGTAGCGCAGCTTGATCGGGGTCAGAGTTTCGACTTCACCCATTTCGAGGGCGATGAGGACGTCATCTGTAGAAGCGAAGGTGCGGCCTTCACCCTTGGTGCCTGGGCGGTGCTTGGTGAGGTAGTAGCAACCGAGCACCATGTCCTGGGTGGGAACGGTGACGGGGCCACCGTGCGCCGGGGACAGGATGTTGTTCGCCGAAAGCATCAGAGTTGATGCTTCGATCTGGGCTTCGGGCGAGAGCGGGATGTGGACGGCCATCTGGTCGCCATCGAAATCGGCGTTGAAGGCGGTGCAGACCAGAGGATGGAGCTTGAGAGCCTTGCCTTCGACCAGGACGGGTTCGAAGGCCTGGATGCCGAGACGGTGGAGGGTTGGCGCGCGGTTGAGAAGGATCGGGTGGTCCTTGATCACTTCTTCGAGGATGTCCCAAACTACCGGGTCCTGCTGCTCAACGAGTTCCTTGGCCTGCTTGATGGTGGTGCAGTGGCCTCGCTGTTCGAGGCGGTGGTAAATGAACGGCTTGAAGAGCTCGAGCGCCATCTTCTTGGGAAGACCGCACTGGTGGAGCTTGAGTTCGGCACCGACGACGATGACGGAACGACCGGAGTAATCGACACGCTTACCGAGAAGGTTCTGGCGGAAACGACCCTGCTTGCCCTTGAGGGTGTCAGAGAGCGACTTGAGGGGGCGGTTATTCGCGCCACGGAGGACGCGGCCACGACGGCCATTATCGAACAACGCGTCGACGGCTTCCTGGAGCATGCGCTTTTCGTTGCGAACGATGACGTCCGGCGCGTGCAACTCCATCAGCTTCTTGAGACGGTTGTTGCGGTTGATGACGCGGCGATAGAGATCGTTGAGATCGGAGGTCGCGAAACGGCCACCATCGAGCGGCACGAGGGGACGCAGTTCGGGCGGGATGACCGGGAGGACATCGAGAATCATCCACTCGGGCTTGTTGCCCGATTTCCGGAAGCTTTCGACGACGCGGAGACGCTTGGCGTATTTGAGCTTCTTCTGCTGCGAAGTTTCGGTCTTCATCTTCGAGCGAATCATTTCGCTGAGAGATTCAACGTCAATCTTCTTGAGGAGCTCTTTGATGCCTTCGGCGCCCATCATGGCGACGAATTTGCCGGGGTGCTCGATGTCGAGGGCCCGCTTCTTTTCGTCGGTGATGACTTCGTGGTCGGAGATGCCATCGACCTCGCCCGGGTCGACAACGACATAAGCTTCGAAGTAGAGGACACGTTCGAGTTCCCGGAGGGTGATGTCCAGAAGGTGCCCGATACGAGAGGGCAGACCCTTAAAGAACCAGACGTGCGAGCAGGGGCTGGCGAGCTCGATATGGCCGAGACGTTCCCGACGAACACGGGCGAGCGTGACTTCCACGCCGCACTTGTCGCAGATGACGCCGCGATGCTTCATGCGCTTGTACTTGCCGCAGAGACATTCCCAGTCGGTGACGGGGCCAAAGATGCGGGCACAGAACAGGCCGTCCCGCTCGGGCTTGAAGGTCCGGTAATTAATGGTTTCGGGCTTGGTTACTTCGCCGTGGCTCCAGCTGCGGATTTTCTCGGGGGAAGCCAGAGAGATCCGGATGGAATCGAAATCGGCAATAATATTCGCGCGGTCGTACGGAGAGGATCGCATTTTGGTCTCCAATTAGTCAGCCGCCAACGCCGTGTCTTCGGGCGTCTCGCGGAACTTCTTCATCAGTTCGACATCAAGGCAGAGCGACTGCAATTCGCGGATCAGGACGTTGAACGATTCCGGAACTCCGGGTTCGATGGCGGCCTCACCTTTGACAATCGCTTCGTAAATTTTGGCTCGGCCGTACACATCGTCCGACTTCGCCGTGAGCAGTTCCTGCAGAATGTAAGCGGCACCGTAGGCTTCGAGAGCCCAGACTTCCATTTCGCCGAAGCGCTGGCCACCGAATTGCGCCTTACCGCCCAGAGGCTGCTGGGTGATGAGGGAGTACGGTCCGATGGAGCGGGCGTGGATTTTATCATCAACCAGGTGCGAGAGCTTGAGCATATAGATGTAGCCCACGGTTACGGGCTGCTCAAATTCCTGACCGGTCATGCCGTCGCAGAGGCGGGTTTTGCCCGAGGTGGGCAGATCAGCCTTAGTGAGCATTTCCTTGATGCCCTTTTCGGTAGCACCGTCGAAGACGGGGGTTGCGAATTTGACACCGAGGGCCTTGGCGGCCCAGCCGAGGTGGGTTTCGAGAATCTGACCCACGTTCATACGGGACGGAACGCCGAGGGGGTTAAGAACGATTTCGACGGGCGTGCCATCGGGGAGGTACGGCATGTCCTCTTCGGGCAGGATGCGGGAAATGACACCCTTGTTCCCGTGGCGACCGGCCATCTTGTCACCGACAGAAAGCTTGCGCTTCATCGCGATGTAGACCTTGACCAGCTTGATAACGCCGGGGGGCAGTTCGTCACCCTTCTTGAGCTTTTCCGTCTTCTCGTGCGTAATCTTTTCGAGAACCGCGATCTGACGCGAGGTCATTTCTTCGATTTCGTCGATCTGCTCGTTGATACGGGGGTCGCGGTTGTTGAGGCGGACACGCTTCAGGTCGCGGGAACGGAGGCCTTCGATACCGGCACGGTCGAGAATGGCACCCTTGGCGAGGAGTTTGCGGTTGGTCTTTTCGTCGTGCAGATCAACCAGGACTTCCTTGCCGTCGAGGAGCTTGCCGAGGCGCTTGGCGCGTTCGTCGGTGAGGATACGGATTTCGTCAGAGAGGTTGCGCTGGAGGCTCGCAATCTGCGATTCCTCAATGCGGCGGCTCCGCTCGTCCTTTTCCTGACCCTTGCGGGAGAAGATTTTGCAATCGACGACGGTGCCTTCGATGCCGGGGGGGCAGTAGAGAGAGGCATCTTTTACGTCGCCGGCCTTTTCGCCGAAGATGGCGCGAAGGAGCTTTTCTTCGGGAGTGAGCTGGGTTTCACCCTTCGGGGTGACCTTGCCGACGAGGATGTCGCCGGGCTTGACGGTGGCGCCGATGCGGATGACACCGGATTCATCGAGATTGCGGAGGAAGGAATCGGCGATGTTTGGAATATCGCGGGTGATTTCCTCTGGTCCGAGCTTGGTGTCGCGGGCTTCGATCTCGAATTCTTCGATGTGGATGGAAGTGTAGTAGTCTTCCTTCACCATTTTCTCGCTGACGAGGATGGCGTCTTCGAAGTTGCAACCGCGCCAGGGCATGAAGGCCACGAGCACGTTGCGTCCAAGAGCGAGTTCGCCCTGATCGGTACAGGGACCGTCGGCGAGAACCTGCGTTTTGACAACCCGGTCACCCTGTTTGACGATGGGCTTCTGGTTGATGCAGGTGTTCTGGTTGGAACGCTTGAATTTGGTGAGGGGGTAAATGTCGGCGCCGACTTCGCGGGACATCTGCCCTTCATGGACTGCGCCTTCGACACGAACGATGATGCGTTCGGAATCGACGGAATCGACGATGCCGGAGCGGCGGCAGAGAACGACAGCGCCGGAATCGCGGGCGGTGACGTATTCCATACCGGTACCGACACAAGGCGAATCGGCGCGGAGCAGCGGAACAGCCTGCCGTTGCATGTTCGAACCCATGAGCGCGCGGTTGGCGTCATCGTTTTCAAGGAACGGGATAAGAGAGGCTGCAACCGAGACGAGCTGTTTCGGGTTGACGTCCATGTACTCGATTTCGCCGCGGGATTTCAGGACGAAGTTGCCGGCCTGTCGGGCGTTGGCGAGATCGGGGACGATGCGACCGGTGGGGTCGAGTTCCACGTTGGCCTGCGCGATAGTGTACTTGTCTTCTTCCCAGGCGGAAAGGTAATCGCAGTAGGGTTCGAATTCGGCGGTCTTCTGGTTTTTGGAGACGCCTTCGTTCGCGGCGGTCATTTCGTCGCGGGTGAGGATGTCGCCGACCTTGTAAGAGGTGTCGCCGGGGTTGAGGATCTTCACCTGGTCGATGACGATGCCTTCGATGACCTTTTTATAGGGGCTCTCGATGAAACCGTAGTCGTTGATGCGGGCGAAGCAGGAAAGCGACGAGATGAGACCGATGTTCGGGCCTTCAGGAGTCTCGATGGGGCAGATACGGCCGTAGTGAGTGGGGTGAACGTCGCGGACTTCGA
>RGPS01000105.1 GCA_010084195.1 Terriglobia bacterium
CATGGAGATCAACGCGAGCCCGGAACGTCTAGATTTGAGCGCCCACCACGCTCGGGCGGCCAAAGCAAAGGGCGCGAAGTTCATCATCTCGACGGACGCACACCACCCGAAGAGTCTTGCGAACATGAAGTACGGGATCGCCACAGCAAGACGTGCAGGCCTCGGCCGCGAGGACATACTGAACACGTTGTCGACGGAACAATTCGTTTCGGAACTTCGTACGTCAAAAGTACCTTAACCAGGCATCACACTCACAGAGAGGGTTCATGAAGAAGACAATTCTGCTGTTGGCCTCCGTCACCACAGCGCTGTTTGGCGCTGCAAGTAACGACGTCCACATCCCATACGAGAAGTACAAGTTGCCCAACGGCATGAGGGTATTGCTGTCTAAAGACACCTCCGTCCCGGTGATCGCTGTCTACGTGATCTACGATGTTGGCGCGCGCGCTGAAGAAAAAGGCCGGACCGGGTTCGCCCACCTGTTCGAGCACATGATGTTCCAGGGTTCGGCCAATGTGCCGAAAGGTGAGCACTTCAAGAATGTGGAAGCGAACGGTGGTTCGATGAACGGGTCCACCCACCCCGACTTCACGGACTACTTCGAAACCATGCCTTCGAACAAACTGGGCCTCGCCCTGTGGCTGGAGTCGGATCGTATGCGCAGTCTGGCGATCACGGCCGACAACCTGAAAAATCAGCAGGAGGCAGTGAAGCAGGAGCGCCGGCTGAGCTTCGACAACCAGCCCTACGCGACGGCCATCGTCGATAAGTGGCCTACACTGGCCTTCAGCAACTTCCAGAGCTCTCATTCTCTGATCGGCTCGTTCGAAGATCTGAATGCGGCGGCGGTAGAGGATGTCGCGAAGTTTTTCAAGACCTATTACGCGCCGAACAACGCAGTGCTCGTCATCGCCGGAGACTTTCAGACCGCCGATGCGAAGAAACTGGTGCAGCAATATTTCGGCGATATCCCGGCGCAGCCCCAGCCGAAGCGACCGGACATGACCGAGCCCGAGCGGACCGTGGGCAAGACGGAAACGGTGAAGGACCCGCACGCACAGGTACCTGGCCTGATTGTGGGCTGGCCCGCACCGAAGCGCCATTCGGCGGACTGGTACGCGCTGGGCATGCTGGATGCGCTGCTCACCGCCGGGCAGAGTTCGCGCCTGCAACTGAATCTGGTAAAGGGCAAGCAGAGCGTTCTGCAGTTCGAATCGAATCTTGGATGGCCGTTCGCCAGTGCGCAGGACTTCAAAGACCCCGGCCTGTACGCTGCCTTCTTCGTCCACAAACCCAATTTCACGGCACAACAGATCGTGGATCAGTACCAGGAAGAAATCGACCGGATCGCCAAAGACGGGGTGGATGTAAAGGAACTGGAGCGCGTGAAGTCGGTGCTGCGGTTCGGCAAGGCAAACAACCTGCAAAGCGCCATTGAACGTGCCAAGACGTTGGGTATCTACGAGTTGATAGACGGCAATCCGGCGATGTTTGAGCAGGACTTCACGGAAGGGTTCAAGGTGACGTCCACTCAAATACAGGCTGCGGCTAAGAAGTACCTGACGGCTACCCGAAGAGATGTTTTGATTATTCAGCCCGCGCCCCCTGCGCCGGCCGGAGGTGCAAAGTGAAGATGAAGCTGATATCGCTGCTGTGCGCAACCCTCAGCGTTTGCGCCGCCCAGACAATTGACCGCACGAAGCCACCGGTATCGCCCAATGCGAGGCCGTATAAACTGCCCCCGGTGAGTGAATCGAAACTTCCGAATGGGATGACGATCATGCTGGCGGATGACACGCGTGTTCCGCTCGTGACCGTGCGGCTGGTCTTCCCCGGAGGCAACCGGCGTGATCCGCAGGATATTCCCGGCCTTGCGGCAAGCATGGCCAGCATGCTGACGCAGGGCACGAAGACACGTAGCTACCAACAGCTTGCTGAACAGCTGGACGGTATGGGCGCGTCTCTGTCAGCAGCTTCCGGTGCCGACCAGGTCATCATTCAAGGCTCCGTACTATCCGAAAAACTACCGGACCTGCTGGAACTGGTTGCGGACGTTGCGCGCAACGCCACGTTCCCGGAAAACGAACTGACGCTGCATAAACAGAACCGCAAGCAGAAGTACGTAATGGATCATGCGGAACCGGCCTTTCTGGCGAACGAGACTTTTCGGAAGGTGACCTTCCAGAATCACCCCTACTCACACGTTGGCCCGTCCGCCGAATCCATCGACAAGTTCACACAGAAGACGCTGATCGGCTACCGCGATACCTTTTTGGTGCCGAATAATGCGACGCTCATTCTGGTGGGGAGCTTGCCTGCCAAGACGACAGTGCAGAAGAGCATCACTGCGCTGTTTGGTTCGTGGCAACAGAAGGCACTGCCTGAGTACAAGCCCGCTGCAGTGCCCGCTGCCGGGAGGCAACTGGTTCTGGTCAACCGTCCGGGCTCGGTTCAGGCAGACATTGAGATTGGCCGCACTGCTGCCGTTCGTAAGGACGCCGACTACTTCCCCGAAGTGGTTGCCTCTGTGGTCCTTGGGAGCGGCACCAATTCGCGCCTGTTCATGGACATCCGTGAAAAGAAGGGCTATGCGTACGACGCGCACACCGAACTCACCCCCCTGGATGAAGCAGCAACCATGGCTGCAGTCACGCAGATCCGCAACGAAGTCGCGTCAGAGGGTGTCGCCGCCGTGATTGACCATTTGGACCGTATGGGCAGGGAGCCGGTCTCCAGCGAGGAACTGCGCGATGCCAAGAACTTCGCCAATGGTATGTTCCTGATGCGTCTGGAGCCGCAGGCGGGGCTGGCGGATCAGTTGGTGACCATGAAGGTGCAGAACCTCCCGAAAGACTACCTGGAGACGTATACGACGAAGGTGAATTCCGTGGAGCCCGAGCAGATTCAGCGAGTGGCGAAGAAGTACATCTCGAGCGAAAACTCCACTATCGTGGTTGTTGGCGATGCGGCCGCGCTTGCGAAGCCGCTGGAGAAGCTGGGCAAATTCACTGTTGTGCAGGCACCCCAGGCAGGTCAGCAGTGAAGATCGTCTCGCAGAAGGAAGTCTATCGGTGCCGCCTCTTCCACATCACGGAAGAGGTGGCCTCCGATGGCGAGGGCTTTGTCATCGAGCGCAGTGTCGTGCGCCATCGTGGCGCTGCGGTGATGCTCGCCACGGACAGCAAAGAGCGCGTACTGCTGGTCCGGCAGTATCGTTTACCCGTGGCCCGCAAGCTGTGGGAACTACCTGCGGGCACAGTGGATGAAGGAGAGAAACCGTTCACCACCGCGAAGCGTGAGTTGCGGGAGGAAACCGGATACACGGCGAAGAAATGGAAGAAGCTTGCCGAGTACTATCCAAGCCCTGGCTTTGTGGATGAGAAGATGACGATCTACCATGCCACGAAGCTGACGAAGGGGGAGGCCGCGCCCATGGAAGATGAGCGCATTGAGACTCGGTGGTTCGCAAAGAAAGAACTGGCAGAGATGATCCGGAAGGGCCGTATTCAGGACTCTAAAACGCTGGTGGGCTATCTGATGTGGGCACGGATGCGCTGACAGGTGTGCAGGGGAAGTGCAATAAAAAAGGCCCGCCGAAGCGGGCCCTTGTAGACTACAGAACAACTCAGCTCGTGAAAGAACTACTTTTTGGCAGCCTTCTTTGGAGCAGCTTTCTTGGCAGGAGCAGCCTTCTTCGGAGCAGCAGCCGGCTTTGCAGCGACGACAGCTTTCTTCGGAGCGGCAGCAGCCGGCTTCGGTGCGGCAGCGGCTTTCACTGGAGCAGCAGCCTTCTTCGGAGCAGCAGCCGGCTTTGCAGCGACGACAGCTTTCTTCGGAGCAGCAGCCGGCTTTGCAGCGACGACAGCTTTCTTCGGAGCAGCAGCGGCCTTCGTTGGAGCAGCAGCTTTCTTCGGCGCTGCGGCCTTCTTCGGTGCAGCAGCGGCTTTCTTCGGTGCAGCAGCGGCTTTCTTCGGGGCCGCTTTCTTTGTTGCTTTTTTGGCAGTAGCCATTGTTGTGATTCTCCCTGTTCCCCACTATAAAACGAAACAATCTAAAGGGAAACAAAAAAGTTGAAAAATGTTTGGGACTGTGCTTAGATGCGGGGGCGTCCCACACGAACTGAGAACCGGGTGAAATGTCATCCATAGAGGAGCAGGGAACAGACAGCAATGAAAAAAGTTAAGGTCATCACCGATGGAGCATGTCTTGGCAACCCGGGCCCGGGAGGCTGGGCAGTGGTCCTTCGATATGGCCCACACACCAAGGAAATATATGGTTGCGAGGCCCACACGACCAACAACAGGATGGAGTTGACCGCTGCTATTCAGGGGCTTCGGTTGCTGCGTGAGAGGTGTGACGTGGAGGTGATCACTGACTCGGAATATCTCCGCAACGGCATCATGTCATGGGTGGCAGGGTGGAAGAAAAAGGGATGGTTGACAGCAGCAAAGAAGCCTGTGGTCAATCGCGATTTATGGGAAGAGCTCGATGAGCAGGCGGGCCGCCACGACATTCAGTGGCTGTGGACCAAAGGCCACGCATCGCATGCCGATAACAACCGCGCGGACGAACTGGCTTCTCTGGCAGCAAAGACACAAACGTCTCAGGCGTAGCGGCGGGCTGAGGTCACGTGAAGGCTCTCGCTAAAATCGACTTATGGCAAACGAAACCTACGCATTATTCGACACCACTGAGGGAAGCTTCAAAGTTAAGCTCTACGCCGATAAGGCCCCGAAGACGGTCCAAAACTTCACTGACCTCGCCGAAGGCATCAAGACGGGCAAGCCCTTCTACGACGGCATCGTCTTCCACCGCGTGATCCCGGACTTCATGATCCAGGGCGGATGCCCGGAGGGTTCCGGCCGTGGTGGCCCCGGCTATCAGTTCGCTGATGAATTTGCTCCGGGCCTGAAGCACACCAAGCCCGGCTTGCTCTCTATGGCGAACGCAGGCCCGAACACCAATGGCAGCCAGTTTTTTGTGACGGTTGCGGCCACGCCGTGGCTCGACAATCGGCATGCGATTTTTGGCGAAGTGATTGAAGGCTATTCAGTCGTAGAGGGGATCTCAAAGGCCGCGCGTGATTCCAGTGACCGCCCCCGCAAGGAAGTCAAGATCAACTCGGTAAAGATCGAGCGCGTCTGATCCCGCTGAGTTCACCCATTATGTCCGGACCCACGGTGTTGTTTGGAGGTACGTTTGACCCTGTTCACAACGCCCATCTCACCGTGGCCCGGGCAGCGCTGGAGAAGTTCCACCCGCGTCGGCTCCTCTTTGTCCCGGCAGCTCACCCCCCCCACAAGGGGGGCAGGGCAACTGCGTCATTTGAAGACCGGGCCCGGATGCTGGATTTGGCATGCGGGAGCGAGCCGCGATTTGAAGTGTCCCGCATTGAAGCCCCTTGCGGTCCGGACTCCACGCCCAGCTATTCCTTCCTGACCATTGAACGTCTGCTCGCCGCGGGCGAGGGCCCGCTGCTCTTCCTGATTGGGGCGGATGCCTTCGCCGAGATCCGAGCCTGGTACCGCTGGCAGGAGGTGATTCGACTCGTGGAGTTTATTGTTGTCACCCGCCCCGGCTCGCACTATGAAGTGCCCCCAGGTGCAATTGTCCATGAATTGGCCGGGCTGCAGTTACCTGAATCGTCCTCAGAGATTCGGGACCTTCTGGCGCGCGGAGCAGAGGTGGTTGCAGTGCCGGAACCAGTGCAGAGATGGATCACGGAACACCAGCTGTACCGCTCAGCGCATTGTAATCACGGAAGCCATTCACAGATTTTGAAAATAAGCTGAAGTACCTGCAAAATCAACTGTTTGCAGCGAGTTTAGACGGCCTTGTTCGGCCCTGTGGTGATTTCCGGATGTTACTGGTTGGCCATGAGGCATACGCGAACTCTACTCCACTTTCTGCGCCAGCGGACCGCCACCTTCGGGTGCGCCATGCTGGTTGCTGCAATGTTCTGCTGCATTTTGTCCGCACAGAACCAACTCGTAACCATTCAGGACACGCTGTTCATGGCGGATGGCATCCGCTTCAACGGCACACTGTTCATTCGCTGGAATACGTTCGATACCAACAGCGGGACGATCATCCAGCAAAGCAGAACCGTAGTCGTCTCGAATGGCAACCTGCAGGTACAACTGGCAGCCAACGCCAGTGTTCCTGCTCCGGCCAACTCTTACTCGGTGGCCTACCAAAGCGATGGCCGGGAACAGTTCAGCGAAGCCTGGACTGTGCCTCAGGTGTCACGCGCATTGAAGGTCGCTGAAGTTCGTACCGGGACGTTTTCCTCGTCTTCAGGCAGCGGCTCCGTGGGCAACCAGACGCCTATTCCTATCTCGTCCGTGGTTGGGCTGGTGGCTGACCTTGCGCAGCGCCCCACGAAGGGCCCCGGCTTCGGCACAGGCAGTGTTGCAGTAATCAACCAAAGCGGCCAGATTGAGACCGCAGCAGGCAATGTGGGGGACTGCGTCTACGTGGACGGGACCGCCGGTGCATGTGGGGGGGCTTCCCCTCAGTTCTTCGATGCCGAGACACCGGGCGGGGTTGTTGATGGCACCAACCCCACGTTCACGCTCACCAATCCTCCCAGTGGTGCCAGCCTGCAGCTCTTCCGAAACGGAATGTACATGAAGTCGGGCTTCGACTACACCCTGACAAACTCCTCGGTTGAGTTCGTGACCGGTGCAAAGCCCCAGCCTGGTGACACGCTGGTGGCCTCGTATCGCATTGACCCAAGCGCGGGTAACATCGGCAACCTGGAATCAGGCTCCATCGGTCGCAGAACTCCGCTGGCGCAAATAATCTGTAGTTCCACGGGACGAACGAATGGCGGGAACTATTGGGCCTCGCTGGGCGCGTGTGACATTCCGGCAACCAGCCTCCGCCCGGGGGATCGCTTCGAAATCCGGTTCAACTACTGGCACAAGGGCTCGAACGCGGGCTTTGATGCTCAGGTCCTCTGGGGGACAACTGCCGTAGTACTGCGACATGGGAGCACGCTCGACGCCGCACTGGTAGGGCGCGCCGAAGCGTCCGTCACGGCAACCGGGGCGCAAATCACGGCGGAAAGCTGGGGAACTGTTCTTCCCCTGTTGCCCGCAATTATTTCGAGCGGCGTACAAAATGGCCTGAAGCTCGATATTCTGGGCAAGCTCGACGCCGAAGGAACCGATACGATCGGAGCCAGTTACACGGTGCTGAGGTACCCGGCCAACTAGTATGCTTCGGGCGGACTCCGCCGTGGAGTTCGCCCGAAGCGCACGACGCGAGTGCGAGAATGC
Source organism: Terriglobia bacterium (assembly GCA_010084195.1). Taxonomy (GTDB): domain Bacteria; phylum Acidobacteriota; class Terriglobia; order Bryobacterales; family Bryobacteraceae; genus BOG-234. Next base: position 7,284 of record RGPS01000105.1, read on the forward strand.
GCTTGTGGGGCAACTGGCGCATTCAACTCTTGCAGTACCAACTTCGCGAATTCGCGAACTGGCCGAAATTGCATTTCGAATGGACGGAGTCCTGAAGCTCTACTTCGGCGAATCCAATCAGCCAACGTCCGCCTACATCAAGCAAGCCGCGAAGCAAGCGCTCGACGATGGCTACACGTTCTACACAGAGAACGCGGGGCTATTGTCGCTGCGTGAAGCTCTGGCGGATTACTATCTGCGGATGCAGGGTGTGGAACTCGACCCGAGGCGGGAAATTGTGGTGACGGCTTCCGGGGTGCAGGCGCTCAACGTAACAATTCGTTGTACGCTTGACCCGGGTGATGAAGCGCTGGTCCTGACGCCTGCGTGGCCGAACGGGGCCTCCATTGTTGCCATGGCGAATGCTCGTCCTGTCGAAATCGCCCATGTCCTCAGTGAGGGCCGTTACGAAATCGACTGGGCTGCACTGGAAGGCGCGGTCACCGAACGTACCAAACTCCTCGTCTATACCTCACCCTCCAACCCCCTCGGATGGACGGCGACGGTGGAAGATCAACAACGTCTCCTCGAGTTCACCCGTCGCCACAACCTTTGGCTCCTCGCCGACGAAGTCTACGACCGGCTTTGGTACGGAGGCTCGGCACTCGGCGAACCTGTCCCGTCTATCCTGCGCCTCGCGACCCGCGACGACGCCGTAATCGTGATTCAGTCATTCAGCAAAGCCTGGTGTATGACCGGTTGGCGAATCGGGTGGATCATCACGCGTGCGGATCTGGCGGCGAAAGCCACGCAGCTCAATGAGTTCATCATTTCGCACGCGCCGAGCTTCACGCAAAGGGCTGCCGAGACGGCACTCCGGGACGGCGAACCGGAAATCCACGCCATGCTGGGGCAACTGAAGGCCAACCGCGACCTCTGCCTCTCCGCTCTGGCGACAATGCCCCGCCTGACAACCCCGAGTCCCGACGGCGCGTTCTATCTCTTTCCGAAAGTGGAAGGCCTGGCCGACTCGTTCGACTTTTGCTCGCGCCTGCTTCGCGAAACGCGTGTCGGCCTGGCACCGGGCGTAGCGTTTGGAGCGGGAGGCGAAGGCTCCATCCGCATCTGTTACGCCGCCGACCGAAGCGTCCTTGAACCTGCGATGGACCGGTTGGGTCGGTTTCTGTTACTCTAGGCGCGGGGCGAAAAGCTCGGAGGCAAGACTATGGGTGGATTCAAAGACTTTATTCTGCGTGGCAACGTTGTTGATCTCGCGGTCGGTGTCGTGATTGGTGGCGCGTTCGGTGGAGTGGTTACGGCCTTTACGAAGGACCTGGTCACGCCAATGATCGCCGCCCTGGTTGGTAAGCCGGACTTTTCCGCGATCGAGTACACCATCAACGGGACGAAGTTCCCGGTTGGGGATTTCCTCAACGCAGTTGTCGCTTTCCTGCTTGTGGCAGCTGCGATCTACTACGTAATTATTGTGCCGATGAATGCCATGAACGCCCGTATGGCGAAGCCTGTGGCACCCGCAGCTCCCGCCACGAAGACGTGTCCGGAGTGCGTGAGTGAGGTGCCTCTCGCCGCGAAACGTTGCGCGCATTGCACTTCTGCGCTGGCCGCATAAACACCGCGCGTAAACACTACCCGATGAGCCGGTTCGCCGGCAAAAGCCCCAACGAATAACCTGTCATCAAGATGCCGATGACAAGGACGGCTGTAGCCGAAATCACCGGCAGGAACCGGAATACCATGCCGCTACCACCCTTGCGCTCCGGGAAAAGGTTCCGGGCGTAAAGCACCAGCAGCCCGGTAGCTGTCAGCACCAGCGCCAGGCCAAGGCTGAATGTGAGGAGCAGCATCATGCCTAAACCCGCCTTGCCGATCGAAATGGCGCTCAACAGCAGGATCAGGGCGGAGGGACACGGCACCAGGCCACCACTGGCCCCTAAGGCGATCAGACTTCCCATGGAGATCTCACCCTGGGGCACATGGCTATGCGTTTCCGGCCCGTGCGAATGATCGTGATCATGGCTGTGCGGGTGCTGGTGATCGCGGTCCTGGTGATGGTGACCTGACAGCTTTTGCAAACGACGCCACAACATCATCCCGCCAAGCCAGATAATGGAGACGCCGGAAACGAGCCCCAGCACCTTTACTATTTTCTCGGGCAGGATGTATTGCGAAAGGAACATAGTGACCAGCCCGAGTGCAAACACGCTGATGGTGTGGGCAAAGGTGACCGTGGCACCCAGCAGGACGGCGTGTTTCGGAGTCCCCCGGGCACCGACTAAATACGCTGCCACCATTGTCTTTCCGTGCCCCGGCTCCAGTGCATGGAGGGCCCCGAACCAGAACGACAGGCCCAGCAGGAGAGCCATGACGCCCCAGGACATGTTCTCGGTTCGCAGAAGTTTTGAGATCGCGTCACCGCGTTGGACGGTCCCCGATGCAACTACTTCGGCGGGGCGCCCGGCGGCCTGGGAGACAGAAGCCATCGCGCCCGAGGGCATGGGGACGACAGAAGCCCCGGAAGGCACCGGTAGTGCCTGACTGACGTTCACAGGAGTGACGACAGCGTTCCACTCAAGCCAGGCAGCCTTGTCCTGCGGTGGTGCCAGCAGTGGGTCCTGCGGGTAGGCGGTCAGCGCGTAACTAAGATCCGCTGAGTTTTTCGATGCGGCGGTGATTTTGGCCCCAACCCCGGCTTCAATGACCACTTCCCTCCAGCCAGTCCGGGCCGGATAGTTCTCATCTTCAAACTCCACTCTTCCGGCTTTGGCATCCACGTGAAGGCGAGTCGTTACCCGAAAGACCGGCAGATTCCCTGCCCCGTCCAGGACCGCAAGTTCAGTTGATTCGATGGTGGGCAAAAGGGCTTTGCCGTTCTGTACGATTCTCAACCTGGAGACCCAGAGACGGGCCTCGGCAGCGGCGCGGCGCTCCAGCACGCCGCGTGGCGCTTCTTTGGGCAGGTCCCACGCCTGCAGCAGTTCGAACGTAGGAATCTCCGCCAGATCCATGGCAAAGGTGATTGCGATACCTTTTTCCGAGGGCACCAGCTTCGCGTAGTGATTCACGCTCAGGTTGCCCATGGGATGCCCAAAAGAAGGGCGGTCATCACCAGAAGCGCGATGGGAAGCCGGAAAATCGTGCTCGCTTGCATATCAGACGGGTATACGAAATCAGTCCGGAATCGGATTTGTGTTTCTGCCGATATGCTAGGGTAGTGGTTTCCACCCCCAACAAATCATGAGCTTTGACCGCAATCTCGCACGCCTGATCGACCACACTATTCTCCGCCCGGACGCGCTCCGGTCCGACGTCGAAAAGGTTTGTGCCGAAGCCCTCCGGTTCGAATTTGCCAGCGTTTGCGTGAATTCGTTCTGGGTCCCGTTGATCACCCGCGAACTCGCCGGGTCCAGCGTGAAAGTCTGCACGGTAGCGGGCTTCTCTTTAGGTGCCGCCACAACTGCGACGAAGGTGGCGGAAACAGCCGAAGCCGTTGCTGCGGGAGCCGCCGAAATCGACATGGTCCTGAACGTCGGGGCCCTTCTTTCCGGTGATACAGCCACTGCTGAAAGCGATATTGCGGCTGTTGTGCGGGCCAGTCACGCCGGTGGGGCCCTCGTCAAGGTCATCATCGAGACGGCGCTGCTCAGCGAAGACGCGAAGGTCCTGGCCTGCAGGATCGCTGTAGCCGCCGGTGCCGACTACGTTAAGACCTCTACGGGCTTCGCGAAGTCGGGTGCCACGGCAGCCGACATCGCTTTGATGCGCAGGACGGTGGGTCCGGATATCGGTGTCAAAGCCTCCGGAGGTATCCGTACCCTCTCTGATGTTCGCGCCATGGTGGCCGCCGGTGCCAGCCGTGTGGGGGCCAGTGCCAGCGTGGCGATTATGGAAGCGGCGTTACTGGAATCAAAGGCACTGGAATCAAAGGCGCTGGAATCAAGGGCGGCGGAAAACGCGTGAGCGTGCCGCGCCAAAAAATCCGTTTCAAAGAGCGGACTGAACTTCTTGATTTCCTGCTCGAAGTCTCGTCCCTTTCTTCCGAAACACTCGATCTCGACGAACTCCTCGGCCGGATCGCAGGCATTGTCCAGCGTGTCGTTCCGTTCGACATGTTCGCCATCCTGCTGCTGAGCGAAAAGCGGAAAGACCTGCGCATTCGCTACGCCCTGGGCCACCGCGAGGAAGTCGTCCGGAACCTCGCAATCCCGATTGGCGAAGGGATCGTTGGCGCAGTCGCTGCCGAACGCACCCCCATCCTCGTCCCTGACGTTTCGAAGGACCCTCGTTACCTCCCCGTCTCTGACGCGGTCCGCGCCGAACTCTGCGTTCCCATGATCGCCCGCAATCGGGTCATCGGCGTCATTGACGTCCAGTCCGCCAAGCTCGGAGCGTTTAAGGAAGACGAGCGCGCCCTCCTTCGGCTCATTGGTAGCCGGGTCGGCAGCGCAATCGACAATGCCCAGCTCTACCGCCGGGCGGAACGCCAGTACCGCACAATCAAAACACTGTCAAAAATCTCGCACGAGTTCTCGTCCATCCTGGAACTGGAAGAGCTTCTCGGCAAAGTCGCGTCCAGTGTGCGAGGCCTCATCAATTACGACGCCTTCGCCATCCTTACCGTTGACGAAGCCACCAAATCCCTGAAACACCGCGTCAGCATCCGCTTCGACGAACGCGTTCAGGTGGACAGCATTCCCCTCGGCAAAGGCATCACCGGCGCCGCCGTCAGCTCCCGCGAAATCGTCCGCGTTCACGACACCGGTGCCGACCCCCGATACATCTCGTCACACCCGGGCATCCTGTCGGAAATAGCCGTCCCGCTCATCGTGAAACACCGCGTCATCGGCGTCATGGACGTGGAAAGCAAGCGCATGGGCTATTTCACCGAGGAACATGCCCGCACCCTGGCACTACTCGCTCCGTCAGTCGCAATCGCGCTTGAAAATGCGCGTCTGTATGAAGAATTGGGCGAACGCGAACGTGCCATGCAGGCAGACCTAAAGGCCGCTTTTGAGCTCCAGACCGTACTCCTGCCGCAGAAAGCTCCGGATGTGGATGGCCTGGAAATTGCGATCGGCCTCCGCCCCGCGCGTCAGATCTCGGGCGACCTTTACGACTTCTTTGCGCACTCAGACGACCACTTTGTGGTCGCGTTCGGCGACTCCTCCGGGAAAGGCGCTGCGGCGGCCCTCTACGGCGCTATGCTCAACGGCCTGATGCGGACGCTTGCCCCGCGCCGCAGGGGCCCCGCTGAGCTGATGAAGGCGCTTAATGACGAACTGGTCGGTCGTGCCACTGCGGGCAAATACGCCACCCTGCAGTTGCTGCTCTGGCATCCGCACTCCCTTGAATTCAACATTGTGAACGCGGGTGGGTCGCCACCTATGGTTCTTCGGGGCAGTGAGGTCATCAATGTGGAAATCGCCGGTGTCCCGCTCGGTCTGCTGCCCCGGCAGGAGTATGAAGAGACTACCTTCAAGGTCCAGCCCGGCGATATCGTCATTCTGTACTCCGATGGCGTCAGTGACCACGTCAGGACGGATGGTGAGGAGTACGGTCGGTCGGGTCTCTCCAGGCTTATGGCGAATTGCCAGGGGTGCACCCCGAACGACATCGTCCAATCCATCTTCACTGACCTCGATAACTTCAACACCGTGCGCTTCGACGACCAGACACTTATCGTAATGAGGGTTCTTTGATATCCGCCGATCACAACAAACTGCTTGCCACCATCGCCAACAGCGTGGGCACGCCCTGCTACGTCTATTCCGCCGATGCCATTCTTGCAGCCTGGCACGCCTACGACACGGCCTTCGGTGACCTGCCCCACCTGGTCTGCTATGCCGTCAAAGCGAACTCAAATCTTTCACTTCTGAAGCTCCTCGCAGACGCAGGCGCCGGCTTTGACATCGTCTCCGGCGGCGAACTCTTTCGGGTTCTCCGAGCCGGTGGCGATCCGAAGAAAATCGTATTTTCCGGCGTCGGTAAGACGGAAGCGGAAATCGAACTCGCCCTCCAAAGCGGCATCGGTGCCTTCAATTGCGAATCGGAAGGTGAACTCGCGGTCATCAACGCCGTTGCCGGACGCCTCGGCCTCACCGCCGACTTCTCCCTTCGCGTCAACCCGGACGTCAACGCCGACACCCACCCCTACATCTCCACCGGCCTCCGGGACCACAAGTTCGGCATTGATATCTCCGACGCCCCCGCCGTGTACGCCCGCTCCCGGGCATTCAGGAACCTGCGCGCCGCCGGAGTCAGTTGCCACATCGGTTCTCAGATTCTGGACTATTCGCCAATCCTCGAAGCCGCCGACAAGGTTCTGACCCTCATCGAGCACCTGAAGGCTGATGGCCACGCAATTCGCCACATCGACCTGGGCGGAGGCCTCGGCATCGCCTACAAAGAGGGCGACGCCTCACCCTCCATTGCAACCTTTATCGCCGACCTGCGCGAACGAGTCGAACGAGCCGGCCTGACCATCACCATCGAGCCCGGCCGCTCCATAGTCGGCAATGCCGGGGAACTTCTGACGCGGGTTCTCTACCTCAAGCAAAGCCCTTCGAAGCACTTCGTCGTTATCGACGCGGCCATGAACGACCTGATTCGCCCCGCGCTCTATAAGGCACATCACAACATCCGGCCCCTGAAGGCGACCGGCGGGTCAATATTAGCCGACGTCGTGGGCCCGGTCTGCGAAACCGGCGACTTCCTGGCCAGAGATCGCGAACTCCCGGACGTACAACCTGGCGACCTGCTGGCCGTAGAATCTGCCGGGGCCTACGGCTTCGTGCAGGCCTCCAACTACAACTCCCGCCCCCGCCCCGTCGAAGTACTGGTGGAAGGCAATACCTGGAGAGTCGTGAGAAAACGAGAAACCTGGGAAGACCTGATTCGAGGCGAGGAACTTATCTAAATGACGGATCCCCGCTACCCTGTCGGCAAATTCACCTGGCCCGAAAACATCACCGCAGAAGATCGAGAGCGGTGGGTCGAGGGCATAGCTGCAACACCTGCCCACCTGAGGACCGCAGCCGCTGGCCTGACCGAAGTCCAGCTAAATACGCCCTACCGTGAGGGAGGCTGGACAGTCCGCCAGGTGATCCACCACCTCCCGGACAGCCACATGAACAGCTACGTGCGCTTCAAGCTGGCCCTGACCGAGGACGAACCCACCATCAAGCCCTACGACGAAGCCGCCTGGGCCGAACTGCCGGACACCAAAACGATCCCCATAGAAACTTCCCTCTGCCTGTTGGAATGCCTCCATCAGCGATGGGTCGCCATCCTCGAAGCCATGACCGAAGCGGACTGGAAACGCAATCTGACCCATCCGGCACTGGGCAAAGTCTCGCTCGAAAAAATGGCAGCACTTTACGACTGGCATGGTCGCAACCATGTGGCCCATGTATCAGAATTGCGCAAACAGAACGGCTGGTAACGGTCCGCTCACAAATGCTACGATCAGGCGTATGGAACTAATCCTTCGCGTACAGGTTGAAGAATTGCCTGAAGGCCTGTTCCTTGCGACGTCCGACGAAATGCCTGGACTGGTCGCACAGGGTCGTACGGTAGCTGAAGCTCTCGACATCGCACGCGATGTTGCGCGCAAGCTCAGAGAAGCCCGTCGTGATCGGGACGGTATCACGCCCTTACCAATCGCAACGCAACGCGAATACACCGTGGTGGTAGCAGCCTGACGTGGGTCGACTCTCAGGCTTCCGTTATCGCGAAATTGTCCGAAAGTTGAAGGCCGGAGGTTTCCAGTTTGACCGCCAGGCAGCCGGTAGCCACGAAATATGGTTCAACCTGGGAGCGAACCGCTACACGAAAATTCCGAACCATCCGGGATAAATACCGCTGCCCTCGTTGATCCAGGCCTGTTCACTGGCGAGAAAAAAATCCCTTGCGAATACATGATCCGGGCCAAGTGCCAACCGATCAAGGCAATAGACACATCGCTTTCCCTTGTACCCTTTCTCCATGCATTCCTATCATGCCCCTGGGAGGCTAACTAAGTTTGGGCTCTTACCCGCGATCATGTCGGCGGCTGCTCAACAGATCATCTATCTGTACCTTCAACTGCGGAAGGTGGTTCTTGACGGTCGTCCAAACGATATTGACGTCCACAAAAAAGTACTCGTGGATCACCAGATTTCGCATCGCTCTCATTTGCCTCCACGGCAATTCCGGGTGCGCCGCAATGAAGTCAGGATCCATCTTCTGAATGTTGCCCGCTGCCTCACCAATGATCTCGATGTTGCGTACTACGGCGTCCTGTACAAGCTGGTTTACCTGAAGGTCCTCCAGCTGCCGAAGGGGACTCAGGTACGCGGTGGCCCGTTCGATCGCTTCGGCAATGTGCTCGAGGTAATCTTCAACCCTCTCCGGGTGCTTCACAGGGGCGCGGCCTGTTGCAGCACTCGTTGACGAAACTTCGGTGGCAGTGCGTTGGGAGTCATCACGGATACCGCAACACCCAGAAGATCTTCGGCGTCAATCTGCAACCCGGCAATTGTGAACAGGCTCGTGGATTCCGAGGGGTCAACCAGAAGATCCAGGTCACTTTCTTCCGTGTCAGTTCCGGTCAACACCGACCCGAACACACGGGGCCGCGAAAGACCGTAGTCGTGCACAAGTGCCCGTAAAGCGACACGGTGAGTTTCAAGGGCAGCAGATGGCTTCATGACGTTGCAACCTCCTTCAATCCTACCCGCTCGGGAGGTGCGCCGCCGCATCAGCCCACAGCGCTCGGATCTGCCCCAATAGTCCCGACCAGCTCCTCCAGATATGCCGGAGCCGAGACTCGGTCCAGTTGCCCCGCATCCCCCCGCGCTGTCCAGAACGCCACATCGCGCCGCTGCTTCGCTTTCAGGCGCTCTCGATACCAGTCGCTCTCGAGCAAAGCCTCGCGAGTGAACATACCGCGGATTTCGGGCGAATGCACATCCTTGCCCTCGAAGTGTCCATCGCGCATGATGTGCAGCAACGCCCGGACTGGCGGGCACGCAGCGTTCTCACTCCCATCCTCAAAATAGTTCCCTGACACCCTCTGCTGCGCTTCGCAAATCGCGTCGACACCCTCCGCAAATTCGGCTAAGCCCTGCCTCTCCGGGCGCAACATCTCGTCAGTAAACACCGCTCCCGGCGACTCGAAAATCCGCCCCAGGAACCGGTCCACAAACGTCGAAGTAATCCGGTACCCCAACCGGCTCGCCAGGACCTGGCGGCCTTCGAACTCGAAATCGTTCACGCGTTCCAGCAAACCGTGCGAGATCAGATAGTCTGCCTCGCGCTCGTGGATCCGCATCCGACACCAAAGTTCCGGCACCAGCATGCTGTTGTCGTGGTCCACCCGATACTGCGGCCCCACATGCCCCGCCGCCGTGGTAAACCCGCTGTAGCCGGTCAGGATCGCCGATACCAGCGCATTATTCACATCAATCACCGGGGGCAGCGCATTGAACGGCCCCTTCGTCAGCGCCCCCTCGCTTCCAAACCCTGTCGTCGAAGGAGATTTGCCCGTCAGGCTGCAAATGAAATCCATAAACAGCTCCGGCAATTCCTGGTAGTGAACCGGGCTATACACTGCCAGATTCGGAATCCCGGCCTTCGCGTCGGGCGGATTATTTCGACGTCCCGCCAGCACCGCGTTGACCGGAAAATACACCGGTCTGTCTGCAGGAATTTCACGAGCCAGGCGGGTCCCCATCTCCGCTAAATGCCCTTCCCGGGGGTTCGCCAAATCGGGTCGGACCTGCAGATATCGGGGATTCTTCGAGGGCGCCCCATCCACAATCCGGGGCTGCGAGGAAGACACCACAAACTCCGGGGAAGGCTGCGTGACGAAGCCCCCGAGCAACTTCTTCATCGGGTCACTGAACTCATCAAACGCCACCACGTTGTCGAGCATTTTCTGAACATCTGCCTGGGTCAAGGGCTCAAAGTTCGAGAGGAAATTTCCCGGTGCCGCCAGGTCCGCTTCGGCATCCTTGTCAAAACCGCGGTGAATTGCATCGTCCGGCCTCTGGAATAGCCTCGCTTCGCAGTTCTGCAGCAACTTCACACTCTTGTGCGGATAATCCGGCTCCAGGTTCGTCAGGCTCTCCCGAGGAAGCACAACCGAGGCCGTAATGTCGTCCTCCACCTGCACCTTGTCAGCCGGATTGAAGTCCGGTCGCAGCTTAAAGATCCGCCAGGACCCATCCGGGTCATACCCCACCCGCAGGTAATTCCCCATCAGCTTCTGGTTATCGAACTTCAGCTCATGACCCAGCAAGCCATTGATACGGTCCACCGTGAAGTACTTCTGCCACGCATCGCCCGACGCCTCGCCCCACTCCGGCTGATAGTAGCGCTTCACTGCAACAATCAACTGCCGAATGGGAGCCGGAAGGCCCCGGACCCACGCGTTATGGGCATCCGTGTACTCGGAAGATGGCGTCAGCAGCTTGATAACCGAGCCCAGGGATCGCTGCACACTCAGAATCGGTCGAGCTGCCCGCGCCTTGTCCTTCTCTTCCCGATAAATCCCGGAGAACTCCCGCTTCAGGATCGCTGCCACGTCCGCAATGTCCCGGTGATAATCGCCCACAAATACCGGGCCACGCATCAAAATACTGGATAGTGACTTCGAGATCTCTGACTTCCCACCACCGGAAACCGTGCACGGCTTATGACACAAGACGCCATCCGCGCGGCTTGCGATCAGACGCCAGACAGAGCCGCCGGGCTGCTTCTCCAGCCGTATCTTCGTCCCCCAGGGCAGCACATAGACATCACCGGCACGCAGCACCAGGTGACCTTCGGGCCACCGAACCACACCCTCGCGAACATGGAAATCTGCATTCTCCGGCACATAGTAGACGTCCGGATACGCTTTGTCCACCGCATACCGTTCGGGCTTCAACTCCACGCGGTCGCCCAGCAGCTTCATCGCCTCTTCATAGACGACCGCCTTGGTCAACACCGTGCGCCCGGCATGGAAATCCTGCCCCAGAACATAGGCAGGAAACGCAATTGCTCCGCCTGCATGCTCCTCTTCTGCAATGCCGAAGAGATTCGTCGCATAGCTGATCTGCGTCTTCACTTCCTTCTTGCAGTAGCCGTAATAGTTATCCGCGATGATGGTGACAATTACGCCCCGGTGGTCGCGGCAGGTTGCCTTGAAAGCATTACCGTCGTTGTATTGCTCGGTCTCACTCGCCCAGCACATGCGGTTGGCGCGCTCAATTTCTGTGGCCTCCGAAATATGCGGCAGCCCCACATCTTTCTTCAAGACCCCAGCCAGGTGAGGAGCCAGAATCACGCAGCCCGTGTGGCCACTCCAGTGCGCTGAATCCCGGGCTGCGTCATTCTCCGGCAAATACGGATCTCCCGCATTGCCAAAGATGGTCTCCACGAAGTCCAGATTACTCACGAGACTGCCCGGAACAAAGAACCGCGTCTCCATACTCCGCGCACCATCCGTCCCCGTCGCCGGGCACACCAAAGGCCGCAGCAACAGCGACACGAACATGTGCGCGCGATCCGGCTGACTGGAGGTAAACGGAAGCGCCAGGACGTCCTGTGGGGGTTGCAGGGCCTTCGCCAGCAGCGCCGCAAAGGCCTTCTTCGGAACCGTGATCTTATCCGCCGGAACCGGCATCCCACCCTCCACTACGTGGAAGATTCCTTTCGTCGTCCGCCGGTCACTCTTCGGGTTGTGCAGAACGCCCTGAACCAGCCTGTACGACTTCAGATACGGGGAAGAGAAATAGTCCTCGCCCGCCGGTAAGGACATGGCCCGCGCCAGCCCCCCGCGGTCCAGAACCAGCGTATTTGCAGGCAGCTTCGCCACTTCGAACCCCGCCAGATACGACTCCAGAAAGCTCTGAATTCGGCCGTCTGCGGGACACATCTTCCCCGCCAGAAGCAAATCCTTCTGGTGGTAATTCCGCAGCAGAGGCCCCGCCAAATGGAGGAAGGCCGGGTCTTTCGGATGTGCGCTCGTCGGTTGTCCGAGAGCTGCAAGCTTCAGGTCAACATAACGGAGAAGTTCGTCCTGGTCGGCAGAATACACTTGTGGCTCCTGAGATATTGGTATGGATTCGAACGGGGATCCAGCGACTAACTCTCAGGTTAACAAGCCAAACAGGTCCCCCAGCTAGGTCCCGACGACAATCCCGCCATCAACCGGAATTACCGCACCATGGACGAATGACGCCGCTTCAGACGCCAGCCACAGATAGGCGTTCGCAATGTCCGAAGGAGTCCCCATGCGACCCAGAGGGGTGTGTTGTCGCATACCCTCCAGGACCTTTTCCGGCATCGCAGCCACCATTTCGGTGGCAATGAACCCTGGCGTTACGGCGTTGACGCGAATGTTAAATTTGCCGAGTTCCCTGGCCCAGGTCTTTGTCATCCCGATCACAGCTGACTTCGCTGCCACATAATTTGTCTGCCCGAAGTTTCCGTAGAGGCCAACCACACTGGAGGCATTCAGGATCACGCCCGATTTTTGGGCGATCATCACCTGGGCCACGGCTCTTGTGCAGGCAAAGACGCCCCGAAGATTCACCGAGATCACCGCATCGAATACCTCATCGGACATCACTCCGGTCACGACGCCGTCCTTCGCCTTCACAAGCTGCGCGTCGCGCAGAATCCCGGCGTTATTGACCAACACGTCAATCCGACCCCACTTCGCCACAACAGCGTCGGTGGCAGTCTGAATCGAAGCCGTATTGGTAACGTCCACGTGCTGGAAATCGAACTCTCCG
>RGPS01000106.1 GCA_010084195.1 Terriglobia bacterium
ACGGCCAACAAGTGGGGGTCCTCAAACAGGACTTCGAAGTGCTGCGGGGCATCTGGTTCGAGCCAGGGTGGACGGTTCCAGATCAGGGTTTGGCCTAACGTGAGCGAGTCGCTGCCAGTGGCGGTGAGGCCGTTGAGGGTGACTTCGCCATTGTTCAGTTTTTGTTGCCAGGCCTGTGGGGTTGAGTGGGGGTAAAGGCTTGCCAGGTGGGAGAGCAGCGGTTGTCCGTGGTATTCGCTGCTGATGATTGTGGTGTAGGCATAGCCCCGGTTGAGCATGTAGCTTGAGTGTAAGTTATGGTTCTGAACAGAAAAAGCCGGGGCTCCCCGCTAAAGGGGAGTCCCGGCCACAATCTCCAGCCGAACTAACGGAGCAACAGTTTAGACGAAAGCCCGGATCGCGTGCGCTTCTTCCTCGTGCACGTCAAAAACCGTGTAGAGCTTGGTGATCTGCAACAGATCCTTCACGCGCCTGGTCAGACCCAGCAGCTTCAACGTGCCGCCGGAATTGGCGACAGTTGTGAAGCCGGAGACCAGTTCGCCAATCCCGGAGCTGTCGATGTACGACACTTCGCTCAGGTTGAGCAGGATCTTCTTATTGTTCTGCGCCATCAGATCACGCAGACAGTCGCGCAGGGCGCTTGATCCTTCACCCAGCGTGATCCGCCCGGAAACATCAACTACGGAAACATCACCCACCTGTCGGGTATTCAGCTTAACGCTCACTTCGGTTCTCCTTAATTCCTTTACTTTGCCGCGTCATTCGCCATCCCGCTAATTCCGCGGCGGAACACTTTTTACCAGGGTCACTTCCGTGCCCACCGGGACTGCCTTGCGAACCTTCACATCGTCCATGAAGGCCCCCATCAGGAACAAACCTCGTCCGGAGTGGCTCAGGAGATTATTTTCCTGTAAAGGATCCGGCACTTCCTGCACTTCGAAGCCCTCACCCTGATCGACGATCTGAACAGTGAACTTGTCGTCAGCCCCGGCCTCACAAGAGTGAGTGACACCAACATGCACAACCTTGTTCCGGTTGTAGCGATTCCCGTGGACAACAGCATTCACCATGCACTCGCGAACCGACATGCCGATTCTATGCTGCTCATCTTCGTCGAAGCCCAGGTCGGCAGCCGCCTGCAAAATCACAGTCTCGGCGTCATCCACACTTTGGAGGGTGGATGGATAATCCTGGTCCAACAATGTCTTTAGGGTCGGTTCCACTTGCTTTCAGGGCTCCTGGCACCCCCTCCTGTTTGGCAGAAATGGGAGATAACAGTGCAGCCGGGACGAAACGCCTAACATAAAACGGCAGTGGACCTAAAGTCAAGAAAAAAAGAGCATGACGCTGACGGGCGGGCCGGAAGCGGCCCCGGAAGCCGCCTTTCCCGCTATAATTCTGGATGATGAAGCGTACCTGCTGCCCCGGGTTTACCGGGCTACCCCATTACCTGGGTTTTGTGTTTGTGGGACTCCTGCCGCTTACCCTGCCGGCCGCCGACCCCACCTTCTGGAAAGACGTCCAGCCGATCCTGCAAAAAGCCTGCGCCGAGTGCCATCGGTCCGGCGAGATCGGCCCGATGCCTCTGACAAATTTCAAGGAAGCGCGCCCGTGGGCGGCGTCCATGAAGGAGGCGGTCAAGACCCGCAGGATGCCGCCATGGTTCGCCGACCCGCACTTCGGCAAGTTCGGCAATGACCGCTCGCTCAGCGAGCAGGAGATTGCCACGATCACGACGTGGGCGGAAAAAGGTGCCCCTGAGGGCAGTGCGAAAGACGCGCCGGTGCCCCGCAAGTTTAACGACGGCTGGAATATTGAGACGCCGGATCTGGTCCTGCAAATGCCGCAAGCCTTCAAGATCGGGGCGAAAGAAAAGGTGGACTACCAGTACGTGATTCTGCCCACCGGCTTCACGGAAGACAAATGGGTTCGGATGTCCGAGACCCGTCCGTCGGACCGCGCCGTTGTGCACCACATGGTGGTTTTTGCCCGCGACCCCAAATCAAGCTGGCTCCGGGATGTGAAACCGGGCGTCCCGTTCGTCCCGGATCAGCCCGGCAGCGCGATCAACATTGGCGGTGGGGGCAATGAAATTATCGCCGTCTACACGCCCGGTATGGTGCCTGATATGTGGAAGAGCAACCAGGCCCGCCTGATCAAAGCCGGTTCCGACCTGGTGCTTCAGGTGCACTACACCCCCAGCGGCAAGGATACGCAGGACCAGACCAAGGTAGGCCTGGTTTTCGCTAAAGAGCCCCCCACCGAGCGCATTATCAGCACGCAGATCTCTAACTCCCGCTTCCTGATCCCCGCCGGGGATGCGAATTATGAGGTGAAGGCTGCCACCCGCCTTCCCGCCAACGTAAAAATTCTCAGCTTTTTCCCCCACATGCACCTTCGGGGCAAGGATTATGAGTACAAGGCGATCTACCCGACGGGCGAAGAGTCGGTCCTGCTCAAGGTGCCTGCCTACAACTTCAACTGGCAGCTGGCCTATCGACCCGCCGTGGAACTCGATATCCCGGCAGGGACGCGTATTGAGGGTGTGGCGCACTTCGATAACTCGGCGAACAATCCAGCGAATCCTGATCCAAAGGCAAACGTGAAGTTTGGGGAGCAGAGTTGGGAAGAGATGGCAATCGGCTTCATTGACATCGCTATCCCGGCGAACGTTGATCCTCGCGTATACCTGCGTCCGGCACCCCAGGCTCCCCGGCCCCCGGCGCCGGCGCAGCCTTAGGAATTTTCAGATGCAGCCCGAGCCCTGGCTACGGGGGCCGATCGTCGGCCTCGAGCCCGGTTTTGACCCCGTCCTCGCGCACCTCCTTCGCGCCTCCCAACAAATTCGGGAGGACGTGGAGGCGGCGTGCGGCCACCTGACGCGGGAGCAAGTCTGGTGTCGTCCCGAAATGCTGAATCCGGTCGGCTTTCACCTGAAACACCTGGCTGGCAGTTCGCTGCGGCTGCTGACTTATCTGGAAGGCGGCACCTTGTCCTGGCAGCAGTTGACCGCCATACCGCTGGAGAAGGCCGGCGAAGAAGATACCGCGACGCTGCTCGCGTCAGTCAACGCGGCTTTTGACCGGTACGACGCCTGCATCCGGGCCCTGGCGCCAGCGCGCTTTGCAGAACTGCGCGAGGTGGGCCGGGACCGTATTCCGGTAACTGCCATCAGCCTGGCCATCCACATTACAGAGCATGGCCACCGGCATGTCGGTCAGATCGTCAGCGCGGCCGCTATTGCACGCGTTACCGGAGCATGACCCGGGTTGATGACATTATTGCGGCCCTGCAAGCTCTGGGGGATCGGTCCGTGGTGGAAGGCAGATCGCACTATGCGATCCGGGCCACCGTTAGTTTCGGAGTCTCACTCCCCAAAATTCGGGAATTGGCAAAGATAGTTGGTCGGGACCAAAGTTTGGCCGAACAGCTCTGGGCGACCGAAATTCATGAAGCGCGGCTGCTGGCAAGTCTGGTCGGCGACCCAAAGGTCATTTCAGCCAACACTATGGACGGTTGGGTCGGCGATTTCGAGTCGTGGGATGTCTGTGACGCATGCACCAGCAATCTGTTTGACCGCACTCCGTTCGCATGGCAGAAGCTTGGGCAGTGGGCTGCAGGCGAAGGGGAGTTTGTCCGCCGCGCCGCGTTTGCGACACTCGCGGCGCTTGCGGCACATAACAAGAAGGCACCTGACAGCCAGTTTCTGGATACCTTGCCTCTGATTGAACGATACGCATTTGATGATCGGAATTTCGTAAAGAAGGCCGTCAGCTGGGCACTTCGGGCCATCGGAAAGCGTAATGCCGGACTCCGGGAAGCCGCCATCGCCAGCGCCGGGAGGATTCAGTTGCAGGATTCCCGGGCGGCGCGGTGGATAGCCTCCGATGTCCTCCGCGAACTGACCGCGCGGGCCTGAGTGGCTGAAAACAGGACGTCCTGCGGGGAGGAAACCCGCAAAATGTTAGTATCAAGGTTCCCCCCACATATGCAGAATCCTTCTCCGTCCAGCGCGCCGTCCAGTTCAATTTCCCGTTCTTTATCGGAAGTCGATCCCGCGATCTACCACCTGATCCGCAAAGAAGCGGATCGGCAGAACAGCCAGATCGAACTGATCGCCAGTGAGAATTTCACTTCCGAAGCCATCCTGGAAGCCACCGGCAGTGTGTTCACCAACAAGTATGCGGAAGGCTACCCGGGCAAGCGATATTACGGTGGCTGTGAGTACGCCGACGAGGTGGAGAACCTCGCCCGGAACCGCGCGAAGCAACTGTTCGGCGCGGAATACGTCAACGTCCAGCCCCACTCCGGCTCCCAGGCGAACCAGGCGGCGTTTTCCGCCGTCCTGCAGCCAGGCGACACCATCATGGGCCTCGACCTCGCCCACGGCGGGCACCTGACGCACGGTCACAAACTCAATTTTTCCGGCAAAACTTACAAAGTGGTCGGCTACCAGGTCGGCCGCGACGATGAGCGTCTGGATTTCGACGCCATGGCAAAACTCGCCGAAGAGAACAAGCCGAAGATGATCATCGCGGGCGGCAGCGCGTACGCCCGCCAGTGGGATTTTGCCCGCTTCCGCCAGATCGCCGATTCCGTCGGCGCCATTCTGCTGGTCGACATGGCGCATTTTTCGGGCCTGGTTGCTGCGGGTCTGCACCCCAACCCCTGCGAATACGCTGACATCGTCACCAGCACCACGCACAAGACGCTGCGGGGGCCGCGTTCCGGCATCATCCTGGCGCGCGAACAGTATGGAGCCGCAATTGACCGCAATGTGTTCCCTGGGGCGCAGGGCGGGCCGCTGGTCCACGTGATCGCCGCCAAGGCAACCTGTTTCCTGGAAGCCCTGAAGCCCGAGTTCAAGGTCTACCAGCAGGCCGTGATCGACAATGCCCAGGCACTTGCTACCGGGATGCAGGAAGAAGGTTTCCGTGTTGTTTCCGGCGGGACCGACACGCACCTGCTCCTGGTGGATGTCTTCTCGAAGGGCGTGAAGGGCAAGGAGGCGGAAGGTGCGCTCGATCTCGCCCGCATTACGGTGAACAAGAACGCCATTCCGTTTGATGTGAACCCGCCCATGAACCCGAGCGGCATCCGCCTCGGCAGCCCCGCCGCGACCACCCGTGGCTTCGGCATACCTGAGATGCGCGAGGTTGCTGCCTGTATCTCCACCGTCATCAGCGGTATTGCCGCAGGCACAACTGAGGAGGCCATTGCCGGTGTTCGCCATCGCGTGGAAGCTCTGACCGGCCGGTTCCCTCTCTACGCCTGGCTGCGGGACTAGACAGTCGCCCGCTTGAGCTGAAATGGTGATGCCGTGAAAATAGCAATTGATGTCCGGCGCATCGGTGATTTTGGAGTGGGGACTCACATCCGAAATCTGCTCAACGCGTTTGCCGAGATCGGCACGCCACATGAGTTTCATCTGATTTGTCCTGCGGTCAGCAAGGGACAATTCGCTGACCTTCCCGCAAATTTCAAGACGGTCATTTACGAACGCAGGGATTCGGACAGGCTCGACCACCTGGTTCTGCCCGCCCTGATCCGCAGCCTGAAGGTGGACCTCACCCACATTCCGATGCACAGGGTTCCCTGGTTCCTTCCCAAACCCTACGTAGTCACCATCCACGATCTGAGCAGCCTGTTCTACGACGAAGCGAAGGGCTGGCTCCATGAAGCCCACATTCGCAAGCTCCGCCACGGCCTGGAGCGGGCTGCGCGGATCATCGCCGTCTCCGGGGCCACCCAGCGGGACGTGATGGAGTTGGCACCCTCGGCGGCGGATCGAACGCGAATCATCTATAACGCGCCGGACCCGGTGTTTCTGGAACGCCGGCTGAACCCGTCAGACGCTGCCCGGGAACGTCACCGGATTCTGGAACGCTACCAGATCCACTACCCCTTCCTGCTCTACGCAGGCTCTATTCGGCCCCAGAAGAACATCCCACGCCTTATTGAGGCCTTCTCGGTAGCCCGGGCATCCCTTGAAGGTCATCGGGGCTACAAAGACCTCCGGCTGATCATTATCGGGGACGAGATCTCGCGGCACGCTTCAGTGCGCCGTGCGGTTATTCATAGCCGCGTGGAGAATTGTGTCCGATTCCTTGGCTACGTCCCGTTCCAGGAGTTGCGCGTGTTTCACGAACTGGCGACTGCTTTCGTCTTCCCGTCGCTGTACGAGGGCTTCGGGCTCCCGCCGTTAGAGGCAATGGCGTCAGGGACCCCGGTGATTGCTTCCGCAGTCAGTTCTTTACCGGAAGTCGTCGGCGGGGCCGCGATGCTGGTGAACCCGGACAATGTGTTTGACATCGCCAGGGGTATCACCGAAGTCCTGCTGAACAATGACCTCCGCGATTCGATGGTGGTGAAGGGTCGAAAGCAGGCGGCGGGCTTTAGCTGGGCGCGCACTGCCAGCGAGGTGGCCAACTTGTACCTTGAAGCCACTGGTCAGGCCTGACCGGTGGGTGGCTGACCGGTGGGTGGTGGGACCGGGCGTTGGTGGGACCGGGCGTTGTCTGTTCAGACCAGCCGTTCCAGCTCCGTGGCCAGGAGATCCGGGGTTACGCGGCCGGACCGGTAGGTGCGATGGTCCACAAAATGCCACTCGCCGGCGTCGCCCTGGGGACAGTAGAAGATTGATTTCTCAGCCACAAGGTGACGGTCCAGGAGGTCCTGATTGAGCGACCGAACTGAGCCATGCAGGATATAGGGACGCCGGTAGTCGTCCGTGGACATGGGTTCACCGGTGGCCTCAAACTCCAGCACCAGGAGCCGTCCGCGCAGGTTGATCTGAAAAAGATTGGGGCCGGGGTCACGAAAACCGGCGCGGGCAAACTCGCCGGGGGCCAAAATCAGAGCTGGTTCCGAAAGCCGGCCGTTCACCTCATCGACGAACTTTCGGCACATTTCATGCAGGGTAAGGGCGCCGGACGCGCGTAAGTGGTCAATGCGGTCATTTTCGTCAGCATGCCGCCGGTCGCGCTCGCCGATGGCTTCAATCGCGGCGGCCAGGCGGTCGAGCCGACCGGGGCGCCGTCGCTTCCAATTCACGGCCATTCCAAACAATTTTTGCCTTCACCAGCTCTCGTAGATTTTGCGGACCTGTTCCCAGGCGTTTCCACTCCAACTCGCCACCCGACATCGGTTCCGCCGCCGACATCAACCCTGCTGAACTTTGCTTAAGGTATCTTACCCGGAATCCGCCAGTATCCGCTATCACCCAGGACCAACCGTCGGGAGGATTCAGCAGGTGGCTCACGTTTCGGTCCAGGACCACGAGGTCGTTGTCGCGAAACACGAGGGGCATGGCAGGGTCCGGGGCGAGGCGGGCCGCCACTGGCTCTGTCAGTCTCGCGGCTATTCCTCGTGGAAGCCCGAGATACCCCCGGTATCTCGCGAAATCCGCATGGCTTCCCGGCCCGATACGGTCGCGGAGAAGCGGGATAGACCTTGTGCCTGGTTCTGCTTCGCCCGGACTCCACCAGAGAATGTCGGGCACAGTGAGACCGAGGGCCACGAGCAGTTTGTCCGCGGACTCCGGAGACAGTTGCCGGACGCCTTTGAGGGCATTGTGCAGGTGGGGCTGGGAAATTCCGGCGGTGCGCGCCAGTTTGCGTTCCGTCCACCTTCCCGAGTGGACATTGTGCTTTGCGATATCGACGACTTGTTTCAGGATTTCGGCGCAGAGCAATTCGTATCGTATCCCGAGGGGGTATTTCCTGCAGAAATAGGTGTACACGGAAATACCCCGTACCCAGGTACCAGTACCAAAATGGAATCAGCAGAAAATAAGGGACTTGCACAATTCTGATGCATCCCCAAAATGAAACAAGTTGATCTCGGGCCTGAAACCAGTAAGATTCAACCATATGGTGCACGGCAGATTTATCGCTCGTGCCAGGAGAATAAACGTGGAATTCCAGTGGAATCGGTCTGAAGTTTTGGGCCTGGCCAGAGAAGCTTGTGCGCATTGCCATGGTTTAGGAATGCGGCATGGGGATGAAGGGTCGTCTGAACCCTGCAACTGTGTGTTAAGAAAAGTATTTACGTCTTGCTTCCGGAAGTTTCGTGCCTGTGCCGAGAAGGCCAGTCACCTTCCTGTGGCACGCATTGAGAACGTCGCCAACGGTTGCGACAACCGGCAGTCGTGGGGCATGAAATCGGAAGAATATATGGCCGATTTTTATCTCGTCACGAAACGGAATCTCGACGCCTTTGAATTCCAGCTGTTTCGTTTTCACTTTCTTTTGGGGGCCGACTGGAAGCTGTGCTGCCGTCGCCTGAAACTCGACCGGGGCCGATTCTTCCACTCCGTGTACCGGATTGAGCAGAAGCTGGGCAGGATCTTTCGTGAGTTGCAACCCTATGCCCTCTTCCCTCTTGATGAGTATTTTGGGGGGGCCGTGGAGGGCTGGCGCGAACCGACCAGGAAAGTAGTGGAGATGCGGTTCGGGCCGCGGGGAGGCAGGGCGTTGCGGGCCCCCCTGAAAAAGGTAGCCTGAACGAACCCGGGGCCAATACCAGGGGGGGAGCTGTGGCGGTTTTCGGCAACAGCCGGAGCTCCCCCCCCTGGTTTGGTTTGGGGTCTTCTTTTCCCTCCATGGGAATAATCTAAGCAAACGCGGGATAATCCCTTTGTGCAATCGTTGGAACTAAAACATCGCCTCACCACGCGCTGGACGCACTGGGTGAACTTTCCCGTCCTCTCATTAATGATCATGAGCGGGATGTGGATCTACTGGGCCTACGACCCTTACCGAATCGGTTTTGGAGACGTTACGCTGCTCCATATGTTTCCCGATTGGTTTTACAAGCTCTCGGGCATTGGCAAAAAGCTTTCGTTCGGCATGGCGCTGCATTTCGTCTTCGCCTGGCTGTTTGCCATCAACGGCATCGTGTATGCGATCTACACTGCGGTTTCGGGCGAATGGCGGGAGTTGTTGCCGGACGCAAAATGCTTCAGCCAGGCCATTGAGGTTGTGAAACATGACCTCGGTCTTGGCCCCCTGCCGCCCCAGGGGCGCTACAACGCAGCGCAACGTATTACGTACACGCTGATCATCCTGATGGGCTTCGGCAGCATGATCACGGGTCTGGCCATCTACAAGCCGATTCAGCTCGCCGGCCTGACCAGCCTGCTGGGGGGCTACCAGTGGGCCCGTTTTGAGCATTTCTGGCTGACGATGGGCTATGTGGGGTTCTTTGGCATCCATGTGGGCCAGGTGATTAAGGCTGGCTGGGCCAACTTACGGTCGATGGTTTGTGGATACGATCTTCCCAAAGGAGCAGCAGATGCTCAGTAACGAGCAGGAACTCGCACGCAGAACCCGCCGGGCGTTTCTGGCGCTTGGCGGTGGGGCGGTAGCCGGCATGGCGGGCCTTGGCTGGCTATCGGCCGGCCCCATCACGGAAGGCGATATACCGCCCAATTTCCGGAAGGTTTTGGGCCTGAACGAAAGCGTAGTCCGCTCCGCTCTCTACTCCAACAACAATCTGGCACCCACCTTCCCGGCCTCGGCCATCGGTAAGCTGAAGCCCAACGGTGAAGAAGGCCTGGAGGATGAGCTTGTTGCCGCAGACTGGCGCCTGGAGATAAAGCCCTACGGCTCTGCGGGCGTAACGCAGAAGCTCGCTATCGGCGACATTAAGACCCTGCCCCTTCACGATGAGACCATCGAATTCAAGTGCGTGGAAGGCTGGAGCACCGTAACCCGGTTCGCGGGTGCGCGACTTTCCGATTTCACGGCGAAGTTCTGCGCCGGGTCCGAGCGCGCGGTCTGCATCGGCATGAACACGCCGGACGGCGTCTACTACGTGAGTGTGGACATGCCCAGCGCCCTGCATCCGCAAACTCTGCTGGCCTGGGAGATGAATGGCGAACCGCTCACCGAAGAGCACGGAGCGCCGCTGCGCCTCGTCATTCCGGTGAAGTACGGCATCAAGAACATTAAGCGAATCGGTCGGATTGAATACACCGACACCCGGCCAAAAGACTACTGGGAAGAGCGGGGCTACGACTGGTACGCCGGTCTCTGACGCCCATTTGATACCCTGGAGCCATGGCGCTAACAATAGCCGGACGGACTTTTCAGTCGAGGCTTCTCATCGGTACGGGCAAGTATCGGAGCTTTCAGGAGATGGCCCGCTGCCACGCCATTTCCGGAGCGGAGGTCGTAACTGTGGCGGTACGTCGCGTCAACCTGACCGACAAGAGCAAAGAATCCCTGCTGGATTACATCGACCGCGAAAAGATGTTCATCCTCCCCAACACTGCCGGGTGCTACACCGCTGACGAAGCGATTCGAACCGCACGTCTGGGGCGGGAAGTGGGCTTGTCCAATTGGGTGAAGCTTGAAGTGATTGGCGACGAGCGAACGCTGTTCCCCGATAACCAGGGTCTGGTGGAAGCCACCCGAGTCCTGGCAAAAGAAGGATTTGTGGTTCTGCCCTACACAAATGACGATCTGGTGAACGCCCGCCGCCTGATCGACGCCGGAGCAGCGGCGGTTATGCCGCTGGCCGCGCCGATTGGCTCGGGGCTCGGCATCCAGAACACGACGAACCTCCGCATCATGCGTGAAATGATTACCGAAGTACCGCTGATTGTCGATGCCGGCGTGGGCACCGCTTCGGACGCTGCGCTCGCCATGGAGCTTGGGGCCGATGGCATCCTGATGAACACTGCGATCGCCGCTGCGCAGGATGCTGAAAAGATGGCGCTTGCCATGAAATTGGGCGTGGAGGCCGGTCGGCTGGCCTTCGAAGCCGGGCGCATGGAGCGGCGACTCTACGCCAGCGCGAGTAGCCCTCTTTCGGGAATGATATCCTGAAGTAGACGCGCCGTTCGGCGCCTCTCCCCTAATTTTTTTTTGAAAAGCGGTACTTTGAAAATCGGATTCATCAGTCTCGGTTGCCCCAAGAATCTCGTGGACAGCGAGGTGATGATGGGCCAGCTCACTTCACGTGGGCATGAACTCACTACCCATCCCGATCAGGCCGATGTCCTGGTTGTAAACACCTGCAGCTTTATTGACCCTGCCAAGAAGGAATCGATCGATACGATTCTGGAAATGGCCGAGTACAAGAAAGTGGGGCGGGCGAAACGTCTGGTGGTTGCGGGCTGTCTCGTCGAGCGTTACCGCGGCGATATCAAGGCGGATATGCCGGAAGTGGATGCCCTGATCGGCACCAACGAACTGGACAAGATCGGGGCCATTTGCGAAGGGATCGAAGAAGAGGTCGCGCCTCCGGAAAACGGCCTGTATCTCTACCACGATCTGACACCACGGGTTCTGGCCACGCCGCGCCACTTCGCGTATATGAAGATCGCCGAGGGTTGCGACCACCCGTGCACGTTCTGTGTGATTCCGCAGTACCGCGGGAAGTTCCGCAGCCGCCGTTTTGAGTCGGTCGTTTCCGAAGCCACCAGACTCTTCAGTCAGGGTGTGCGGGAGATTAACCTGATCGGGCAGGACACGACCTGCTATGGGGAAGACTTTGGCCTGAAAGACGGTTTGGCCGTCCTGCTGGCTCGGCTGGCACAGATCGAGACCGAGCAGCAGAAATGGGTTCGCTTTCTGTACTGCTACCCGAATCGCGTCACCCAGAAACTGCTCGACACCATTGCCGAACACCGCGACCTGGTGAAGTACATTGATATGCCGCTGCAGCACGCCAGCGCCAACGTTCTGAAGAGGATGAAGCGCGGGGCGAATGGCGATATCTTCCTGAAGTTATTGGAAAAGATCCGCCGGACGATTCCGGGCGTGGCAATTCGGACCAGCTTTATTGTCGGCTTCCCGGGCGAGACACAGGAAGATTTCGAGACCCTGTGCCAGTTTGTGGAAGAGGCGAAGTTCGACAATATGGGCGTCTTCTCCTACTCCGACGAAGACACCAGCAAGAGTTTTGAACTGGACGGCAAGGTGGGGGCTCGCGATATCAACAATCGCAAGCGCAAGCTGATGTCGGTCCAGCGCGGGATCTCGAAAAAGCGTAACAAGCTGTACCGGGGCCAGGAAGTTTCCGTTCTGGTGGAGGGTCCTTCCCCCGACACCGACCTCCTCTGGCAGGCCCGCATGTCCACCCAGGCTCCCGAGATTGATGGTTACGTCCTGATTAATGACGTGGAGGGCGAAGCTCCGGCGGTGGGCCAGATGCGCCGGCTGCTGGTGACCGAAACCCATGATTACGATGTAATCGGGACGCTTTTGCCGTCCACGGAAACAACACAGGCTTTCCGCCCGACACCGCTGATCCAGATTTCTGCTTCACGCTCAGCTGAGCTTATCTCTGCACCAAGATGATCTAAACCAGGATGATCTGCCCTATCTGCAAAAAGAAAGTCAGCCTGCTGGACGCGGAAGCGCCATTTTGCAGCGAGCGCTGTCGCGTCCTTGACTTGGGTGCCTGGGCTTCCGGCGACTACATCATCTCCACTGAACCGGCCTTTGAACGGGACAATGGCGAATAGACGAAGTTTATTGGTTGAAGACGCTACCGCGTCCCATACCCAGTGGGCCTGGCTGTTCGCCACGTTCTTTGGCGCGGGCTATTGCCCGAAGGGCCCTGGGACGGCTGGTTCTCTGGCCGCAATTCTGATCGCTACCCCGTTGATTTATTTGGGGATGTCTCCAGCCTGGTTCATTGTCCTTACACTTGTGTTTCTGTATCCGGGCATTCGGGCGTCTGGCATTGTCGCCATTGAGTCCGGCCGGAAAGACCCGCAGATTGTGGTGGTGGACGAAGTCCTGGGCCAATGGCTCACGCTGGCCGGGGCTGCCCACTTCAACTGGAAGTCGATCACCCTCGGGTTCGTTTTGTTTCGTTTTTTCGACATCCTGAAGCCCCCCCCGGTGCGTCAAACAGAGAGAGTTCCAGGCGGTGCCGGAATTGTGCTCGACGACATCATGGCGGGCGTTTACGGTGCCCTTGTCTTATCCGCCGCAGGGTGGTTCAATCTCTATTAACCGAAAAATATTATGGCAACTCGCGATAACCTCCGCCCCAGCATCACCGGGGTACAACCTGAAGCCGCCATTACCGGCGGCGAGCTTTACATCAGCGGCAATGGCCTTGGAGCCGGAGCGGAAATGGAACGTCCGGTCGTCATGATCGGCGACGTTGCGGCGCACCCCCTGATCGGCTCGGACTCCTTACTGGTTGTCAAGGTTCCGGATGGCGCTTCTGCGGGGGACCTTGTTGTTGGCGAGGGCGAGGGTGCCAGCCAGGTCTGGGGCTGCGACATCGGCATCATGATCGCCGAAAACCTGCATCCCGTGGCGAACCCGGCGGTAGATACCTTCGGCAATATCTACACCACTTTTTCGGGCTCACGTGGCCAGAAAGTACCGGTGGCGGTTTACCGAATCGACCTCAATTTCAACCTGCGTCCGTTCCTCAATGACATGATGAACGCCACTGCGATTGCGGTGGGTGCCGATGGCCTCATCTACATTTCCAGCCGCTTCGATGGCATCGTCTATCAGGTGACCCCATCCGGCAATATGTCGGTGTTTGTGGAAGGCATGGGGGTGGCCACGGGCATGTGCTTCGACGAGCAGGGCAACCTGTATGTGGGGGACCGTTCGGGCACGATCTTCAAAGTGGAGCCAACCCGCCAGATCTACGTCTACGCCACGCTGGAACCGTCGATTTCGGCCTTTCATTTGGCGTGGGGTCCGGATCAGCATTTGTATGTTTCAGGCCCGACGACCTCCAGCTATGATTCGGTCTATCGTGTGGCCTCCAACGGGGATGTGGAGACGTTTTATCGCGGGCTGGGCCGGCCGCAGGGTATGGCCTTCGATGTGGATGGCAACATGTACGTGGTGGCATCGTGGTCGGGGCGGAAGGGCGTGATGAAGATTACGCCGAACAAGGAAGTTTCGCACTTTCTTTCAGGCCCGGGCATTGTAGGCCTGGCTTTCCTGCCTTCGCGGGCCATGATTGTGGCCACAACCAACGCGATCCACCGGGTGGATGTGGGTGTTCGGGGTTATCTGACCAGCTTCTGAGGTTTACATGAAGAACGCCGAGATTATCGCAGTCGGATCCGAGATGTTGACGCCGACGCGCGTGGACACAAATTCCCTTTGGCTCACCGATAAACTGAACACCCTTGGGGTGGAGGTGGTGGCCAAGTATGTGATTGGCGACGACCGGACGCGGCTGGCGGAAACGGTACAACAGGCGTTAGTTTCCTCGGATTTTGTCCTGATTTCGGGGGGCCTAGGGCCCACGGAAGACGACGTCACCCGGGATTCGGTGGCGCTGGCGCTGGGCCGGGAGCAGACCTTCCACGCGCCGATCTCAGACGCCATTGAAGCCCGGTTTCGGAAGATGAACCGGGTGATGCCGGAGATCAACAAGCGGCAGGCGATGGTGATTGCGGGAGCGGAGATTCTCTCGAATGACCGCGGGACGGCGCCGGGGCAATGGCTGGAGGTGAATGGCAAGGTCGTCGCGATTTTGCCGGGGCCGCCTCATGAACTGAAGTCGATGTTCGAGCGCGAGTGTTTGCCTCGTCTGGAAAAGATGCTGCCTGCGGTGGCGATTCGGATTCTGGGCCTGCGGATTTCGGGAATGTCGGAGTCGGAACTGGACCAGACGATTTCGCCGATCTACAAACAGTATGAGAACCCGGTGACGACTGTGCTTGCGCACAATGGCGACATGCAGGTTCACTTCCGGGCGCGTTGCGAGACCGTGGAGGCGGCCGATGCGCTGTTGGCCGAGGTGGGAGCGCAGGTAGACGCGGTGCTGGGCGACCGTATCTATTCCCGCAACGGAGACACGCTGGAAGCCGTGGTTGGACAGAAGTTGATGGCGAAGGGGCAGACTTTGGCGGTAGCCGAAAGTGCCACGGGCGGGGGCCTGGCCGAGCGGATCACCAGTACGCCGGGCAGTTCGGCGTATTTTGTGGGGGGCTTTGTCACCTACACGCGGCGGATGAAAACTCTGTTTTTGGGGGTATCGGAAGAGCTGCTG
The DNA here is from genome assembly GCA_010084195.1 of Terriglobia bacterium. Taxonomy (GTDB): domain Bacteria; phylum Acidobacteriota; class Terriglobia; order Bryobacterales; family Bryobacteraceae; genus BOG-234. The sequence goes on from RGPS01000106.1 coordinate 14,992, forward strand.
GCGCAGCATGGCGCGGTGAGCCGGGAAACGGCTCAGGCCATGGCGGAAGGTGCCCGGGAAAAGACGGGAGCCGACTGGGCTTTGGCGATCACCGGTAATGCCGGCCCGACTACAGACGGGGAAGAAGCTCCGGTGGGGACAATTTACGTGGGGCTGGCCGGGCCGGAAGGCACCGAAGTGAATCACCGGGTATGGGCTGCGAACGATCGGGCACGGGTGCGGGCTTTTGCCGGCCAGATGGCGCTGGACATGCTGAACCGCAAGCTGTAGGCGGCTATCTGCCCTTCGTGGACGTATCCAGGTTGCCTTCTTCGTGTAAAGCCACCAGCGAAAGAGCAAGACCCCGAGGACGAAGAAGGGCGCAGCGGTTATCCCAGCATCGGCGGTTGCCAACCGCCGCGCAGGCTGCCAGCATGCCCCACATCAGGCCAGCGATTCCACTCTCCAGAAACTCACGCCCCCGGGTCTTTAGGAGAAACCGACCGGGTGTTAGCCCGACTTTCGCACTTCAAGGGCATTGTCGACAATCCGCTGTGGTGAAGACCTCCGGTCTTCGCTCACTCATTCTATTGGGATTATGACTACCCACGCCCTCCAGGTGCGAAAGTTAGGTTAGTACAATTTGACGGTCAAGTAAATGGGGATGGCCATCGATTATTCTTTGTTGAACCATAAGAAAAAAGGGGCCAAACCGCACAAGGCAAGGTACCGTAATCAACAACAACAAGGCCCCGAACCATCTCTGGTTCGGGGCCTTGTTGTTGAGTTGGATTGGTTTGAGCCTTAGAACTTATAAGTCATAGTGAACTGCACCAGCCTGCGACCGAAGAGTGTACCGGTCAGCCTGCCGAAGGTGGTGGAGTTGATGTTCTGCTCACCCACGTTGAAGGTTGGATGATTCCATGCATTCTGGCTATCCATACGAAGGCTGAGGATATGCTTTTCGTACAACCTCACTTCTTTCAGGATGGAAATGTCCTGCGCGAACGCATTTGGGCCATAGAACGCACGGCGCTGCAGCGCGCCGAGACTGCCGGCTGCGGGATGAGCGAAGAGTTGACCGGCAAAGGGAGCCGCTCCGTCCGGAGCGACGCCGCGGCCATCCGAGCCGATAGCAGATGCAGGGACAAAAAAGACGCCATTGCCGCCAAAGCGGAGCTTGAAGTTGTCATACAGGGCGGAACCGCTCGCGAGCGGGTCCGCTGTATTGTTGGCCGACCGAGCGGCGCGATTCAAAGTGCCTCGGGCGGAGAGGAAGCTGAAGGGCGCTCCTGACTGCCAGGTCATGAGACTGCCTACCGACCAGCCGCCAAGGACACGCCCGAGATACTTCGGGTTGATCTTGTGGCCTGGGCCGAGGGGCAACTCATAGATGCCGTTGGCCTTGACGACCTGACGAAGATCGAACGGTGCCGGCTGGCGTTCCAAACCGGGGTTATCGTTGTCAAGCAGGGGTTCAAAGTTGGTCTGGGTATCCCCGACAGAGTTTGACAGAACCTTCGAGAACACATAGTTCGCCTGCAGGGTGAGGCCTCTGGAAGTCCGCTTCCGCACGTCCAGCTGGAAACTGTTGAAGGTAGAGTCTGCACCATTAGTGGTGTAGTTGGCCCCCAGGTAGTTTTGGTTGGGGAAGAAATTGACAGCACCGTTCAGCCGGTTGGTCTGGTAGAACTGAGCAAGGGTACCGACGTCGCCGGACTGCAGGTTGGAAAGGACCGTGGCATTGCCCAGAGTCCCGCCATTGGTCAGAGTCGGAAAGACAGTGAGGGGCTGACTACCTGCGATTGCGGGGTTGTAGGCAGGCAGGAAGCTGCCGTTGGCGGCGCGGGCGAGGTAACCATTGCGCTGGGCGCGCTGGAAGTCTGCAAGGAAACCGTTTTGTTTGACGACAACCTGGTTGAAGTCGACACCACGAAGAAGCTTGGTACCGTGGTTCCCGATGTAGCTGGCGGAGATAATCGTACCTTTGATCTCGTGCTGGACAGACAGGCTGTACTGGCTGGTGTAGGGAGTTTTGAGGCCAGGGTTGGTGATGCCAAAGGCACCCGCCGTATCGATATTGTAGTTGTCGGTGCCATTGCGGGGGACCTTGTAGACCGGGACAGACAGCGGCGTGAGGCTGTTGGCAAAGTCTCTGGAACCCTGCACGGTAGCACCGGAGGAGAGACCCGCGTTCGTGGTGAGGCTGTTGCGAACGGAGGTCACAACCTGATCGTTGACGTAGTACATGCCGAAGCCACCACGAATGGAGGTCTTGCTGCTGCCGAAGACGTTCCAGGCGAAGCCGACGCGGGGCCCGAAGTTCATCTTGTCCGGTTTGAACATGCCGCCTTTGGTGAAGTCGAAAGAGGTGAGCGGGTTGAGGAGAGCCGCGCGGACATCACCGTTTGGAATCTGGGCTTCGAGGAAGAGGTTGTTCTTCTCCCGGAGCGGGACGTAGAACTCGTAACGAAGGCCAAATTCGAGGGTCAGATTGGGGCGAACGCGCCAGTTGTCCTGAATGTAGCCGGCATAGTTGTCGAAGGTCAGGTTGCGGACTGCGGTGGCGCCGTTCACGTAACCGGAATTCTGGCTCGTAATATTGAACGTCTGGGCTGCGGTGTTTATGCGTCCCGTCAGGCTGGCATACAGAAGATTGGCGACATTGAGGTCGGCGGCACTGACACCCGGCAACTGGCTGGTAACGAGGCCGGTCTGGCCGGCACCGATGCCCACGGTGTAAGTGGGGGTGATACCCGCATCATTGTAGGGAGCAGTCCGGATGGACTGGTAGGCGAAGCCGAATTTGATGAGGTGGCGACCGCGAACCCAGGTGGCGTTGTCATTCAGAGCGTAGGTATTGGTATCGCGGCCTTGTGCGCGGAAGGTGTTGAGGGGATTGTTGAAGCTGAACCCCGTGATGATCGCCGTGGGGAACTTTTCGTTGGTGGCAAAGACAGCGGGAGCCAGATTCATGCCGCCCCGCAATTCGTTGGTGAGCGTAGCGGTGGGCGTGATGCGCCAGGCAAGGCTCAGGAACTTCACGGCCTGGTCGTTGGCAACCTTGGGAATGAGGGAGTAGTCGTTCTGGAGGTCGGTCCGGTCTGTAATCTGGCGGTTCCAGTTAAACGAACCGCTCAACTGCTGGCGCGACGAGATGATGTAGTCCGAGGTGAGAGTGACATTGTCGCGAGTATCGTTATTGCGGATCAGGAAATTGTAGCCCCCCGTGTTCCGGCCATCGCCGACATTGAGGTTGTTGATCTTATCCGCAGTGGGAACCGCAGCAAGAATAGGGGCGATCGCGGGGTTGATGGAGTTGCCCGTGAGGGTGAGGAGATTGACCTTTTGGGTAACGCCAGCGGTGTCGCGATAAGTAAAGATGCCGTTGCGGGCGTCTGACGTGAGAATCGTTGAGGAAAAGGTACTCTGCTGACGGGTGCGAACCGCCTCGTAGGCGCCGTAGAAGAAGAGTTTATCCTTAATCAGGTGGCCAGAGAAGACACCACCCAACTGGTTCTGATTCAGGAAGGGGCGCTTGACGCCGTTCAGATTATTGAACCAGGTGTTTGCAGCGAAGTAGTTATTGCGATTGGACCAGAAGGCCTGACCGTGAAAGGCGTTGCTGCCGGAGGGGGTCACGAAGGACACCGATGAAGCCGCTGTCTGCGAAGCGTCCTGGTTGGAGGTGGACACGGTAAATTCGGCAACCTGGGTCAAGAGCAGCTGATTGGGCAGGAAGTCTACGCCGTTGGTGCGAATGAAGTTGTCCTGAATGTTTATGCCATTCATGCTGACGGTGGTGAAGCTGCTGCGTTGGCCATTGATGGTGGTAGTGGATCGGCCGCTGGAAAACACGCCGGCCTGGGTTCCGACAAGGGCGAGCGGGCTGCGGTTGATGATGGGCAACGAAGCGACCTGCTTCAGGGTGACCGTGCTGGAGACTTCGGTATTGACAGTTTGGACACCCTGGACCTCGCCGGTGACTTCCACGGAGGTGGTGACGCTGCCGAGTTGCAGCTTGAAGGCAGGGAGGGGGAGGGAACGGGCGGGTTCTACACGGACGCCATCGAGGAAGGAGGCCGAGAACCCTGTGGCGGAAACTTTGACGCGGTAGGTTTCGGGACGAACACCGCTGATAGTGAAAAGGCCTTCAGCAGTGGATTTGGCGGCAAGGACGGCTTTGGAGCCACCCTCCAGGAAAAGTTCGATGTCGGCATTACCGACACCAGATCCTGAGGGATCTTGCACGGACCCTGTCAGGGTGCCTGAAACCTGGCCGAGAAGTGTAGAACTCAGAAGGCCCGCAAAGAACGCGAGCGACAGCAAACGACGGCGCATATGACTTCTCCTAACGGATGCTTCCGGCTGGCACTCGTACAGAGTGATCAGCGTTCAGTGGAGCAAGTCAGATCCAGAGTGGCGATTCGAGAAAGCGTCAAAGACCTACACGGGTTATCGCGCAGGTATCTGGCAACGCCAGCCATCAGAATCCAGCTTGTTGGTATTTCCCTGAGTCCAGAAGCAGATTAGCTATATTTTACCCTAGCCGATAACATAACCGTAACTAAAACGTCAAGCCTAACGGACCGAAAGTAACAATTTTTTGGGCAAAAGTGTCTTATTGAGACCTTCTATTTCTTCCAATGGCCCTTCTTGCCCCAGAAGATGAAGGTTCCGCGATTGACGGAGGTGACGATATCGACCGCTCCGTCTTTGTTGATATCTGTGGCGATGACGTGGGAGCCGACTCCGGAGCGGTTGTGAACGAGTTCGGGAATGAACTCGGCTCCGCCGGGCGCTTTGGGGTTGCGCACGGTCCGGTAGATGTAGAGGACGGCGGCACCGTAGGGGTCGGGATCGGTGTAGCTTTCGAGGTGGGCCCAATGGCGCTTGCCGACGATGAAATCGGG
>RGPS01000107.1 GCA_010084195.1 Terriglobia bacterium
ATGGCGTAGCGTGCATGTGGACTTCCGGTTTCCATGACATGAGGCCAGGGCTGGTCGTCGGCGTATGCCTGCAAGCCCACTGAACCCGGGTTTACAATCAGGTGCGCCCCGGTGCTAACCAACCGAGGGATATGCGTGTGCCCGCAGAGCAACAAGCCCGGCAGATTTCGCGCGCCAAGACGGCTTCGGATCTCGTCGTCCGTTGCCAGACAAACGCCGCCAGCCCCCACCGTTTCGGTCAAATACTCCGCATCCGAACGAGGAGTGCCATGGAACAGGAGCATGCCCGGAAGCTCGGCCTGAGGGGGCATATCCGCCAGCCACGCAGCCTGGTCGGGCGTTACCGTCTGGGTGCAACCCGGCTCCAGCAGCTCGCGATCCTGATTGCCCCGGATCGAGACAAACTGGTGCCGCATCAACAGAGCCGCCGTCCCGTCCGGGTCCAGCGGGCCAAACAGGTGGTCGCCGAGGTTGACCACGGTCCGGATGCCGCGACACTCGATGTCGGCCAAAACCGCCTCCAGCGCCCAGCGATTGCCGTGAATGTCCGCGATCGCCGCAAAGCGATCCGCCACGCTAGCGCCCCCCGACATTAATGCAGATAATGCCGGCGACAATGATTAGCAGCGCTCCCAGCTTGGGCATGGTGATCGGCTCGCCAAAGAATATTCGGGACCAGATCATCGTGCAGACATAGCCCGTCGAAACCATGGGATACAACACCGACAACTCCCCATGTCGCACTCCCATTACAAACGGGATGCTGGAACCGATGTAAAGCGCGATACCAAATAACAACCGGCCATTCAGAATGTACTTGAGGCCTTTCTGCATCGGGGCCGCGCCCAGCTTCAGGAAGACGGCTCCAAAGGACCCGATCACCGAGGCCGAAATCACCAGCAAAACCGAACTCAGGGGAGTCACTACCGTCATGCGGCTTCACTCGCCTTTCCCAGCACCCCAACGCCCGTAATCACCAGCAGAATGGATAACTGGCCGTCGCGCAACGCCAAAATCAGCAACATGGCGTTACCCGCACTCAGCGCATACCCCAGTACCAGCGGGTAGTTTGTGAGCAAGGCCAGCACGAACGGCATCACGGTGGACGTATTATTCAGATCGAGCGCAGGCATCGGGTGCGTTGCCCCGTATTTCATCATGATCTGGGCGGCGGCGGCGAAGACAGTACAGCCCAAAACCATGTAAACCGGTTTGCGCGAACGCGGCGCTGGGGTTGTATTTTGCATGCGGGGAACTCAAGTCAGGATAGCAGCCCGGTACAATGGGAGGCCTCGCGGCTTTATCGCCGAATGGACGGTGACGATCCTCCTGCTGCTTTTCGGCACCACCACGCTGGTTCAGGCGTTCGTGATTCCGACCGGCTCCATGGAAGAGACGCTCCTGGTGGGCGACCACCTTCTGGTGGATAAACTGGCCTTCGCCCCAGGCGGTGCCATCACCAAAAACATCCTGCCGTACAGCGATGTAAAACGTGGCGACATCATCGTCTTCCGTTACCCGGTAGATATCCGCCAGACCTTCGTCAAGCGTGCCATGGGCGTCCCTGGCGACCGTATCCGCCTCCAGAACAAACAGGTTTATCTCAACGGACATCTGCTCAAGGAACCCTACGTGGTCCACAAGGCCGAATGGATAGATTCGTACCGCGACAACTTCCCGTCTGACCCGAATACCGCCGTTTCCGCCGGCGCTCAGCGCATGCTGGAGAGCGATGTCAAAGACGGCGAAGTCATCGTCCCCAACGGCTACTATTTCGCCATGGGCGACAACCGCGACCAGTCTCTCGACAGCCGCTACTGGGGTTTTGTCCCCCGCGAGAACATCATCGGCAAGCCCCTGATCATCTATTGGTCCTACGACGCCACCACCGAAGACCTGTCCAACCCCGGTGCCACCATCCCGCATCTGATCGACATCGTCATCCACTTCCCCACGAAGACACGCTGGCGCCGCACCCTCAACCTCATCCATTCTTATCCTGTGCAGTAAGGGAGACTTTACCTTGGGCAATAACAACTACTACGGCCTGATTCTGGCCGGTGGTCGCGGTACCCGTTTTTGGCCGCAGAGCCGCAAGCGTCATGCGAAACAGGTCCTGGCGATCGGGCTCGACGAAAGAACCCTGATCCAGCAAACGGTGGATCGCCTTCGGCCCCTGATTCCTGCCGAACGCCTCTGGATTCTGACCAATAGCTTTGTCCGGGATGAGATCATTCGCCAGTTGCCCGAGATCCCTGCCGAGCAGATCATCGCCGAGCCCGCGCAGCGCAACACCGCACCCGCCATCGGCCTGGCCGCCCACATTTTGAGCGGGATCGATCCGGACGCCATCTTCGGCGTTTTCCCGTCCGACCATGTCATTGGCAACCCCGACCACTACCTGGATCTGGTCAAAATTGCGTTCCAGTCTGCGGCAGAAGGCAACATCGCGGTCCTCGGCGTGGAAGCACGTTGGGCTGAGACCGGCTACGGCTATATCGAGTTCCCGAAAGACGAGCCCCGCACCCCCGCCGCCGTCACCCGAGTCATTAAGTTCCACGAGAAGCCGAACAAGGAGAAGGCCCAGGAGTACAAGGACGCCGGCAATTATTACTGGAATGCCGGCATGTTCTTCTGGAAGGCCGGCGTCATCGCCGACGCCCTCTTCCGGTACCGGCCTTCCGTTGCCGAACCCCTGGCAGAATTGCCGCCCTTCGCCGCCCCGAACTTCATGGCGGAGCTCGAACGGGTCTTCCCGCTTTGTCAGGACATCTCCATTGACTTCGCCGTTCTGGAGCACGCCACAAATGTTACCGGCGTCCCCTGCGACGAGTTCGGCTGGAACGATGTCGGCAGTTGGGAAGCCGTCTACGATCTGCTGCCCAAAGATGCGAACAGCAACGCGGGCCGCTCCGAAGTCATCACCATCAAAGCCACCGGCAATTATGTCGATGCGGGCAAGAAACTGGTCGCGCTGATCGGAGTCGACAACATCATCGTCGTCGATACCCCGGACGCGCTGCTGGTAGTCCATCGCGACAAAGCCCAGGATGTCGGGCAACTGGTGAAGGATCTGGAAACAGCAGGTCGGGAAAACCTGCTGTGAGCCATTCCAGGGTTCACGCTTAAGCCACTATCCCGGCCAGCCGTGTAATTGCTCCATCTTGTTACTCAGGAGATTTCGGCGGCGGACTTTACACTCGAAAATGCGAATGTGATCGTCCAGTATGCCGGCATTTTTACCGGTAGTGACGTTAGTTCGTCAGCGCAGGTCCTGCCCGGTTGCGGTGCCATCATGCGCGATGGACTCCACAAGCTCGCAATTTATCGCGACTCGGATCGCGCAGTGCATACCTTCAGCGCTTCATGTCCGCACCTCGGCTGCATCGTGGCCTGGAATTCCACTGAGAAAACCGGGGATTGCCCTTGTCACAGTTCGCGTTTCGGGGCCCGTGGCGAAGTCGTTAATGGACCTGCCCTGACAGGCCTTGGCCCTTCTCCGGCGTAACCACGCGTAGTCGCCATTAACCGTTTATGGTCACAACCAGCTTCTACGGGGCTGCTGTTTGACGAATTGGGGCCGAAAAACCATCAGACATCGTTGAGCGCTGCGCCTACAGTCCTTACTGCGTAAGGGAACACAGACAAACCGTGATCACACCGGACCAGCCCTGCGGTTTTGAGCTCGGCGTGAGACGGAACGCCCCCTCGACCAGGTGCAAATCGCGATTCCCCGGCATGATAGACATACGATTGGGCTCAATGCCGCGTGGCAATACTTCGCAAGGGATTCACGATGACAATCGCCACGCCCATGTCGACCGTAAGGTTGCGCGGTAACCGGACATAGGCGTCAAGTTCGCCTGCCGATCCGCCCCGAGCTTTGTCCTCGGGAATGCCAGCGGCCGCTAAAGCCGTCCGCGTCCAAAGAAGAACAGGAGAATCAATAGAATGAGCATGGTACCGTCCCTTCGTTCGTACCCTATTGTGCACTTGTCGTACCGTTGTGCAGAAGTAAGGAATTCCGTGCACAAACTCATTCAGCTGCCGCCTGAGCATTCAGCCAGGTGACGCCCTGCGGTCATGGTCGACCATTTGGACCACCGGCGCGAACCATCCGGGAAGCCTTCCTGTAAAATGAGCCGGTGAGTATCTCTCGCCGTACTTTCCTTGAATCAGCGGCACTCAGTGCCGCCGTACCCGCAGCAACCGCGGCACCGGGTGACCGGCCCAACGTCCTCTACATCATTCTGGAAGACACCGGCCCGCATATGGCCTGCTACGGCGAGCCTCTGGTGAGGACGCCGAACCTGGACGCCTTCGCGAAACAAGGCATTCGCTTCAATCACGCCTACTGCACCGCCCCCGTCTGCTCCGCCAGCCGATCAGCACTCATGAGTGGGCGCTACCAAACCAATATCGGGGCCCACAATCACCGAACCTGGGAATGGCACAAGACAACCCTGCCCACCCCGGCGAAACATGTCGCCGACTGGTTTCGTGATGCCGGTTACTTCACCTGTAATCTGCAACCGGTGAAGAAAGCCGCCGTCAATGGGGCTGCCGGCGCGGGCAAAGTAGACCTCAACTTCCACGCCCACGGTCCGGACAAGGAGAAGTTCTTTGACGGCATCGACTGGAAGCAGCGCAAAGACGGGCAGCCGTTCTTCGCCCACCTGACTATCATCGAGACCCATAAGGGTCAGGGCTGGAAGATCGCCCGGCAACGTCCGAAGCCCGAACTGGTGGACCCCGACAAACTCAAGCTCGCCGCCTATTACCCCGACGACCCCATCGCCCGTGACGAATATGCCAACTACCTCGACTCCTACCAGTTGGTCGATAGCTACGTCGGTCAGGTGATGGCACGCCTCGAAGCCGACGGTCTGGCGAAGAATACGGTCGTCGTTATCTCCAGCGACCATGGCCCGCTCTTCCGGGGTAAACAGTTCCTCTACGACGGCGGCACACACATCCCGCTCCTGGTCCGTTTCCCGGATGGCAAAGACGCCGGCAAGGTAGATGACCACTTCGTCAGCGGCATCGATATTGCGCCCACACTGCTCGGCTTCGCCGGCATCAAGCCGCCCGCCGGAGCCCTGCAGGGCCAGGATGTCTTCGCCTCCGACGCAAAAGTCCGGGACCACGTCTTCACCGCGCGTGACCGCATGGATACGTCCATTGACCGGATGCGCGCCGTCCGCACGAAGCAGTTCAAGTACATCCGGAACTACTGCCCCGGCACGCCTTACATGCAGACCAACGAGTACAAGGAAAAAGAGTACCCGACCTGGAATCTGGTGAAAGCTCTGGCGAAGCAGGGCAAGCTGAACCGCGAACAGGCTCTCTTCGCCGCTGCTGAAAAACCGATTGAAGAACTCTACGATGTACTCGCTGACCCGGATGAAGTCCACAACCTGGCGCGCAGCAGTGCCTATAAGAAGACCCTCAACGAACTGCGCACGCTGGTGGATGGCTTCGTCGCCGAAAACGACAAGAGGGTCCAGTTTGAGGACCCTCTTGACATCTATCGTGGCTACTATAAACGGCTGCCGGAAGACGCGGCTTAGAGTTCTTCGATATCGACCCAGGCACGCTTCGCCCAGCTCTCGATACCCTTTTCGGCGAGCTGGACACCCTTGGCGCCTTCCTTCAGGTCCCAGCGGAAGGGCGCGTCTTTCACCACATGCAGCAGGAACATTTCCCACTGGCGCTTGAAGGCGTTGTCGAAATTCTCCTGATCGGGCAGTTTCTGCCAGCTTTCGAAGAAGTTGATCGGCTGCGGGACATCGGGGTTCCAGGTCGGGCGAGGCGTGGCGGCATAGGTCTGCACCCAGCAATCGCGCAGGCCTGCAACGGCGGAACCGCGAGTACCGTCCACCTGAATGGTCAGCAGGTCATCCCGGCGAACGCGCGTAACCCATGAGGAATTGAAGTGCGCGATGATGCCGCCCTCCAGTTGAAACGTCGCATAAGCAGCGTCATCCGCAGTCGCTTCGTAGGGCTTGCCCGCTTCGTCGTAGGGCTTGCGCGCTTCGCGGCGTTCCGGGATGTGGGTCGCGCCGAGGCACGAAACTGACTTCACTTTGCCGAAGACGTTGTCCAGCACATAACGCCAGTGGCAGAGCATGTCGAGGATCATGCCACCACCATCCTGCTTGCGGTAGTTCCACGAGGGGCGCTGCGGCGTGACGTGGTCGCCTTCGAAAACCCAGTAACCGAACTCGCCGCGCACCGAGAGAATCTTACCGAAGAAACCGGTGTCGCGAAGGGTCTGCAACTTCAGCAGCCCGGGCAGCCAGAGCTTGTCCTGCACCACGCCATGCTTCACGCCTGCCGCCACAGCCTGGTGATACAGAGCCATCGCGTCTTCCGTCTTGTCGGCGATGGGCTTCTCGCAGTAGATGTGCTTGCCTGCCGCAATCGCCTTACTCACGGACTCTACCCGTCGGTCCGTGGTCTGGCTGTCGAAGTAGATCGAGTAAGCCGGGTCTGCGAGCGCAGAGTCCAAATCCGTGGTCCAGGGCAGCCCGCCGCATTCCTTCGAGATCGCTTCCAGCTTCACCGCACTGCGACCCACCAAAATGACGTGCGGCAGGATGGTCTCGGTGTCAGAGAGGCGCATGCCCCCCTGCTTGATGATGGTGTAAATCGAGCGGCGAAGGTGCTGATTGAGCCCCATGCGCCCCGTCACGCCGTTCATGATGATGCCGACGTTGTGAATTATGTTATCCATGATTATTCTTTCGGTTTATCGGTGCACTGCGGCCACGAGCCCTCGGGCAACGCGGGGACATCGACGCCCGCTTTAGGCAGCGTCCCGGTGAGTTCCTGCTTCCAGTGCGCCACATCGCCGGCGGGCCCGTACACGTAGATCATGCGCATCGGAGTGTCTCCGGTATTGGTCAACTGGTGAAAGACGTGGGGCGGAATGAATGCGGCCTGACCGGCGGAGATCGGTCGGCGCTCTTCACCCAGGCACATCTCTCCGTTCCCCTCCACAATGAAGTAGACCTCTTCCTGATCCTGGTTGTGCCACGGTACCTGGCCACCATTCGGCTCCAGCGTGACGTTCCCCATGGCGAACGCAGTGGCCTGAATGGGGCTCATCCCTCCCACCAGATTCTGGGTTCTGCGTTTGGCCGGATAGACACGTCCGGCGATTTCTTTCAGGTCGGCAATGATCATATTCAATTTGGCTCGGGAAGAGGCTAGCTCCAGAATCTCAGGTACGGCTTGTTTTCGATCAGGCGCAGGAGGTACAACGCTGTTTCGCGGGCATGGTAATCGCCCCACATACAGGCTTCACCTCGCGGCACACCGTCGCCCGAAGGCGCATGGTCCCAGCCGTTGGGCCGGTGATAGACAGCGTGCAGGATCAGGCCCTGATGTGCCGGATCGGAACTGAGGTACGGTTCATCGAACAGCGAGTTGCAGACGGTGAGGCCTGCCTGCCAGTAGCGGTCATCCTGCAGATAGCGACCGAGTCGCAACAGACCCTGGGCCCCGATAGCGGCAGCCGAGCTATCCACGGGCTCATGGGGATTGAACGGATCGGAGGGGCGTGAACCCCAGTCACCCAGCTTATGGAGATTCGGAGCTCCGGTGTCCCAGTAAGGGATGCCATCGGAGGGCGAATTCTCGATATAGAAATCGCACGTGGCTTCCGCAGCACGGCGCATGAAGCCTTCGATATGGTCACGGCCACCAAAGGGTTCCAGCTCGGCATCATCGAGTTCAGCAATGAACTCCAGTTCTTCAGCAAAACCGACCATCGCCCAGGCCAGACCACGGGTCCAGGTACTGAACGGCGCGTAACCCTGTTGCGAATTCGGGCAGCGAAAATTGCCGTCGTTGACGTTGAAGATGCTCTCGTGCGCGGTGCGCCCGCGGACATCGTACGAATCGCGGCCTTCGTCGTAGTAAACCGAATACTTCGCGGTCGCCTCGGCATGCTGGATGAGGCGGTCAAGGAGCGAAATCCGTTTGTCGTTCTCGCCCATCAGAACGTGGCCGAGTTTGTGGCTGCAGGCCAGAGCGCGCAGGGAGCGAATCGTGTCGACGAAAAGCGAATGCGGCCCGTTAAACGAGTACACATAGCCGCCGCCCCCGGCTATCTTTGACCAGCGGACGGCTTGAATCGCACCGGAACACTTCAGGGCCAGTTCGTAAAAATGACGTTCCCACGAGTTGTCGGCAATACGGCCTTCGTTCATCAGCCGAAGGAGATTGCCGTAAGTACTGACGTTATTGAAGCCATGGTCATGCACCCCGACATGGGTAATATGTGGAGCCATGAGGCGAACTGTGTGTTCGCGACCCGTCTCCAGGAAAGTATCGTCACCTGTGGCATCGAACTGCAAAATATCAGAGCCAAACTGAAAGCCCTGAGTCCACTCAGTCCAGCCTCGACTGGTGTACTTCCCCTGAATAGTGAAGACCGGAGCGCCCTGACTCGGGTTCCACGAAGCCTGAATTCCCCGCAGTTTGGCAGCGGAGGCACTGAACAAAGCCTGGAGCTTTCTCTCCAGGCTGGCTGGTGTTAAGTCCTGTCGGATGTGAATCATGAATTTTCAATGATAGTCTGACTGAATGCGACTTGCTTGTTTGCTTATCTTCGCGACTGGCCTTTTGGCCCAGCCACCGATTCCTCATTACGACGTCCACCGCGCACCGTCGGCGCTGATCATCGACGGCAAGCCGGATGACAAAGCGTGGGGGGCTGCGGGGCGCCTGGAACTTATTTTCCCATGGGAGGCCCAGACGGGCGCAAAGCAGAAAACGACGGCCCGTTTGCTTTGGGATGACGATAACCTCTACGTCTCGTACGAGTGCGACGACGCCGACATTGTGGCACAGTACGCCGAACATGACGACCCGACCTACAAAGACGACGCCGTGGAGATCTTCATCAATCCGATGCCGTCTCAAACCGGCATCTATTACGGGCTGGAAATGAACGCACTGTCGGTGCTTTACGACTACGTGATGTATGACTCGAAGAACCTGTTCAAGCAGTTCGATCTGCGGGGCGTGAAACTGGCGACGCACATCGAAGGCACCATGAATGCCCGCGGCGATAAGGACAAAGGCTGGACCCTGGAAGTAGCGATCCCGTGGTCCAATTTCGAGGCGCTTTCGAAGAAGCCAATCCCCGGCACCGTCTGGTCCGCCAATATCAACCGCTGGGATGGCGTGGAACCCGATCGCCGGATGAGCAACTGGTCCGATCCCGTTCAGCCCCGGGCGAACCCGCACGTTCCGTCGCGGTTTGGCCAACTGGTGTTCGTGCAATAGAATGTCATCAATGGACATAAACCGCCGCTCGTGGTTTCGACACATGCTGACCGCCGCTGCTCCGTTCGCCGCTATGCGAACCGATGCCGCCGCCGTAGGCCCCAAAGACAAGATTAAAGTCACGAAGATTGAGAGCTTCGTGCTGAAGAACACGTGGGTGTTTGTGAAGATTTCGACCGACGCCGGCGTCACCGGCTGGGGCGAAATGCTGAAGGATGACGCCAAAGCCTGTGCTGCCGGCGCGCTCGAAGTAGCCGATTACCTCGTCGGCCAGGACCCGACGCGTGTTGCCTTCCACTGGCAAGCGATTCAGCGGGGCGCGTTCTACCGCGGCGGTCCGGTGAAGACCGCCATCCAGAGCGGCATTGACCAGGCGCTTTGGGACATCACCGGCAAGGTGTTCGGCGTTCCCGTTCACCGCCTGCTGGGTGGACCCACGCGCGACCGTGTTCGCGTCTACGGCGTGCTGGACGAGAAGAAGGGTATCAACGCCATGAAGGTTCGCCTGAATGGTAAGACCCGGCTTCCGTTCAAGTACAACGAAGGCGCCATGATGGTGGACGAAGTGACGGAGCGGTTCAAGGCTCTGCGCGAACGTGTCGGCAAGGGTGTCGATATCGGCGTTGAATTCCATGGTGCTGTGCAGCCTCCTACTGCAATGTCGCTGATGAAGGCTCTGGAGCCTTACCAGCCCTGGTTCTACGAAGAAATCGCTCAGGCCCTCAACGTGGACGTGATGGCTGAGATGGCAAAGAAGACGCACATCCCGATTGCTACCGGCGAGCGCATCTTCACGAAATGGGGCTTCCGCGAAATTCTGGAAAAACGGGCAGCCCACATTCTGCAGCCCGATATCTGCTACGCGGGCGGCATTACGGAACTGCGGATTATTGCGGGAATGGCAGAAGCGTATTACTCGCCCATTGCCCCGCACAATCCCCAGGGTCCCTGCTCTCTGGCAGCCAGCCTGCAACTGGCAGCTTCGGTCCCCAACTTCCTGATTCAGGAACGGGGCGACAACGAGTACACTGACCTGCTGGCCAAGCCTCTGCCTCCTGTCGTCAATGGCCACAGACCGTTGCTGACGGAACCCGGCCTGGGCATTACGATTGACGAAAACAAGCTGATGGCTCAGGTTGGTGAACCGAAGCCTTACAAAGCGCAGTTTGATCCCGATGACGGCTCCGTAATCGACTGGTAGTTGATGGATCTGCAACCGACCCTCCAGGGAAAGCTCCTCTCGCTGCGACCGCTGCGGGAGGACGACCTGGAGGGTCTTTTTTCTGTAGCCTGCGATCCGCTGATCTGGGAGCTCCACCCGGCGCGGGATCGTTATCAGCGCCCGGTTTTTGAAGAGTTTTTCCGTCAGGCGATCGCCTCGAAAAGCGCGCTGGCGGTGTTGGACGCAACGAACGGCACCCTCATTGGAACCTCACGATATGCACTCTGGCCGGACGACCCCGACGCGCTGGAGATTGGGTGGACGTTTCTGGCCCGGGCATATTGGGGCGGGGTTCACAATGCGGAACTGAAACGCCTGATGCTGGAGCATGCGTTCCTATTCGTGAAGCGTGTACTGTTTCTGGCCGACTCGCAGAATCATCGATCCCGGAGGGCACTGGCGAAAATCGGAGCGGTTGCGGTTGGCTCACAAGCCGGAACATCAGGCCACAAAAACCTGATCTACGAGGTCCGCCGCCGGGCTTAGTGTCAGTAAGTTCGGGGACGATAGCCAGGTCGGGACTGGACCCGGTATTTTTTGCCGGTATCGCTCAGGATCTGGATGTTGATCTTACGAAACCCTTCGTTTGGGTTTGAGGCCGGGTAGTAAGTGACGGTGTAGGAGTTGCCGAGATCTTCGCGAATCTGGTCGAAGGCTTCCACCTGTTTCTGCCAGGTTTTGGCCCAGTAGGCCTTGCCTCCGGTCCGGGTTGCCAGACGGCGGAAGACGGAGGAGGAGATGGGGTCTTTATTCACGTCGTTGGTGGAAATGACGTAAATGGGGATGCCTTCGTCCTCGGCGACGGCGCGAACGTCATCCGGAGCCACCATGCTCGCGTTATCCGGGCCGTTGGAGAAGACAATGACGACCTTCCGGCCCGGAACCCTGGCGGCGTCGCGGAGACTCAGCAGAAGACCGTTGTAGAGCGCGGTGTCGTCACCGGCGACGGACTTGCGGAGGCCGAGGATCGCTTCGTTGCGATCTGAAGTGAGCGAGGCTGCGCGGGACAGGTTTCGGCTGAAGGTATAGACGGCGACGGAATCCGCTTTATCGAGACCCCGGACGAAATCCGCGATGGCATCTTCGGCATAAACGAAGCCACGGTACATGAAGTTGCTGGTGTCGAAAAGAACGAAGACATTGGTCCCGACGAAGGCATCGGCGGAGAGGCTGCCATTGAGGCCGCCTTTTTCGCCTTCAAGCTGGTTGGGCAGGAGGGGCTTGAGACTGCCGTCCACCATAATCTGCATGGGCGGCTTGCTGCCTTCGGCGAAGGTGGACAGTTTCTGCTGGATGCCGTCTTCCATCACCTTGAAATCCGAGGGTTTCAGGCCATTGACGTACTTGCCCTTGCTGTCAGTGACGGTGAAACTCAGAACGACAAGATCGACCTTGGACTTAAAGACCGTAAGGGGGCCGTCCTGCGCGTAGAGCCAGGCACCTGCCGCGAGCGACGAGAGCAGGCCGGCGACGAAGGCGAAGCGTGTTGTGGCTTTCCGAATCATTTGCGTCAATACTCCGTGATTATTCAGTTACTTTACCGCTGGCAGCCGGCGGCGTGATGCCGCGCACCTCATCACCAACTGAGCGCAGACTCTTGAGCAGGGCCGGCCAGTCCTCCAGGTGAGAAGCAAAGATACGTTCAACGACTTTACGGGTCCAGTCGGGAACAACAACATTCAGCTGCGCCGGGGTGACACCGGTGGAATCCGCAATATCGGCCCAGAAGAGAAGGTTCGACTCCCAGCTTTCGGCCATGATGCGGCTGGAATAGCCCATGAGAGTAGGAAAGGTGCGGACCGTGAGCAACTCAGGGCGATAGGAATTGGAGAGGGTCGGTTTGGGGCTACCCCAGGCGTGGGAGATGACGGAAGGGCTGACATCCTCTGCAGAATGTGTCTTGTAGTGGGCAATCTCACGGCCGGCCGGATCAGAAACGGCCGCAGAGCCTGAGGAGAGCGTACGGGCGACGGCATAGAGTTCAGAAGGCGTCAGTTGAGCCAGGGCTTCGTTGGCATTCCCGTTAGCCACCGCGAGGGTGACGGCGGCCGCGCGCCAGGGGCTGGCCACCACACTGACGGCACGGCTCAGGGACTCACGGAGAGCAGGGGTGACGGTTGCCTCGGCAATCTGGGACTCGGCGAACCGCATGTTCATACCGACCCAGTGCATCTGGGTTGGCTTCACGTTCCAGAAGCGCGGCGCTTTGGCGGTGAGGATCATCTGGGGAACAAGATCGCCCCAAATCAGAGCCTGGGTCTGGGTAGGAACGAGGAAGTTCTGTTCGGATTCAGCGAGAGCGTAGGCAAGTCCCGAAAGCGATCCGACGAGGCGACCGCCGGCGTTGGAGGGCCAGCCGGTACCGTACATTTCCGTGGTACGCCAGCTGCGGTTCGCGCCCTGCATCCCAATGAAATCGTGACCGCGAACAAAAAGAGGATTGGTGACCAGGATCTGGGCACCGGGGGGCGCATAGTGGATGTAGCTGTAGCCCACAATGGTATCTCGGAGGGTTCCGGCAAGCTGGCCGCGGATGTCCTTCAGTTTTTCGGGATCTTTCGCGGTCTTGTCAATAAGAGCCCGGAAGTTGAGTTTGCGCTCATCATCAATGTGTTTATCGACGTAGTAGCCGAAGGCCAGACTGTTCTTTTCGGCACCGGTCATGGCGTTGCGAGGGAGTTGGATGTCGGCGACGCGAGCGGCGAGGCGGGCAGCGAGCTGGGCATTGAGCTTCTCGCCTTTGGCGACGCCTTCGAGGTTGTCGGCCAGTTCGAAGATCAGGTCGGCACCGAGGAGCTTTTGGGCTTCAAAGATGCGCTGTTCCTGCTGCACGAGTTCGGCTCGGGAATCGGAATCATCCAGCTTCGAGCCACCGGCAAGGAGGCCGAGCATACGTTCCTGAAAGGTCCCGGCAGTAGCCCCGGTGACCTGCATGATGGCGGTGAGGCCTTTGCGGCTGGCATCGAACAATTCGCGTTTGTTCTTCACTGCGGTGAAGGCGGTCGCGATGGTCGCCAGCGTTTCATCCGCCTGGGAAGCGGAGATGCTCCCCTGCCGGCTGAAGATCTGCCAGATGCTGGTCAAACCCTGGAAGGAGCCGATCATGTCCTGCCGGAACTGGTTCTCACGAACCTTATCGAGGCCTTCGGCTGTAGCAAGCCAGGCCAGGATCGTTTTGTCCGAGATGGTCGGGACATCGGCAAAGATGGTGTACTGGGAGCCGAAAGTGGTCCAACCCCTGACGAGGGCATCGACCGTTTCAAGGGCGAGGGGCTGGGGGCGTCCCCGATTAATGTCGGTCAGGCCCATGAAAATGCGGAGGGCCTCATTGTCGACGGGCTTGCGGCTCAGGGCAAAGAGGGCTTCGAGAACGTCATCCGGCTCTTTCCAGGCGGAGGAAGCTTTGCTGAGTTTGGCGTCGTATTTACCGTGGGAATTTTTGGCGAACAGACCCTTCCAGGTTTCCAGGCCGCCGGGGAGATGAGGCTTGCCATTCGCATCAATCTGGAGGCGGGTGGTGAGCAGCATCATGTCCGCGTTGGAACGGAACACGGGGCGGGCCGGCCCCGGGGTGGTGATCTTGCCGCGGACTGCCGAGTAGAAGCGTTTCATGCGGCTGGCATCAGTCAGGTAGTCAAGGGTGGGGCCATTAATGCGGGCGAGAGCGTCGAAGAGACTGGCGAGCCAGCCATCATCTTTGGTCATAAGGCGCTCAAAGAACTCTGCGCCTTTGTCCGGCTGCGCACCGGCGAGTTCAGCCCAAACGGGGGCGGCTTTGGCCCCCCCGGGGATGACCGCTTTGCCCTGGCGAATTTCGAAGTTGCCCCCGAAGAAATCGAGGATGGAGGCCAGAGCACGGAGTCGCGCAGGGGCGAGGGTCTTCTTGAACTCGTCAGCGGTTTCGGGATCGAGCTTGGCCATGCCGAGGTAGAAGCGGCAGAGCGAGGGGTCGTTCAGGAAGGAATCAATGAAATCACCCTGAGTGCGGTCTTTCGCACTGATCCAGTAGTCCGTTGTGTAGAGAACCGGGACTTCTGTGGGGTGGTAATCGTAAGTGAACGGCTTGTCGGTGCGGAGAGCCTGTTCGAGTTGCGCGAGCGGGAACCCGGAGTCCGTGGCGAGGAAGGCGCGGGGTGCGTTGACGGTTTCGAGGACGACTTCGCTGCCACAGCCTCCGCGCATGCGGAAGCCAAGAACACGGAGAAGGTCGTTCGTCTGGGTGGATTCACAGGCGGGAACCTTGATCACTTTCTCTGCGCCGGCAAGCTTTTCGAGTTCCCGTGCCTGTGCCAGGTATCGGTGGACCAGCTTCAGGTATTCCGTCTGTTCGAGTTCGTCGTTACTGCGGGAGGCTTGGTAACCGTTGGTGACGACGTTGCGGGCGAGGGCCGGGAAAATGTCCTGCGGCTGCGTCTCGCCGGAAAGAGCAGCCATCCGGGCAAAAGACCGGAGAGGGCCGGGGATGGAGACGATCTGGCGGGGCTGGGTGGTGCCGGAAGCGGGCGCAGGTAGTTCCAGCCCGGTGCCACCTGCGGTGTGGAAGAGGTCAAGGTCTGCTGCTGCTGCTTTGCGGTCACCGGCAATCAGGTCGAGGATGAACGCGCGGCGGGCAGTGGCGGCGGCTTCTGTCGTCTTACCGTTTTTCTTCCATTCCTGGGAGGCGCGGCGGTACTCGGCTACGGCGTTTTTATCGTGGTAGCGTTCTAAGAATTCCGCGTAGCCGTGGCGCATTTCCGCGTCGGCGGGTGTTTGTTTCAGGGCCTGGGTGTAGGTCTCTCGGGCGCGGGCAGAATCGCCCGTATCTTCATACTTATGAGCACGATCCAGCGCCTCGCTGGCCGCAAAAAGTGCTACTCCGAAAGATAGAAAACTGACTGCTGCGCGAAACAACATGGACGCCCTCCCTTTGGTAGATGACTCTACCACGTTATTGGAGCCATTGTGTAGCCTGACCCGTCTTGGGTGTGCGACAGGAAAGTGAGGATGCGAGTGGGGTTCTTTTTTGCGGCAAGCCCTCGCAGCACGAACGACCCTACTTCCGAACCGGCAGGATCGTCACATTGCTCACCGCGCCCGCCTGGGTCACAACCAGCGGCTGGTTCCCGTCCGGAGCATCCTCCGGCACCTTCACCGCAATCTGGTAGAGGCCCACCGAACCCGGTGTCAGGCCCACAAACTCCAGGGGTGTCGCCTTCCCCCCGATCGTCATCGTAACCAAAGCCAGCGGCGCGGTTGGCGGCAGCGGCGCCCCGCTACCCGTCGCCGGCTGGTTCACCGTACTCCCCAAACCAGCAAGGTACAGCACGATAATCTCCCCAGGTTTTGCGGGAGAGCCTTCCGTAACCAGCGAAAATGTCGCATCCACATGCTGCGCGATCAGCCCGCCGTTTGCAAACGCCGCAATCCCCGGCGCACCTTCGGTCGAAGTGAAAAGATCCGGCGTCGTCAGAGCGCCGTTCACGGTCACCAGAACCTGATACGGAACTCCCGGCTGCAGTTCAAACGGTGCCAGCGCGTTAATCTGCCCCGGACTCACGAAATACAGCGGCGCTAAAGCTCCGCCAATCAGCACCGCCGTCCCGCTCAACGAGGTCGGGAAAGGCAGCGAAGTCGCGAGCGCACTTACGCCCGGCCCCGCCAGATTCGTGCCGTAGATCTGCACCGCCGTACCGGGGGCAATACCCGCCCCCACGCTGGGGTTAAACACATTCAGCATCCCCCCCGGTGTCAGGGCCGGCGCGATATTTGGGGTCACCTTCCCGACAATCTGCGTCTTCGCTGCAGCCAGTCCCGAGGCCACCGCAAATGCTGTTACCGTTACCTGCGAAGCCGTGCTCCGGGGCGTCCACGTGCCGGAATAACGCCCGCCACTCCCGCTATCGGTGGTTAGCCGAATGGGCGGATCGCCATTACTGAACGTCACATCCACCGTGCCGTTCCCGATCGTCGTCCCGCAATCGTCCGACAGCTGGACCGAAACCGGTACAGGCCAGGAAGCCGACTGAGCGAAATTCGTCGGCAGGCCGTTCGCTGTCACCACAACTTTTGTTGCCGTACACCCCGCCCGCGGCAGCAACGCAGCATCACCAGCATGGAAGAAGGGCAGAGCGCCCCCCGAAGTCGGCACAATATACGTAACATTGACACTGCGTAATGCCGCAGAAGAATACTGATACGTCACCACTCCCCGGTAAACCCCCGGAGCCAGACCGGCGGGATTTACAGTGACAGTCGCACGTCCCGGAGCGTTTGCCGACGCCGACCCCACCGTCGGCGTCACCGACAACCACTGCGCTCCCGAAGCCGTGAGCGCCGCAGCCTGGTAAGGCACACGGGTAGTGGAGGAGGCAAAGACCTGGACCGTCTGTGCAGGCGTCGAAGAGCCTCCCGTTGCTACAAACACCAGGCCCGAAGGCTGCAGGTCGGGATCCGGAGCCGTGCCGCCCGTTGCCACGTTGAGCACCACCAGGAAGTCCACCGGCGTGTTCGTCGCCTGCCCCGACGTCACTCGAATCCGACCGTAATACGTCCCCGCCTGCAGGGCCGCGGCAGCCGTCGGCTCCACCGCATAGTTCAGCGTTCCCGGTGTCGTTGACGTCGAAGTTCCCGTCGTCGTCCTCACCGTGAGCCAACTGCTGCCAGGTAACGTAGCCGCCGTCCAGTTTACGTTTGCTCCACCATCCACCAGAACCTGAATCACTCCTGCGGGGTTACCCACTGCGCCCCCTGCCGCCATCTGAAACTGTTGTCCCGTCGGGTTCAGCGTCATGCTGATGCCCGAGGCCACCAGCAGGGTCACCGGCAGGCTGGTCGTCCCGGCGCTGGTCGCCACCCGGATCGAACCGCGGTACAGTCTCCCCGCTGCAAGGCCGGTCGGATTCGCCGTTACCTTCACATAACTCGGGGCCCCCGGCGAAAGCCTTGTGGGCGCACCCTCCACCACAAGCCATCCGTCCGCTGCCGTCACACCCTGAACTGTAATGGAACCCCCGCCTGTATTCTGCAAACCGAAAATGCCCGTCGGGGCCGACGAGGTCAGCACCAGCGAAGCCGTCGTAAGAGTGAGCTGAGGCGGTTGAGCCGTCACCGCCAGCGACACATTCACCTTTTGCGAAGTCCCCGCACAGGGACTCGGCGCCAGACAGGCCACCGTGATGGCAGTGGTGTACGGTGATCCGGTCACCGCCAGCGACAATGCCGCGCTCGTGAGCGACACATTAATGCCGCCCGGAGTACTCGCCGAGCCATTCAGGGCTCCAGTAGCACTGAACCCAGTAACGCTCAGCCACGGCGCCGCGGGACTAACGGAAAGCTGGTACCCGACCGGAGTCGCCACGCCGCTCGAAGTAATTGCAAGGATCTGGGGCTCCGGAACGTCCGCAGCGCCTTCCGCTATCGCAAACCCAAACGAGACCGCCGAGAGCACCAAATCAACCGCCTGCGACCGCACCACTAACTGCGAAGGAGAAGTGGCCGGGGTTTGCGCCGCATCCGTCACCCTCAGCGTAAAGCTGCTTGTCCCTGCCGATGTCGGCGTCCCCCCAATCACACCGTTCGTCAGGCTCAACCCCGCCGGCAGGTTTTCCTGAATAGAGAATGCGTAGGGTGGCGTGCCTCCCGCGGCACTCAACACCTGAACCGGATACGCGGCCCCCGCTATACCCGAAGGCAGCGTCAACGGCGCCAGCGTCAGCGAGGCACCTGCCACCGGTACCGAAACCGTACCAATCGCAGAACCACCCGCCGCATCGGTCACCTGAGCCGAGAACCCAAACGTGGTAGCCGTGGTCGGCACTCCCGCAAGCACTCCGGAACTGCTCAGCAGCAAACCCGGAGGCAAAGTCCCCGCAATCGCGCTCCACGTATAAGGAAGTGCACCGCCGCTTGCCGCCAGACTCTGCGAATATGGCCTGTTCACCGTGCCGCCAGCCAGCGTTCCACTGCTGAGCGAGACCTGCGTCAGCCTGGCGACATTGATCGTGAATGCCTTTGTGGCTTTCGCCTGGGTTCCGGCCGCGCTGTCCGCCACCTGAACGGTAAACGTACTTGTCCCCGCCGTCGAAGGGGTCCCCTCGAGCCCGCCGGTCGCCGGGTTCAGCCTCAGCCCTGCAGGCAGGGCCCCCGCCGTAATGCTCCAGGTGTACGGGGGGACACCTCCGCTTGCCCCCAGCGCCTGCGAATAGGGCGCCTTCTCAGTCGCACCCGGCAACAAGGACGTCGTCACCGTGAGCGCCGGGGGAACCGTAACCCTCACCGACAAGGCCTGCCTCGCGGTTCCCGCCGTCGCCGCACTGTCCGTCAGCGTTACGGTGAAAGCTGAGGTCGCCGCCGCCAGTGGCGCCCCCGAAATAACTCCGGTCTTTGCGTCCAAAACCAGGCCATTCGGCAGTGAGCCTGTCGTTACTGCCCAGCTATACGGCTGGATGCCCCCATTGGCCCCGAGCGTTTGCGAATACTGCGCCCCCACAATTCCATCCGGCAGCGACCCCGTCGTCCATGGTGCCCCCGGTACGGCCAAGACGTCGCGGCCGAGATCGAGCGCCAGGCGCGCAGTAATCAAGGCACCACTTCGCGCAGCCGCCTCGATCACGATCGTCACATCCGCCAGAGCCGCAACGATGCGATTGCGTTCGGGAAAGCGAAACGGTGCCGGTGGTGTCCCCGGCGAGTACTCCGAGACGACTGCACCCTCGGTTGTGATGCGCCGTGCCAACGGCATCGTGGCAGCGGGGTAGTCGCGATCAATGCCGCACCCCAAGACGGCGACGGTGCGTCCACCCCGCTCCAATGCCCCCTCGTG
>RGPS01000108.1 GCA_010084195.1 Terriglobia bacterium
AAAGGCGAAGGTGTACCCAAGGACGCCGTACAGGCCGTGAGCTGGTACAGGAAGGCTGCTGAGCAGGGCGATGCTTCTGCTCAGTCCAACCTCGGCGCGATGTACGCCAGCGGCGAAGGGGTGCCCAAGGGCCTTGTGACCGCGTATATGTGGCGAAACTTGGCAGCGGCACAGGGCGACGAAAACGGTAAGGAAGCGCGGGATGCACTGGAAACACTTATGACTCCCGCCCAGATCGCCGAAGCTCAAAAGCTCAGTCGGGAGTGGAAGCCGAAGAAACCTTAAGGGTTCGCGCTGATGATGTTGCCGGACATCGCTTGCACGAGATTGCCGAAATCCCGCAACTGAGCGGAGGTGGCGCGACTCAGCGCGTTTTTGACGGCAGCCGTCGCTGGGCTGTCTTCGCTCTGGATCGTGACACCAACTGCGACTCTGGCAGATTCGTTGAGTTGGCCCAGCAACTTCGCTTCCAGTTCGAGCTGCTTCTCAATTCGTGCAACGGCGAGGAGCGCAATCATGGGCGTTTCGGCGGCGCGGGCTTCAGCGAGAATTGCCCTGGTTTCAGCATTTACCGTCTGGAGGCGCTCGAAGACGCTCCCGGCATAGGTAACGTCATGGGCTTGTTTTGCGGCCACCAGTACCGCCGGGAGGTGCGCCGACTTATGCCGCACCAGGGCGGTTGTACTCAGCCCCGTACGTTCCGCTATGGACCGGTACGGTTCACTCCGCAGCAGGGATTCGTCAATATTCTGAAGTTGTTCGCTACGGCAGACAGTGCAACTTTGTGGCATAAAGTCTTCTCTGATCTCATTGTAAGGGCATTTTGGGCACTGACACCCGTGGAGCAATTGCAGCCGTACCTCGCCCCCGGTTACGGTACAGGCCAATTTCCTCGCGATTGCGGAAGCCCCCCAGTTTGGGTCTACCGGTCTTGAGTTTGGAAGAGTGGGCAGATGGTGGGCTACCGGGGTCAGTCAAAAAACTGGGGGGGAGGGACCACCGCTCCAAAACGGCGTCCAGATTCGTGACTCTGTGCAACTGGTTGTTTGATTCAGGACCTGACGAAATACCACGAGCGTATTGTCGACATTTGTGAAGACCGACGCTATACAAAAAGCCCAGGCTTCACGTGGAACATGCGGCCCGGTTTGCGGGCCTGATCGGCACTGATGGGGCGCTTACCGCTCACGCCTCGCTGGCATGGCTGATCTGGCCGAACACGGGTATCAGATCGGCCAGCCTCTTCCCCGAGTGTTCCATCGCGAACCGGAGCATTTCGGCAGGCGTACTGTCGTCCGGGGGCATGGCATGACGACGGTCGTAGTCCTCAACTAAGGACGGCCAGCAGGCGCATGAGTTTTGTTTCGTCCGGCGTCCTGTTCCCCGCCATTCCAACAAGATCGCCGAGGCGGTGCCCGATGTGCTCGTACTGCTCGTCGGTCTCAATGAAGAGTGGCAACGTCTCCATCAGTAGTTCTTCATAGGTCGCGGTTGGCATTCAAAAATCCTCCCTGTCGTATTCTTCGTGCGTGAAAACGCTCTCAAATGTACATGGACTGGTCTTCGAAGTCCACTCTGGCGACCAGCCGGTACTTGTTTCCGCCGATGTTGAAGATAATTATTCCCGTGCCTGATATATAGGCGGCACCAGGAAAACTCTCCTTCGGGTCTGGAAACTGAACCCACTCAGCCGCCCTGGACAGCACCAAAAAACGGGACAGCGGGCGACGCGAACGGGGGATGCTTACCTTCTGTGAAACTCCTCCACGAGTTCGCTTCCTTTTGACACCCGTCAAACCCCGCATCACCTTGCTTTGACGTACGAAAGAGCGCACGCTTCCCATATGAAGACCATGAATGCCAGCGAGGCTCGGGAAAAGCTCTACCGCATCCTTGATGACACCGCCGGAAATCACGAACCAGTCCTGATTACCGGGCCCCGGTCAAACGCTGTTCTGGTCGGAGAAGACGACTGGAACGCTATTCAGGAAACCCTGCACTTGCTGAATGTGCCTGGCACGCGCGAACCCATCGTCGCAGGACTTGCTACACCGATCACGCTTTGTGATGGCGAGCCAGGTTGGTAACGCTCTGGAGCATAGTCTTTACCCCACTCTCACAAAAGAACACCCGCCGTCTCGCCTCTGCGGGACTCCGTCCGAAGGCGGAACTGCTCCTCGGCATCCTGGCTGCTGACCCTTTTCGGAGGCCGCCGCCGTTTGAAAAGCTTCTCGGCGACCTGAGCGGCGCATACTCCCGCCGCATCAACATTCAACACCATCTCGTCTATCAGGTGATCGCTGAGGAACGTGTTGTCAAGGTGTTGCGCATGTGGACTCATTACGAGTAGTGAGGCGGCGCGGACCGTCAATCGGTATCAGCAATTTACCTGCCTGGGGCACAGGGGGAGCGTGAGTTCGAATCTCGCCGCCCCGACCATTTGTTTTCGATTTATACCCCTGCGTTTGGTTTCTGCCGCGACCCTGTTCGGGTCGCCTCAGAAGCTCAGTCGCATCACCACTTCCGTCTGACGGCTGATATTCGCCTGGCTCGAAATCTGGCCAAACTGAGCCACCCCAAACGTAGTATTCGGACTGCCGAAAACCGGATGGTTCATCAGGTTGAATGACGACGCCCGCAAGTTCAGCTTCACCCGTTCCGTGATAGCGAACTGCTTCGTCAGCGTCAGATTGTAGTTGTTCATGCCCGGATTCCGCAGCCACGATGCACGAGCCGGCGCATTACCGAATGTGAAATTCGCCGGTTGGGCAAAAGCCTGCGTATTGAAGTACCGCAGCAGCCGACTCTGCACTGACCCCGAGATTCCCGCGTTCGGATCGCCGATTACGTTCGGGCGCTGGCCGCCCGCACCAGCCAGGAACAGCGTATTCGCATTCACGCCGAAGCTGAGCGGAAAGCCCGACTGGAACGTATTGAACATCGCAATATTCCACCCGCCAATCGCCGCATCCAGCACTTTGTTCATATCCTTGCCCACAATCTTGCCTCGGCCAACCGGTACATCCCAACTCACCGTGGTCGTCAACCGCTGCGGGACGTCAAACGCAGCCGGCGACCGCTCAACCCGGCGATTGTAAGTGTTTTGATACGGAGCTACATCGCTCAGGTTCTTGGCAATCGTGTAAGAAACGATTGTCGTCAGCCCCTTGTACGACCGTGTCTCAAACTTCATCTGCATCGAGTGATAACTGGAGTTCCCGAAAGCAGGCAGGTTCCGTGTGATGTTCTGGAATTGCGGATACGGTCGTAATAACTGCTGCCGCTGTACCGTTCGTCCCGCCACTACACCGGTCCCAATGGCACCGAAATACGGATTGTTCACCACATCCAGCAACGCTGTCCCCTGGGACAGGAACCTCGGATCCACCTGGTTGATGTTCTCCGTGATGTTATTCCCGATGGCTACTTCGCTGGTCAGATGAATTCCGCGCCCGCCAATGTACCCGGCCTGAAATACAGAACCGGCAAACAGCTGGCGTTGAATGTTGAGATTCCAGGTGTGGTAAATCGGCGTCCGGTCGCCCGGGTCAACGTAGGAAATCGCCTGCCCCACCAGCGTTTGCGCGCCGGCTGCCTTGCCCGCTGCCGTGAGTAGCCCGGTCGGAAACGGATTCGAAAGTTTGTTCACAACATCAATGCCGTTCTGCGAAACAACCATTGGCGTCGTCACCGAAAAACCGACGGCGTCCACTGATCCCACAATGGGAACGTAGTTCAGCGCGTAACCGGCACGCAGCACCATCTTCGGCGAAATTGTATACGCCACGCCCAGCCGCGGAGCGAAGTTGTTTCGGTCCGGATTGTAGATACCCCGCGAGGCACCGCCAGTTCCCGCATACGCAAGTCCGCCACTTGCAGCCACGCCGCCCAGATTGTACGTGGCGGCACGGTCAAAGCCGCGTGTCGCCCGGTCATAGCGCTCCGTGCGCGGCGTCTCATATTCGTAGCGCAGACCCAGATTCAGCGTCAGTTTCGAGGTCAATCGATAGTCGTCTTGTACGAAAAAAGCGTAATATTTATTCAGAATCGAGACGCCCGTGTTCTTGTCCACCGAACCCGACACCGGCGTCCCCAGCAGCAGGGAGGCCAGGGGGAATCCGGTGGTGCCCAGGGGAGTATCGGCGCGCGGCCCGTTGGTCCATTGATTTGTGAAACTAAACGTTCCGCCGGGTGCCGTATTCCTGAAAAAATTCCCGTAGAACAACCGCAAGTCAGCCCCGATTTTGATCAGATGTTTCCCCTGCTGCTGGAACATGCTCGGCTGGAATGTGTACGTGTATCCCGGGTCGTTGATGAACCCGGAGCCCGCCAGATTCATGATGCCGTTGGCCCGAATGATCGGGAACCCTTTTGTTTGCAGCCCGCCAATGTAGGATGCCGGGAGCCCAAGGCTCGACATGTCGAAGGCGTCTGACCACGGTTTGTTGTCTTCCTTCGCCCGCGCATAACCAAACCGCAGATCCACTGTCCGCCGCGGGCTCAACAGGAACGTATTGCCCCACGAAACGCCGAAGTGCGGCCGATTCACGATATTCCGCCCGTCGGTGGCGATGCCGTCAAACTGAAACGGAAAAATCAGCAGCGCCGTGCCTGTGTTCATTCGCACGAACGTCGTATACCTGTCGTTCACCTTGTGGTCGAACTTCAGGGCAAGCATATTGTAGCTCCGCGGCCATTTGCCCCCAAATGAAAAGTTGTTGACCCACGGTTGCGTCGCGCTCGCCGGAGCGCGGTTAGAGGTTGGGTAAAAGCTCATGATCTTCTGCCCAACAGGGTCCTGCCTGCTTGGAGGGACAATATTCCCGGCAAACGGCGTGCGGGTCGGAATGCCGCCCGCTGTCGCTACTGAGAACGGGTCGTAAATCACCGCTGATACTTCACTGAAGTCACCGGTCCGCATCTTCGCAGTCGGCGAAGACCCCGTGAAATCAATCGCGTTGCCTTCTTTCGAGCCTTCAAACGTCGAGAAGAAGAACGTCCGGTTCCGGCCATCATAAAGTTTGGGAATCAGCACCGGCCCCCCCACGCCAAAGCCATAGGTATGCGATCCAAAAGCAGCCAGTTTCCGGCCCTGACCCCTCTGGAAGAACTGGTTTGCATCCAGCTTCGAGTTGCGGAAGAACTCATACATCGTGCCGTGAATCTGATTCGTTCCCGACTTGATCGCCATGTTTGTCATACTGCCGCCCGAACGTCCGAATTCGGCCGACAGCGACCCCACCTCCAGCTTGAACTCACCAATCGAATCCACTGACGGAACCCACTGAGAGATATTCACGCCACGGTTTATATTGATCGTGTTCGCCACGCCATCCACAAAAACGTCCGTAGCCGCCACCGGAGCCCCGTTGGCAGAAAACAGAACGTTCGTGATCGTGTCATTCGGTCGGGTATCCTCACCGTACCGGTTGTTCACCACACCCGGTGTCAGCGTGAACATGAACAGCGAACTCCGCCCCTTGAGGGGGAGGTTGTCGCGGATTTCCGTCCGAATCGCCGTCCCCAATGACGTGCTGTCGGTTTCGATGGTAGCCGCGCTGGCCTCCACACGGATCGTCTCGCTGGCTTCACCGATCGTCAATGCCACGTCTTCGCGCAACACCTGGCTGACATTCAGCGTGATTTTGTCGCGTACCTCTGTACGGAATCCGGCCGATTTCACTGAAAGCGAATACGTTCCTGCCAGCAGGTACGGGAAAGAGTAAAATCCGTCTTCCGTCGTCGTGACGGTACGTTCCACGCCTGTTTCCGTGTTCCGCACCATGATGGTCGCGTTGCCCACGCTGGCCGCTTGAGGGTCCGTTACAGTCCCCTGAAGAGTCGCTCGGAAATCCTGAGCGTTTGCAATAATCGTCAACGTAGCCAGTAGGCCGATAAGTCGAAGTGACAGCGGAAGTTCCCCCGTAAGTTAGCTCTAAATTCTACTAAAAGAACAGTCATCATATCAGTACCTGAGTCGCGGACTAAACGAGTTTCTGCCACGGGTGGCTGCCACCTTCAGCGAGTAGATTGTTTTGGTGCCACCACAACCAAAAGTCCATCCGCAAACTCGGCCCGAACCAGACTCACCTCCACCGCCTTCGGGTACTGAAACCGGCGCATCACCTTCATCGTCGGAACCCCCGCTTCTGTCAAAAGCTCCGCGCGCACCACCATCTCCCCGGGCCCCACCGAAATTTCAATATCCTCAGCCTGAAACCAAGGCAGTGTCACCACCGTCCGAAACTCACCCTCTAACTCTTCCGTCTCTGCAGCCGGCGTTCCCAGCATTTGATTCTCGGCCTGCAGCCAGTCATCCAGATCCATCCCGTCGTACCGCCCGCGCTCTTCAAACAACTGGTATGCCCGGCGCGAGACGTGATCCATCAGGCGCTCAAACTCCTCAATTGCCGGTATTGCATCGGCGTCTCTCTCAAAACAAGTAATCCGAACCGTTTCCATGACAATCTCCTCGCGGACTCTCCGGCGAGGGGTGGATTCGGCCTGTAGCCTCCTCCACCTCCTCGCCCGGTACTAACGATCCAATCGATTCATCGTCCGCTGCAGCATCGCGGCTCGCGTCGCAATCCCCTGAGCATGCGCTTCCAGCATCCTCCGGTTCTTTCGGATTTCGCCCGACTCCGCCAGAGTTGTCTTCCAGTCCGAAACAATCGTCAGCAACTTTACCTTTTCCTTTGCCAGTTCCCAGTCCTTTTGCCGCTCCGCCGTCAGTTCCTTCATGCCGCCGTCCATCGCGTCGAAGTCTTTCTGCAACTGCTCGATATGCTTCGCAAGAGCCGCCACATCGCCCTTCACCACAACCTCATTCAGCTTTCCCGACTTCAGGTCGTTGCGCAGTGTTTCCGCATCCATCTGGATGTTGGCAGCATCTCCAATAATGTCGCGGAAACCCTTCGTCTCCGCCTGGCACATCGCGATACTGAAAGTCGCGACCGCAATCATCGTCATCATCTTGTTCATGGTCTTTTGTCCTTTTTTTGTTTTCTGCGTTTGGACACACTTCTGGCTCCGGTGTCCGGCGGAGTATTCCGCTGGTCCCTGACTAAGTCCTGCTTCGGGAAATATGTGAGGCCGTCACATCACGGAGGAGTGCGACCTGCCGTCGCCATAGCGAAGGCGGGTCTGGCGTTCCACTGCGCGCCCCGTTCGGTCAGCAGCTCTGGCTACAGCCGCGAACAGGTCTCTATCTTTTTCTTCGATCCGAATCTGCGTTTTCCATTCCGTTCGGATCGTGATTCGGCACTCGTGCTCTGTCGCGCGCCCTTCTTCGCTCGAGACGAAGAAGCACACCGCCGCAGATCGTACCCGGCTCGTGAATCGCCCCAGCGCCAGATGAATCCGGCGCTCAACCTGAACGATAAATTCAGGGCTGACTTCACAAGCTTGATTGCTCACCTGAATTTGCATTATCTTCGGCTCACAATTCGACAATACTCCCTCTTGCATACTTCGACAAAGAGATAGTTGCGATGTGAAAGATCGGTTTTTAAGATTAAATTGTTGCCCGCCAGGCTCGCGAAGAAACATCGGTTTTTAGGATCGATACTGTAAGATTTATCTATTTTTATGCGCTCTGTGAACCTAGCTAAAATATAGTTGTACCCATTAGCCATACCTCTGTTCAGAAAACATCATGACTTCTCCACCAACCTCAATCACCCCTCGCCACCGGCTGTTTTCCCTACTCCAGCTCGAAAAAAATGACCTCTGGGTTGCCGTCGTCTTCTCTCTTGCCATCGGTGTTCTCTCCCTCGCCGTTCCCGTCGCGACCCAGGCGCTGGTAAATACCGTTGCCTTCGGTACCCTGTTACAGCCTCTGCTGATCCTCAGTCTCCTCGTTCTGGGCCTGTTGCTGGTTTCCGGATTCCTCCAGATCGTCCGCTTTCGCGTTGTCGAACTTCTCCAGCGCCGCGTCCTGGTGCGACTGTCCTCCGAATCAGTTCACCGGCTCCTCAGCTGCCGCACGGACGTCCTTCGCCAGCAAAACGGTCCCGAACTGGTCAACCGCTTTCTCGACATTGTCATCGTTCAGAAAGCCAGCGCCACGCTTCTGGTGGATGGCCTCAGCATCTTTACGCAGACCATCGCCGGTATGGCCCTGCTCGGCGTCTATCACCCCTGGCTGCTGGCTTTTGACATTGTTCTCCTGGCTGCCCTGCTGATCGTCATCTTCCCTCTCGGGCTTGGCGCCATCTACACCTCGGTTAAGGAATCAAAGGCCAAATACGCCCTGGTAGGCTGGCTCGAAGAGATCGCTCGCAATTCCACGGCATTTCGTGCCACGGTGCCGGCCCGGTTCGCTTCGTCACGTTGTGACGACCTCGTGAAGGAATACCTCAGCTACCGCTCACAGCACTTCAGCATTCTGCTCCGCCAATTTGGGGGGTCTTTGCTGTTGCAGGCGGCCGCCAGTGCTGCGCTCCTCGGTGTGGGCGGCATGCTGGTCATCGAACGTCAACTCACCCTCGGGCAGTTGGTGGCTGCAGAACTCATAGTCTCGGCCGTGCTTGCCGGCATCTCCAAACTTGCCAAGCACCTCGAGACCTTCTATGACCTGTTAGCTTCCCTCGACAAACTCGGGACCCTTTCCGATCTTCCCGCAGAAGATACGGGCGATGAACTACCTCCCGGCACCGGCCCCTCCTCAATCCTGGTTCGGTCGCCGAACTACCAGTTGACAGTTCCGGCCCGCCAGAAAGTGGGTTTCCGCGGAGCCAGCGGCTCCGGCAAAAGCGTCCTCCTTGATGTCATCAGCGGGTATGCCGATCTGCCAGGTACCACCGTTGAACTCGATGGTGCCGACATCCGCAATCTCCGCCTCCGCGAACTGCGCGCTCAAATTGCCCTTGTCCGTGGCATCGAACTCTTCCATGGCACCATCCTCGAAAACGTTCGGGTTGGCCGTGATCTTTCCGCCGCTCAGGTCCGCACATCCCTCGATCAGGTCGGCCTGTGGTCAGCTATTCATGAACTTCCCGAGGGCCTCAATACTGTCCTGGCTACCGGAGGGGCCCCTCTCTCGCAAGGCCAGAAACAGGCTCTCATGATGGCCCGTGCCATCATTGGGGCTCCTCGCCTTCTCATCATTGATGAAGCGCTGGATAACATTCAGGATTCCGACGAGCGCGATCTCTTCCGCAATATCCTTTTCGCCCCCGAAGCTCCCTGGACCCTGCTCCTCGTCACCGCCCGCGAAGACCTCATGGGCTGCTGTGACCGAGTCCTCAATCTCACCCGCAATGGCCTGCAGGAGGCTGCATGAAAACTCACAACGAATCCTACCCCCTTCTTCCCTCCATGGCCAGTGTGACTGGTTATGCTCCTGCCCGCCGTCTCACGTGGCTGCTGGTCGGCATGTTCATTCTGCTGACCATCGCTCTCAGCTTTACTCCCTGGCAGCAGAGCATCACCGGCAACGGTCGCAGTATCGCCTTCGCCCCTCTCGAACGCCAGCAAACCATCTCGGCACCCGTCGATGGCCGCGTCGTCCGTTGGCACGTCAGTGAAGGTAGCCGCGTTAAGAAAGACGACGTAATCGTCGATATCAGCGACAATGACCCCGGCATGATCGAACGTCTCCGCGGGGAACTCCGTGACGCCCGCGACCGCCAGGGTTCGCTCGGAGATCGCATCGCCGGGCTCGAGGCTTCGCGTGAAAATGCAATGGCCGCAGCCGAGTCCCGCGTCGGGATGGCTTCAGAGCGAATCAGTGCTGCAGAACGTGGTCTGGACGCCGCGCAGGCAACTCTCGTCGCAGCCCGCCTCAATCTGGAACGTCAGGAGCAACTGGTCAAGCGCGGCCTTACAGCCATTCGCAGCGTGGAACTGGCCCGGCTCGACAATGACCGGGCTGCCGCCGAACTGGAGCGTGCCCGTAATACGCTCAATGCCTCCCGCCAGGATCATCAGGCAACCATGTCCGACCGTCAGAAAGTGGAGTCCGACTACAAAGCTCTCATTGAAGACGCCAATGCCTCCCGCTCCGTCGCCAGCGGTGCCGTACGTCCCATTGAAACTCGTCTCGCCCGCCAGTCCACCCAACAAATCCTGGCCCCCCGGGAAGGCGTCATTCTCCGCCTGCTCGCGCAGCCTGGTAGTGAGTTACTCAAGGCCGGGCAAGATCTGGCTATCCTCGTTCCCGATACTACCCGCACCGTGGTGGAACTCTGGGTTGCCGGCAACGATATGCCTCTCCTTCATATCGGCGACAAGGTTCGGCTGCAGTTCGAAGGCTGGCCCGCCATCCAGTTTGTTGGCTGGCCCTCGGTCGCGGTAGGCACTTTTGGAGGCGAAATCATGCTGATCGATGCTACTGATGACGGTACCGGTCGCTTCCGTATCCTCGCCGCTCCCGACCCCACACAGGAAGCCTGGCCCGAGGCCCGCTATCTCCGGCAAGGTGTACGCGCCAACGGCTGGGTCCTGCTTCGCCAGGTTAAGCTGGGCTTCGAAGTATGGCGTCGCTTCAATGGCTTCCCGCCCACCACCACCAAACAAGGTGATCCCCAGAAGGGAGACGGCAAGAAGAAAAAATGAAGACTCTGTTGCTTTCCATCCTCTGCGCAGCCGGTCTCCTCGCTCAGTCGGCCCCGGCTCAGTCGGCCCCGGCTCAGTCGGCCCCGGCCCAGTCAGCTCCGCCCCCGCAGACCCCGCTCTCGCTCGACGACATCATGAACAACGTCGAGAAGAACTACCCGCCCCTTCTGGTGACCCTGGCCGAGCGGGCTTTGGCTGACGCCGATGTTCTCCAGGCTCTTGGTCGTTTCGACCTGGTCCTCAGTGCACAGGCCGACACCGACCAATTCGGCTACTATCGCAACGAACGGCTCACTGCCGGCTTCGACCAGCCTCTCAGCACCATGGGCGCTTCCGTCTAT
Source organism: Terriglobia bacterium (assembly GCA_010084195.1). Taxonomy (GTDB): domain Bacteria; phylum Acidobacteriota; class Terriglobia; order Bryobacterales; family Bryobacteraceae; genus BOG-234. The sequence continues at coordinate 10,899 of RGPS01000108.1, forward strand.
GGTGGATGGCGGGGGAGCGAAGGCAGCTTCGCCCCTTACGCGGGAGCCCAGGATACCCGCTCGTTTGGTGAATGGCGTGGCGGCATCAAGGTTCCCCTCACGAAGAATCGCCAGATTGATGATCGCCGCGGAAACCTCCAAAAAACCAGAATAGGCCAGCGCATCGCCAGCCTCACCATCGACCAGCAGCGCCTCGTGATCCGCCAGTTAGCCGCCCGCCGCTATTGGGATTGGGTGGCCGCTGGCCAGCGCCTCCGCGTCGCCAATGAAATCCTCCGTGTTGCCCAGGAGCGTGACGCCGCCCTTCGCGAAGCTTCGTCCCTCGGACAGATTCCAGCAATCGAAGTGACCGAAAACCAGCGCCAGATTCTGCAGCGACGCTCCCAGTTGGTAGAAGCCGAACGAGCAATTCAGCAGGCGGCCATTGAGCTGTCTCTGTTTTACCGCGATGGTGCCGGCCAACCCCTCATGGCCGGTAACGCCCAACTACCTGCGAAACTTCCCCCTACTCAAACTCTGGACGACACGCAGGTGGAGACGGACCGTGTGGCGGCCCTCAACCTTCGCCCCGAAATCGAACGCTTTTCCCAACAAAAAAAGCAGGCAGAAATTGATACCTCGCTTGCCGAAAACGATCGCAAACCAGCCGTCGATTTCTCCCTCGGCTTCACCGCCGAGGGTGGCGACGGCGCGGTCCGCCGTGGCCCCAACGAAATGAAGGCTTCGCTCCGCTTCGAGTTACCCTTCCAGCGTCGCGCCGCCGCCGGCAAACTCCTCTCAGCCGAGACGAAAGTGACCCAGTTGACGCAGCGGGAACGTTTCGCCCGCGATCAGGTGGAGGCCGAAGTTCAGGATGCCGCCAGCGCCGTGCGCGCCGCTCACACTCGCGCCGCCCTTCTGCGCGACGAAGTCCAGGTCTCGCTCGACCTGGCCGATGCCGAACGCGAACGCTTCCGTCTCGGCGACAGCAATCTCTTCACAGTGAACCTCCGCGAACAGGCCGCCGTTGACGCCGAACTCCGCCAGGTCTCCGCCGTCAGCGACTACCTCCGCTTCCTCACCGTCTACGATCAGGTCACCGCGCGCCTGCTCCATTAGGGAACATACCCCATTTGGCGTCCTGCTTGCCGGCTGTCGCCGACGCGGTCGGGCCTAAATGCGTCACGATCGCGGTGCAAAGCTTAACTTCCCGGGGGGACCGGAACATTCAAGTCCAGCCCCACATAATTTTCCGCCAGCGATGTCATCGCCGCTTTCGAGCTCGTCACATAGTCCAGTTCCGCCATCTGTCGGCGCAGATCAAAATCGACACCTTCGCTCTGTCGATGCAGCATGGAAGTCATCCACCAGCTGAACCTTTGCACCTTCCAGATACGCCCGAGGCAGGTATCGGAGTAGGCCTGAAGTGCCGTCTCGCCGTCGCCCTTGTAATACCGCGACAGCCCGTCCGCCAGCACCCGAACATCCGCCACCGCGAGGTTTAGACCCTTCGCTCCCGTTGGAGGCACAATATGAGCGGCGTCGCCTGCCAGGAACAAGCGACCCCACTGCATCGGCTCTGCCACAAAACTCCGCATGGGCGTAATGCCCTTCTGGAAGATCTCGCCCTCGTTCGGCTTCCAGCCATCGCTGGTACTCAGCCGCAGTTGCAACTCGCTCCAGATTCGCTCATCCGGCCAGTTAGCAATGTCGTCATCCGTCGCGCACTGCAGGTAGAGCCGGGTGATCTGCGGCGTCCGCATGCTGAACAGCGCGAACCCGCGCTCATGCAGCGAATACACCAGCTCTTCTGACGAAGGTGCCGCATGTGCCAGAATTCCCAGCCACGCAAACGGGTAAACCCTCTCAAACCCGCGCAACATGCCAGCCGGAAATGCGGGCCGGGAGATGCCGTGAAACCCATCGCACCCGGCAATAAAATCCGCCTCCAGCCGGTGCGCGGCCCCATCGTGGCAATACGTGACGGAAGGATGCCCCGATTCGACATCGTGCACTGCCACTTCCTCCACCTCAAAGTGCAGCGGCTGTCCCGTCGCCTCCCGCGCCGCGATCAAATCCCGGACAACTTCATTCTGCCCGTAAACCCAAATCGCCTTCCCGGTGTGCTCCACGAAGTTGATATGACGCCGCGTCCCCCCGAAGGCGAAATGCACGCCCTCGTGCCGCAGCCCTTCCCGCATCAGCCGTGTCCCGATGCCCGTCTGCACCATCAGGTCCACAACAGGCTGTTCCAGAACACCGGCACGGACGCGGTCAACCACATAGTCTTTCGACCGGTTTTCCAGGATCACCGAATCGATGCCATAAAGGTCCAGCAGATGCCCCAGCATCAGCCCCGCCGGGCCCGCCCCAATGATCGCGACCTGCGTCCTCACAGCGCCGCCCGAGCCTCCTGATACTCCCTGCCCAGCCGCGCGATCAATTCCGCAGCACCGGGAATATCATGAACGGCGCCAATCCCCTGACCACAGCCCCAAATGTCGCGCCAGGCCTTCGCCGAAGACTCCCCCCCTGAAGCAAAATTCATCTTCGTAGGGTCACTTTCCGGCAGGTGTTCCGGATCCAGCCCCGCCGCAATAATCGACGGCTTCAAATAGTTTCCGTGGACGCCGGTAAACAAATTCGTATAGACAATGTCATCGGCCGTTGCTTCTACAATGGCTTCCTTGTAGGCCTCCACCGCATTGGCTTCCTTCGTGGCAATAAAGGCCGACCCAATGTACGCGAGATCCGCCCCCATGGCCAGCGCAGCCAGAATGGACCGTCCATTCGCAATCGAGCCAGATAACGCCAGAGGCCCCGCGAACCACGTCCGAATCTCTGCCACCAATGCGAACGGAGAGATCGTCCCCGCATGGCCGCCCGCCCCTGCCGCCACTGCAATCAAGCCATCCGCGCCCTTCTCAATTGCCTTATGTGCGAAGCGATTGTTGATGATGTCGTGCAGAGTAATGCCACCCCACGAATGCACCGCCTGATTCAGTTCCTCGCGAGCTCCCAGCGAAGTGATCACCACCGGAACTTTCCATTTTCTACACAGCTCCAGATCCTGCTCCAGACGGTTATTACTCCGGTGCACAATCTGATTCACGGCATACGGAGCTGCCGGCATCTCGGGATGCGCTTTGTCCCAGGCCGCCAGCGTTTCCGTAATCCGGTGTAGCCATTCATCCAGCAACGAAACCGGTCGGGCGTTCAGCGATGGAAACGACCCCACAATGCCCGCTGTGCACTGCGCAATCACCAGCTCCGGATTCGAAATCACAAACAGCGGAGCACCCACCACAGGCAGCCGCAAACGAGACAAAACAGCCGGTAAACTCATGCCCAGACCCCAAACATCTTCATCGCGCACCCCTGCAATTACTTGTTCGTGATTTCATCACGAACAAGTAATTGTCTCAGAGTGGGGACTAAAACTGGAATCGGACAGACATCTGCAACTGCCGTGGGGTATTCGCCTGGCTCCGCACCTGCCCAAACGTGGCCGATGTCAGAGTCGAATCCGGCCCGCCCCATCGCACCCGGTTCAGGATATTGAAGGCCTCAGCCCGCAATGTAAAGTAACGCCGTTCCGTGATATGGAACTGTTTGTGGACCGCGATACTTTCATTCCGGACCCAGTTGCTTCTCACCTTCGGATTCGTCCTGGTGGAATTGCCGAACGTCGTATTCAGATCATTCGCGGACAAGCCCTGCTGGAACGCACCCCGGTCCCACCACACATTGGCAAACGGATCGAACTTCCCTCCTGTCACGGGAGCACGCCAGTTTTCATAGGAGGTAATCCAGGGCCGCGAACCTGTCCCGATGGGGTTCACTCCGGAACCAACCGACATGGGCGTCCCCGATTCATAGTTCTGCGAACCAGAGATCGACCAACCTCCCGCCACCAGGTTCAACGCCTTCCCCAAAACAAAGTGGCGACGCGCCCCGAACGGCAACTCGTAACTGTATGCAAAGCGGAATACATGCGTTTGATCATCGCCGCTGAGCGACTTCTCGAGCTTGCGGTTGTACTGATCCACCACGATCCGGCCCGTAATCTGGTTCGTATCGGCATCGCTGATGATCTTGGAAAAGACATACGACGACAGGAACGTCAAGCCCTGTGAATATCTCTTGTCCGCCTTCAGAATCAACGCATGATAGGTCGAGTTTCCCGCACGTTCTCCAACCGAGGCCGGTTGCCCGCCGTTCGTCGAAATCTCCTGGTATTGCGGATAGGGCGTCAGAGCGCGTTGCACCGTAGAGTTGAAGCCCGCAAAGGGAATCGGGATGTTGGCTGCACGCGCGGCTGCCGACGTAATGCTGCTTCGCAGCAGGGTCAGGCCATACTGCTTTATGTACTTCGGGTCCAGTTGATTTACATTCACGATCGACGAATCGAGGTGCGTGCCCTTGGTGCCGGAGTACGCTGCAGACACCACCACATTGCCCTTCAGTTGCTGCTGCAGGTTGAAGTTCCACGAGTCCAGCACCGGAGGTCTCCCGGCATCGCTCTTCTGCCAGAAATACGTGGTCGCAACGTTATTCGAGAATGCCGGATCGCGGAACGGTGGGGGCGTCCACGCAGGCAGTCCCTTATCCAGCGTGGTCGGGAAATCCAGTACGTCCAGATCGCTCGAACTCCAGTTCGTATTCAGAATCAAACCCTCGAAGTGTGTGCTGCCTCCCGATGACTTGACCGGGCCAAATGTTCGTCCTGCCGAGACACGCAAGACTGCACCCTTCCGGAACTGCCAGGCCGCCCCGACCCGGGGGCCCCAGGCCTTGCCGTAAGTGTCAAACAGTGAGCAATTGCAGGCCCCCGTGCCATTCCCACTCCACTGCAGTGCACCCTTCAGGCCGCCTGCACCAGGGTTCGTAACGCTGGGATTGAAATTGGAAAAGCCACCCTCTGTCCCGCCGCTCAGATTGTGCCAGTCTGCCAGTCCCAGAATCGCACCGCCCTGCACTTCTCCGGTGTGTTCATAGCGCAAGCCCAGGTTCAGGGTCAGGGTGTTCGAAACCCGCCAGTCATCCTGGAAGTAGCCACCCATGTACGGCCAGCGTTGCAGCACGGCTCTTGGCGTTTCGAGGCCCGCCCTGTCGGGATATCCCAACAGGAACGAAGCGAACGAGCTTCCCGTATTCTGCGTCTGGTCACTTGGAATCGCCGTGGCCAGGTAAGAGAAACTGAAGTCGCCATTCGGGCGGTGTTGTCCCGTTCCAAACCACGAATCCCGGGCATAAAAGTACCCACCCTTGAACGTGTGCCGTCCGGCCGTGAACGTTACGTCGTTGGCAATGTTCAGATTCCGGCCACGATCTCCGCCCCAGTTATTCGAACTCCACCCGGTCAGCCCCGTAAACGCAAACCCGGGGAACGCATGGTCGGGTCCCGGCGTGTTCTTGATCCCGATCTTTGAGTTCCATTTGTCGTTGCCGTCGATCGAGTTGATCGCCGCGCCGTCACCGGCTTCCCGCTGGTAACTGAGCCGGAAGCTATTCACGATCCGCGCGCTCACCACACGGTCCCACGTCCACCTTCCCGAAGCGTTCGCCGTCGCTGTTGTCGCCGTTCCGTTGTACGGCCTTGGCAAGCCCGGAGGCGTGCCGTACCAGGTCGACAGCAGTGCCCCCCGAAAGTACAGGAACGAAATCCGGTCCTTCTGCGTCAGTTGGTGGTCCAGTCGCATCGAGCCTTTATCGGAAGGCGCTATCAGCGACCCGGTGGCCACGTAGTAGTTCGAATTAATACCCGGCAGATTCGGCACCATCGACGGCGGGCGCAGCGCAATTACATTCGACGCCACCTGACTGAAGCGTGACTTCGGAATCAGATTCCCCGCAAAAGCATCCCTCACATAGCCCGACCCCGAAGGAGCCAGCCGCGTCGTAGCCGGATCGTAAATCTGCGCCAATCGACCATTCCGGATCCACCCCGTAAAATCCCCGTTGTACATCTCGGCTAGCGGCACAGAGAGGAACGACGGACTTCCGCCTGATCGATTGCGGAAGCCTTCATAGCTTGCGAAAAAGAACGTCCGGTTCTTGCCGTTATAGATCTTCGGTATCCATACCGGACCGCCTGCCGTCACCCCGAAGTCATGTTGCTTCAGCACCGGCCTGGTCGCTGCAAAGAAGCCTCTGGCATCCATCGCATTGTTCCGCAGGAACTCAAACAGGCTCCCGTGAACTTCGTTCGTCCCCGACTTCGTCACGAAGTTCAGAACGCCCATTGCCCGTCCATTCTCCGCTTTCATGCCGGACGTCTCCACGCTGAACTCGCTTACCGCATCCACCGGCACCGAACTGATCGGCACCCGCGCCGTCTGGTACTGGCTGGAACCGGAGGTCAGCGATGCTCCGTCCATCAGCGCATCCCACCCCGCACCCTGGCCCCCGCCAATCCGAAACCCATTCGCAGTCCGCGTCTCCGGTGCCACCATTGCCAGATTCATGATGTTGCGCACGCCGCCATTCACCACCAGCGGTATATCGTCAACCAGCTTGCTGTTCAGATTCGTAGAGTTCTGCGTGGAATCCGTCTGCAGTAGCACGGCCTTTGCGGATACTTCAACCGACTCCGAAGCCGCCCCGATCTCCATCGCGAAATCCAGCCGCATCGTCGCGCCCGGCGCAATGGGCAGCTCCGACTCCACTGCCTTCCGGAACCCCGTAGCGTCGGAGGTAACACGATATTCTCCGATGTCGAGATTCGGGATGGTGTAGTCGCCTGCCGCGCTGCTCTTGGCGCGCACCGAAATGTTCGTCTGCTTGTGTGTAGCCACGATACCGGCACCTGGAATAGCGGCACCGCTGGGGTCCCGGACTACACCGGTCAGTGTGCCCCGATTCAGTTGCCCCCAGGCAGTGCCCGCAAGAGCAAGCAGCAAACTCGTCACCACAATCGTTTGGAATAATCGCATCGTTTCCCCCAGCTTTTTGTTGCCGGGGTAAACAATATCACATTTCGGATAGAAGGTGGGTAATATCAAATGCTTCGTCTATCGGGACGGCAGCGAGTACAAGTGAAACGTATGCCGCGCACTGTTCATCGCCACCAGAAACCCATTGGGGAAGCCCGGCCCCATCGGTCGTGATACCGCATCGATTCCATCGGTAGTGTCCGATTGTCCCCGCCAAACCGCCATCTCCCGGCGGTCCGTGCGGTCATAGACGTGATACTCACTGGCATTGGGCAGTTGATCAGTAACGATGATCCAGGGCCCCGCTACCGCGATCCCCTCCCGGTTCGCCCGAAAACCGGTAGTGGCAATCCGCGCCACTTCCTGAGAAGCCCCCCTCTTGTCCGGATCCGCTTCCGAGGCCCGGACACAACAATCTTCATCGGCGTAGTAAACCAGCTCCCGCTCACTATCAACCGCCACAGCTTCAATCTGCCCGGACCCGGAAAACACCCCGAATTCCCGAACCTTGCTGCCCGTCACCCGGTCTCCCGTCACATCCAGCCGGTACTGCCAAAGATACGCTCCCGACGGTCCCATTCTCCGCGACACAATGGCAAACAGTGCCAGATCACGCTGCCGTCGGTACAACGCAATGCCCATCGGGTCACTGCTGTCCCCTGTTTGTCCGGCAAAGACCGGAACCGTTCCCAGCAACGTCAGCCACGGTTTCTCCGCCCCAACCCGGTACACCCGCAACTGGTGCGCATAACGCTCTGTAAGGACACAAATATCGCCCAGAATATCCACGTTATTCGGGCGATCAATGTCGCGGATTCGATCCAGCAACTCACCCCTCAGGTTGTAGATCCCGACGCCACCCTCCGGCTTCGGCCTCTTGATCGTCCCCACGATCAGGCTCTTCCCGGCATCGGCCGGATTTACCCATATGGAAGGATCATCCACGTCAACCGGCATCGGTGCAGTTTCCACTATGGGTTTGATGTTGTGCACCGGCACTGCCGCCAGCAGTACCAACAATGCGGTAACGGGGATGCGAAGCATGAACTAGAATTTCACCCGCAGCATCAACTGAATCTGCCGAGGACCACCCGATCCCGTCGGGGAGGTATTCACCACATTGGTAATCGTGCCGAACGTTCCCGAATTAGAGAAGTTGGCATTTGGCGCGCCGAACTGTGCACGGTTGAAAAGATTGAACATCTCGGC
>RGPS01000109.1 GCA_010084195.1 Terriglobia bacterium
CCAGCAACAGGATTGCTCAGCCAGATCGAAATTGTGTTCGACGTCCCGTTTGCTGCCGCAAAGTCCGGAACCCCGTCGCGGTTGAAGTCTCCGGTCGCCACCGAACAGGGGGCAATACCAACCGCAACCGGACTGCCGGAGGCTGCCGAAAACTGCTGGGCCATCAGGGCAAGGAAGAACAAACTACGTCGCGGTGTGAGGATCAAGACAGGCCCCCAGGTCGGCACAAAATGCCGTCTGTTAGCTCAAGTGTGATTCCCCCCGGACAGGAGACAGTTCTTAGAAAAGATTTCTTAGCCCGCCCTGCCAAACCTTCCACGTGGATCGATTGCGTTTCCGGTCAATTGATAGCAAGCTGGTACCAGTGCGATATGTTCTGGCCCTGGGCCTTGTGGCAAGTGCCGCGTTAGTTCCGCCTGGTTTCTTCGATGCCTCCGTGGCGTCGAAGATCGGCTTCCGGTTCGAGGCAAGCAAGACCCCCTCCAAATACCTCATTGAAGCCATGGGGGGCGGGGTGGCTATGTTCGATGCCGATGGCGATGGAAAGCTGGATCTCTTCTTCGTCAACGGTGCAGCTCTGAAACCCGGAATGAGTGCCAGCTCCGTCGCCGATAAGACGGAACCCCGTTACTGGAATCGGCTTTACCGCAATCAGGGCGATGGCACGTTTACCGACATCACTACCAGTGCAGGTGTGCGCGGCAAGGGCTACGGCCAGGGCGTCGCCACAGGGGATTGCGATAGCGATGGTCGCCCCGACCTTTTTGTGACAGCACTCGGGGGCAATACGCTCTACCGCAACCAGGGCGGGGCCGTCTTTGAGGATATTACCGGCACCACCGGCGTTGGTGGCAGTGGCTGGTCCACCAGCGCGGGTTTTCTCGACTATGATCGCGACGGGAACCTTGACCTGTTCGTCGCCCGCTACCTCGACTGGGACTTTGGCAAAAGCAAGCTCTGCGGCGGTACCGGCGACGCGCAGGCATATTGTCACCCGAACGAATTCCGCCCGGTCACTCACCTCCTCTATCGCGGCCTGGGCGGCTGCCGTTTTGAGGACGTCAGTGCCGCATCACATGTCGCAGACTCACCGGGCAAAGGGCTCGGCGTGGCGTTTCAGGACATGGACCGCGATGGCTGGCCGGACATCTTCGTCGCCAATGACAGCTTCCCTCAGCAGATCTTCCACAACCGCCGGGATGGCACCTTTGAACAGTCAGCGCTCACGCTGGGCGCGGCGTTTGATGAGGATGGCAAGGTCTTTGCCGGTATGGGGGTTGATCTGGCTGACTACGACAACGACGGTGCCCCCGACGTCTTCGTCAATGCTCTGGCCAACCAGGGGTATGCGCTCTTCCATAATTCGAAAGGAATGTTCGACTATGCGTCCGGCGTTACCGGTGTTACCGCTGCGTCAAAAATGCACTCCGGCTGGGGGGCACGATTCCTCGATTACGATAACGACGGCTGGAAAGATATCTTTGTGGCGCAGGGTCACGTTATGGACAACATTGAACTCACACAACCTGCGCTGCGTTACCGGGAGCGGCCCCTCCTGCTGCGGAACGTTCGGGGTAAGTTCTCTGACATCTCTGCGGAGGCAGGTGCCCCGTTTCTAGCGGAAATGGCGGGACGAGGTGCGGCCTTCGGCGATTTCAATAACGACGGGGCAATCGACGTTGTCGTCTCCTCAAACACAGGCTCGCCCCGGATCTTTCGGAACATCCCGACCGGCAATCACTGGCTCCTGGTTGATACCGTGGGAACGAAAAGCAATCGGGATGGTGCGGGAGCCGTTGTTCGGATTGTTACCGCGTCAGGAAGACAACAGTTCGGCTATGTTTCGACTGCGGGCAGTTACCTTTCGGCCCACGACAAGCGGGTCCACTTCGGGTTGGGCAGTGACCGGACGGTGAAGCTCCTCGAAGTCCGATGGCCTGGCGGGAAAATACAGACCTGGCACAATATCGCGGCCAACCAGACCTTTGTCGCGAAGGAAGCTGCCCAATGAGGCTGGTATTTGTGCTGGCCTTTACGGCTTCCGCAGCGACAGCGCCTTTCTTCACGGAGGAGGCCCTTCGCGCAGGCCTCAAAGATGTCTTCATCTGTGGCGATGACCGCCAGAAGAACTACATCGTGGAAACTCTCGGGACTGGCGTGGCTTTCTTTGATTTCGACAACGACGGGCTTCTGGATATCTTCGCAGTCACAGCGTCTAAGCTGGAAGGCTTCCCCTCCGGTTCTGAACCCACCAATCACCTCTATCGCAACAAGGGCGACCGTACCTTTGAGGACGTCACGGCCAGGGCTGATCTGGCGAAAGCGGGTTGGGGCCAGGGTGTGTGTACGGGTGACGTGGATAACGATGGCTTCGAAGATATCTATGTCACGTACTGGGGCCAGGACGTTCTCTATCGGAACCGGGGCAACGGAACGTTTGAGAACGTAACTCCTCCGAACATCGGTTCCCGCTGGGGTACCGGCTGCGCTTTTGTTGACTATGACCGCGACGGAAAGCTCGATCTCATAGTCGCCAACTACGTGGATTTCGATCTAAAGAACACCCCGCGTCCGGATGGTCCTAAACCGTGCCAGTGGAAAAACGAAAAGGTCATGTGCGGCCCGCAGGGCCTGAAGCCGGGGTTGAATCGCCTGTGGCACAACGATTCAACGGCCGGCACGGTGCGCTTCACCGAAGTCTCCGCGAAGGCCGGTATTGAGGCTCCCGGGCCTCGCTACGGCCTCTCTGTTACCACGCTCGACTATGACCGGGACGGCTGGCCCGACATTTACATTGCCATCGACTCCCAAGCCAGTCTGCTCTATCACAATAAACACGACGGGACCTTTGAAGAAACTGCTCTCGAAAGCGGTGTCGCGCTCAGCGAAGATGGTCGGGAGCAGGCAGGTATGGGGACCGCTGCAGCGGACTACGATGGCGATGGCTGGCCGGATCTGGTGAAGACAAACTTCATTGACGATCTGCCTAATCTGTATCGCAACAACCGCGACGGCACCTTCGCAGAGAGTACCGTTCAGGCGGGCCTCGGCAAGTCTCTCCGGTTTCTTGGCTGGGGGGCAGCCTTCGTTGACTACGATAGTGATGGCTGGCCCGATATCTTCATGGTGAATGGACACGTCTATCCTGGTATGAAATCCGGCGAATACCGGCAGCGGCGGATTCTGTATCGCAATAGTGGTGAGGGACGGTTCGCTGATGTCTCGGCAGAGGCGGGCCCGGGCGTTATGGAGAAGTCTTCCGCGCGGGGGCTGGCCGTTGGAGACTACGACAATGACGGTCGCCCCGACCTGCTCGTCAGTAACATGAATGAGCGCCTCAGTCTTCTCCACAACACCCATGCGAGGGGTCACGCCATCACGCTCCGGCTTGTCGGGCAGAAGACCAATCGCAGCGCGATTGGAGCTGTTGTCCGTGTGAAGGTTGGTAACCGGGTTCGGTCGCAGGAGGTCCGTTCCGGGTCTACCTTCTTGTCGCAAAGCGATCTCCGTCTGCATTTTGGGCTCGCGGACAAACAACAGGTCGAGGCCGTGGAGATCGCTTGGCCGGGCGGGGCTGTGGAGAAGCTCGGGCCACTTGCGGCAGACCAGATCGTTACGCTCACGGAAGGCCGGGGAGTTACCTCGCGAAGGTCGTTCTCCAGATGACTTTCCCGGTGATCCTGCTGGCTCTGACACAGACATCTCCGGCCTGTGGCAAGTCTTTTGCGACAGGGATGGAGGAGTACCGGCGCCAGGATTTCACGAAGGCGCTGATTGCTTTCCGGGCGGCCTCACAATGTGATCCGGGCCTGGTTCAGGCCCATCTGGTGATTGCCAACATCTACGCCGAACGGGGCAATGATGGTGAGGCTTTGGCTGCGCTGCTGCAGGCCCTCCAAATTGAACCAGCGAATCTGCTTGCGCTCCGCGCTGCCTCAAATTTGTATCTGAAAGCCGGGCTGCACATGAAGGCGCTTCCCCTTCTGGAAACCCTCGTCAGGACGGACCCGAAAGCTGCGGACGCGCACGCGGACCTTGCTTCAGTTTATGCTGCAAGCGGGAATCGCGAAGGTGCTGAGAAGAGCTTCCGTCGTGCCCTGGAGCTCCAGCCAGACTATTTTCCGGCGCTGGCGGGCCTGGGCAATCTTCTCGCCCGCGCGGGTGACGACTCTGCGGCACTCCCCCTTCTCCGGCAGGCCGGTAAGTTGCAGCCGTCTTCTACCAACTGGCCCGAAGCTGGGGTGGTCTGGGCAACGCTGCGGAGCGCAAGCAAGCCCTCGCCACATTCTCGACGCTCACAAAACAGGAGAAGGAGAGCGAGGAACGTCGGCGTCAAGCGGCCGCATGGGTGGACGAGGCCCGAAAACTGGTGCAGGCGGGCCAGTTGGAAGAGGCGGCCAGGCTCCTGGAACTGGCGCGCGAGGCAAGCCCCGGTGATGCCACGTTGCTCTTTCGCCTGGCGGGTCTGAACTTCGACCTTCATCGCCTGGATGCTGCCCGTGAGTACGCGCAGGCGGCCATCAGCATCAGCCCGGCCACCTGGCTTTATCACTACCTGCTTGGCCTGGTGGAACGCGAGGCGAAACACCTCAGCGATGCTCTCGCCAGTCTGGAAACAGCCGCCAGTCTCCAATCGACGGAGGGTCCGGTTTTTAACGCGCTTGGTGAGGTCCTTCTGGAACAGGGCCAGCCTCAGGCGGCAAGCTCAGCTTTTGAGAAAGCCGTAAACCTGGCACCTGACGATGCGACCTTCCGACAAAACCTGACGCAGGCGAAACGAAGCCAAAAGTAAAAAAGGCTGGCGCATTCCTTTGTCGAGGAATGCGCCAGCCCCAAGAACAACTTCCGGTCGCGAGTTAGAAGCTAACGCGCAAACTGAACTGCAGGTTGCGCGCCAGGTTCGACTGCGGGTTTGAGAACGTCCCGTAGTTCGCGTTGTTAATTCCTGTATTCAACCCACCTAACAGGTGTCGATTGGCCACATTGAAAGCTGAGGCCCGGAACTCAATGATGTTCTTCTCACTGTGCCCAAAGTTGAAGTTCTTGCTTGCTGCCAGGTCTTCACTCAGCTGGTTCGGCTGGTAGAGCTGAGCGATTCGCGCGGGTGCAGTTCCGAAAGTGAAGTTCGGCGGCTGCACAAAAGCGGCACGGTTCAGATACGGGCTCAGCGGATCCTGTGGATTCCAGTTCGGATTCAGCAAAGGCTGGTTCGCGACAAAGCTGCAACGTGCGGCTCCGCCACCCGCCATTGTCTGGCTGCAACCGCCCACTGAGAGGGGCGCGCCCCTCTGGTACCGGTGCACCGCCGAGACATTCCAGTTGCCAATGATGGCATTCAGCACCGAGTGCAGGTTGCCACCGAATGCCTTGCCCTTGCCGAACGGCAGATCATAGACATAACCCAGAGTGAAGATGTGCGGACGGTTGATATCGCTGATCACCTTCTCGGTCGCCTGACTATAAACGTTCTGGCTGCCAGTGGTGCCCAGCGTCTTGGAGAACGTATACGAAGTCATCAGCCACAGGCCCTTGGAATAACGCTTCTGCATGCTGGTCTCCCATGCGTTATAGGTGCTGTGGCCGTTCTGGGTTGTCACCGACCCAAAGCCGCTGTACTGCGGGAATGGGCGGAGCGCCTGAGACAGTGTCAGGTTGGTCGGGAAGCTGGCGTACGGCAGCTTGAAGCCCGCGGCAACCACGGTGGGGTTGTTGATCACAGAACTTACCGGACTGTTCAGCAGATTGCCGTAGGTGGCAAAATACTTCGGGTCCAGCTGGTTGAAATCGAAGCCGCTCTGGATCTTAATGCCATAGTTCGCGTGGAAACTGCTGCGGATGAGGGTGGAAGGTGTAAAGCTGTGCTCCACGGTGAAGTTGTAGTCCGTGTAGTAGCCAGGCTTCCCGGATTCCGCTGTTTTGTAAGTGGGGCTGCCGTTCACCACGAGGCCCGGGTTCTTCTGTGGCGGTCTCTGGGCCTCCACAAAGGCCCGGAAGCCGGGCGAATCCAGGCCCTGCCTTTGCGTAAAGGCGATGCCTGTGGAGATGTTGTTGTTGATGGCGCCGAAGCTGCCACCAAAGCCCTGAATGCCATTATCGGCATTGCCATCTTCCCGGATGATGTCCCACATGATGGCGCCACCTGCCCGGATTACGGTCTTCGAATTCAGCTGGTACGCCATCCCAAAGCGCGGCCCAAACGCATTCTTGCGGGTATCCAGCAGAATCGGGCGTTTGTCGGTCGCAAATTCCAGGGCCCCCAAAACATTGTTGGCCGAGGGATTCGGTATTGTCGGATTGAAGTTGCTGTTCTGCAGGCGTGCTTCGCGCCGGGGAGTACTCAGGTCGTAGCGCAGGCCCGCATTGATGCTCAGCTTGCTGGTCAGCTTGAAATCGTCCTGCACATAACCGGCGTAGTACTTGTACCGGTAATCAATGTCTGCACCGAAGTTGAACGACCCGCCGCTCGGCAGGCCTAAAATGAACGCGGCGTACCCGATACCATTTTGACCGCTGGCGGTCGGATTTCCCGTCGCCGCCGTGCTGTAACTTAGAGAACCCGCGCAGTTGTTGCAATCAATCCGGCGATAGCTCAGGTCCATATAGGTGAAGCCGAACTTCACGTTGTGGCGGCCTTTCACCCAAGTCAGCTGCTCGGTGATATTCAGGGTTCGGCTCGGCGATGATGTGTTTACGCTGCCGCCGTAGTTGCCAAACTCTGTGTTGTACTTCGTATAGTTGGGAGCTTTCTCCGCACCCGCGCCCATCAGGCCGGGCAACATAGTTGCGGTGCGATAAGCGTCGTTCAGACCCAGATTCGGACCTTCACCCAGCTTTCGCTGGTTGATGCCTACCGTGAGGTGATTCAGCATGTTGGGCTGGATCGTGTAATCGCCATTGAAGCGCCAGTAACGAATTTGACCAAACTCCTGAAACGCTTCCGCCAGCGGCCCCGGAATCGGCCCGGCCAGAGGGTAACTGTCAAAGTACTGTCGGCTGAACATGCCGCTCACACGCAGCTTGTCATTCACAATGTGGTCGCCCTTGATGGAATACACGGCCTGCCAGGCTCCTGGGGTACGGGCTCCGTTATTGCGAATCGATGTATTGTTGAAAACCGCACCCGGCACGTCCGGCAGCGGTAACTGGGCGAAAATCGTTTTCGCCACAGGACTGATGCGGTCCGGGCAGATCACGTTGATCACGCCATTACACTGCATCGGCCTGCGGTCATTGGCGTTGGCGATGATGTTGCCATTCGCATCCATCGGGTCGTAAATCGGGACCATCCGGCCCGACGCGTCGGTATACCGGCGGAAGTCGCCGTTGCGAAACTCTGTAATCGGCAGAGTGGTCAGGCCCGTGCTGCTGTAGTTCTTGGCGCGGGAGCGTTCTCCGGCAAAGAAGAAGAAAGTCTTGTTGCGCCCGTCGTAGAGCTTCGGGATGAAGATCGGCCCGCCAATATTGGCAGCTTCCACATGCTGGCGCTGTACGGTTTCGCCCCGGGGAGCGGTGCTCCAGAAGAAACCTTTGGCGTTCAGCTTTTCATGCCGCAGCTGTAGCATTGCAGAACCATGCAGGGCGTTCGTTCCCGATTTTGTCGTATAGTTGAGAACGCCATTTGAAGCCCGGCCGAATTCGGCCGAATACGCCGATGTCTGTACCTTGAACTCTTCCACGGCTTCGGCGCTTACGACACGCATCTGCGGGTCATTGCGGCGTTCGCTCATCGACTCCGCCCCGTCCACAAGGAGGCTGGCACCATTGGCCTGGCCACCTGCAATGCGCGGTGCACCACCTGTCGTATCGGGGTCGCTGGTCAGATTCATGGCCACGCCCGGAGCCAGGCTCGTGAACGCGATATTGCTTCGCAGGCCACCATTGATAAACAGCGGCAACTGCTGAATTGCCTTGTTATCCACAACTGTTCCCAGGTCGCTGCGTTCGGTCTGGAGCAGCGGAGTCGTGGACTCTACCTGTACCGTTTCCTGCACCGTGCCGACCAGAAGATGGATATCGAGGCGCGACGTGGTGCTCACCTGCACGACAACGTTGGCCGCTTCCGCCCGACGAAAGCCTTCTTTCTCGGCGGCCACGCCATACTTGCCGGCATTCAAAGAAAGGAACGTATATGTTCCCTCAGAATTCGATTCCACGGTGGTTTTCTGCGCGTTCGCCGGGTTGGTCAACGTTACTTTTGCGCCGGGTACAACTGCCCCGGTTGTATCAAAGACCTGCCCTGTTATGGTGCCTCGATCCTGAGCGCTCAGGGCTCCCGCCGCTACCATCAGGCACACCACCATCCGCTTCACGTTCATTTGTATCTCCTCAAAACGGCACTTCTCAGCGCCTGGACCCAAGACCTTAACTTTATCAAACTGAAAGAGATTTAAAGCGCGCTGAGCCGCGCCACAATAATCTCTTTTTTCGGTCGGTCGATACCATAAAGCAGACCAGCATCGTTGGGATCGAGCGCAATCCCCTGCCCGTGGATCATCGTCGGCACAATTTCATCCAGTACCAGCACCGAACCACCCTCGGGGAATCGCAAGACATAAACCTCAGCGTTGTCATGCCCGGTGCAATAGAGGCGTCCATCCGGAGCAAAGACTCCGCCGGAAACCGACATCACACCCAGTCTGGAAACCACTTCTTCCGGATAGACCCAGGCCTCGCGTTGCCGCCAGTCTCCATCGAACTGGATCAGCGCGGTCCACCGCGGGTCCCGAGTGGCCTCATCGCTGGGCCCCCGATAGTGGGCGAACGTGACATACCGATAGCCATTCCGCATGTCCATCCAGGTTGCGGACCCCGAGAAAATACCGAAGCTGTGCGAGCCGGAATGTTGCATGGTCCTGACGTCCCATGTCTCGATGGAACTGACCATCGGCACGCCGGGATAATTCGAGTGGGTGCAATAGAGAATGCCCTCCCGCACAATTCCGCTGTCGAGATGGATCAGAGGTTTGCCGTTTTCACACGCCCACCCGGCAACTCTTTTTCCTGTCTTTTTCTCGTACTTTCCGATAGCGTGATTGCCGATGGCGTAGAGAAACTCCTCATCGGCGGCAACGGCCTGACCCGCTTCGGGGGCCGCGAAACGGCGGACTTCTTCACAACGCAATCGGGCGGGTGCGCCACGGAGGGCCAGAGCCGCAAAGGGAGCCGCCAGAGCTGCACGGCGCGTCAGAAGTCGAATCGGGTGTTTATGCATCACCCGACAGTGTCTCACTTCAGGCAAACCTCAATCAGCGCAGGTCCGGGCTCCCGTGACAAATTCACCAGGCTGTCATAAAAGTCGCGGGCATTGTCCACACGCACCGAAGGGACACCCATACTCTTACCCATCGCCAGCCAGTCGATTCGTGGCTTATCGATATCAATGAGGCCGAGCGCCTGCGGTCCCGGCGTGCCAAACCCCATGTTGCCGAACTCCACTTTCAGGATCTGGTACGAGTGGTTGGCGAAGATAATCGTCGTCACCGGCAGACCCTCGCGAGCCTGGGTCCACAGCGACTGAATCGTGTACATGGCGCTTCCGTCGCCCACCATGCAGAACGTTCGGCGGTCGGGGCATGCCAGCGCCGCGCCCGTCGCCACTGGCGTGCCGAAGCCAATCGAGCCGCCCATATTTTGCAAGACATCATGAGGTCGGGCACCCGCCATCAGGCCCATGGTTTCCCGCCCGGTGGTGAGCGACTCATCCACCAGAATGGCGTTCTCCGGAAGTGCCGCCGCCAGAGCATGGGCGATGCTCTTCGGATCGAGCTTGCCCTCCGGAATCCCGGTCTCCACACGCTGCTGCAGTCGCGGCGCAGTTCCGGCAGCGCCGAGTATTTCCACCAGCATTTCCAGCCCCGCCACCGTGTCCTCATCCGCTTCAATCAGGGGATGAACCGTGCAGCCGGGCGGCTTGAGCTGACTCGGTTTATCGGGGTAGTTGAAGAACGCAATCGGCTCTCCTGTTTCAATGGTGACTATATGTTTAAAGCCCTGGAGGAAGGGCAACGCAGCCGGGATGTAGTACGGGATGCGCTCCAGCGGTACCCGGCCTGCGCCCCGTTCCATGCGGGCTGTAAAGAACTGAGTCGCGAGCCTGCAGCCGGTATGAGTTGCAATCTGCCCTGCCAGTTCCAGCGCGCGCCCCCGCGTCGCGCTGCCCGCCACGACCAGGAGGGTGGGTTCTCCCGAACGCAGCACGCGGGCCACGTGCTCAAGCCGGGCTGAGTCCGGAATTCGCCTGATCTGTGGCGCGACGCCGGAAACCCGAAGCTCTCCCGCCTCGCCCCACGACGTCTCCCCAGGCAGAATCAGCGTCGCGATGCGCCCCGGTTTCGAACTCGCCTGCCGGACTGCCGTGGCTGCATCTCCGGCGATGGAAGACGGCGAATCCGCTCGCCGCACCCAATGACTCAAAGGCCGCGCCAAACCTTCAATGTCGGACGTCAGCGGGGCATCGTACTTCAAGTGCGACGTAGCGTGCTCGCCAACAATATTCACCATGCCCGAGCCGGCACGCTTCGCATTGTGGATGTTAGCCAGGCCATTGGCCAGCCCCGGTCCCAGGTGCAGCAACGTTGACGCGGGCCGCTGTTTCATGCGGTACCAGCCGTCGGCGGCCCCCGTGGCCACGCCTTCAAACAGGCACAGCACACTCCGCAGACGCGGATTTTCCAGGGCAGCCAGAAAGTGCATTTCCGACGTCCCCGGATTCGCAAAACAAATCCCTACGCCCTCCCGGACCAGGGTTTCCACCAGACTCTCAGCGCCGTTCAAGCTCGTCCTCTCCTGTCATCCGACAGCACTACTTCTTCAGAGCAATCGCAATCAGCCCCGAGGGGCCCTTCTGATTCGGGTCCGCCGCCTTGTCGTCACCACCCTGGCGAGTCCCCACCGGCGATGCCGCCACCAGCAGGTACTGTTTGCCATTCAGTTCATACATGGAGGGCGAACCTGAAGTCACGGCACCTAAGAGAATCTGGTGCAGTTCCTTGCCGTTGTCGGCATCGTAGATGTGGATCTTGCGGTCCGCCGCCGTGGCGAATACCAGCCCGGCGCTCGTTGAGATCACCGAACTCTTCAGGGTCTGGGCAGCGCCGGTGCCGTGCACGCCCGCTTCCTTCACAACGCGGAAGTCATCGCCCAGGCCGATCTGCCACTTGATGGTGCCCTTGTTCAGATCGTAAGCCGTCAGCGAGGTATACGGAGGCTTGTTCGCCATGATCTCCACGCCGTAGCCATCCATCGTCAGGCGATTGTCCGGAGCCGGAACATTCGCCGGATACTCGTTCATGCCCCCGGTGGCAGGAGGTGCCTGCCGCATGATTGCAGGCCCCGTTTCTACCGGTGTCACCGGCGGGAACTGCAGGATCGGACCACCGCGTCCGCCACGTCCGCCGGCATCGGCTGTCATCAGGAATGTCACCAGGGCATCCACGTCCGTACCGGTGAAATTGTGGAAGCCCGGCATTTGCCCTTTGCCTTCCAGAATCACCGTCCGAAGATCAGCCGCCTTCAGGCGATTCCCGATACCTACAAGGCTGGGGTTCGTGGATAACCCCGTTCGGTTCGGACCGTGACACGCTGTGCAGTTGGTGTTGTACAGGTTTGCGCCGGGGCCCTGAGCGCCGCCACGACCGCCACCGAGCGGGCGGGACTGGCCGGCAGGCAATAGCTTAATCAGGGTGGGGTAGTTGAAGGACATCACATATACCGTGCCGTCCGTCGGATTCGCCGACGTCATGCCCCAGTTCGCACCGCCCTGATTACCGGGCATATGGAGCGCCGTGTCAAAGCCGATTGGCGTGAAGGTCCCTTCGAATCGGGCCTTCCCCAAGCGCTCTATCAGATCAGCACGCTCTTTGGCGGTGAGGAGGTAGGGGTTCACATCCTTCGCCGTGAAGGTGTGGGCGGTGAAGGGTGGCGGGGCAGTGGGAATGGGTTGCGTCGGGGTCAGAACTTCGCCCGGAACGTTGGTCTTGTAGGAAACCGGTGTCTCCGGAATGGGCCAGATTGGCTCGCCCGTTACACGGTCGAACACATAGAGATAACCTGTCTTGCCGGCCAGGGCGACAACATCGAGCTTCTTGCCATCCTTGGTGATCGTGGTCAGCATGGGGGCCGCCACGTTGTCGTAGTCCCAAAGGTCGTGATGCACGTTCTGGAAGTGCCACAGCCGACGTCCTGTGCGGACGTCCAGCGCGACAATGGAGCTGCCGAACAGGTCGGTGCCCACGCGGTCCGCGCCATAGAAGTCGAACGTGGGCGAACCCAGCGGGAAATAGGCGATGCCACGAACCGAGTCGATGGTCACTTCACCCCAGTCGTTCACGCCGCCGATGTACTTCCAGGCCTCTTTGGGCCAGGTCTCGTAGCCGAACTCACCTGGATGCGGGATGGTGTGGAACTGCCACGCCAGCTTACCGGTAATCACGTTGTAGGCGCGCAGGTCGCCCGGCGCGGAGAAGTAACCCTCCCCGACCGCTGACCCCAGAATAATCAGATCCTCAAAGACCTTGCCGGGCGTTCCGGACTGCACACGCATGAAGTTCGGGTCGCGCCGTAATTCGTCGCGCAGGTCCACCGCACCGTTTTTACCGAATGACCGGATCAGCTTGCCTGTCCGAGCGTCGAGCTCCTGCAGGTAGTCCCCCAGGCAGAACAGCAGGCGGCGATCTTTGCCGTCTTTGCTCTCCCAGTAGTTCATGCCGCGCTCCGTTATGCCGGTCAGCCCGTCATGAACCCAGAGTTCCTTGCCTGTGGCCGCATCCACTGCCACAATCGACTTGTTGCGTGCCTTGGTATAAACAATCCCGTGCGCCACAATCGGGTTGAAGCCCGTTTCGGCGTGGGGATAGGTCCAGGCGACCTCCAGCTTCGAAACGTTGTCTTTTGTAATCTGGTTCAACGGGAGATAGCGATGGCCCTCGGGACTGCCGGAATAATCCATCCACTCCCGATAGCCGGAGGGCCCGGCCTTCGCGGCTTTCGTGGACGCCGCAGCTCCCTGAGACTCGCCTCTCTGTGCACCCAGGAACAAGACGATTCCGAGGGTGAACGCCACGCCGGCGACAAAACGCAACTTGTGTTGACTGATTTCCAAAATCCGAACTCCTCAATACGGAATCTTTTATATCGACCCGTTAAACAGGCCTACACCTTATCAAGCTTCGATATTCAGCCCGAGACTGGAAAAACGGCCCGGATTCGGGTACCCGATTTCGAGGTGGGTCCGGATGGCCTCTTCGGGAGAGACGGGCAAGACACCCTGCACGACTTCCAGAAGCGCCCGGTGGTGATTCAGGGTCCATCGCGCCGTGTCGTGCGCGATGCTGTCCAACACGTGGTGAACCAGCACGACGGGGACCAGCAAGTCCAGCATCCGCACCAGGTAGGGATTGCCGCTGTACTCCCAGAGGGCCCGGTGAAACTCCAGGTCCAGCGCAGCCGCGTCCAGTTCGGAGCCCTGTTCCCACTCCTCCATTGCCGTCACCAGGCGCGTCAGATTGGCGTCCATCGCTGGTGTTAAGTGCGCCCGGCAAAGCTTCATGGCCTCCGCTTCCAGCACAATCCGCAGGCTGTTGATTCGCTGTGCGTCCTCTTCGCTGAGAGAGTTGACAAACATCCCGCGACGGGGAGAGTTCATCACCAGACCCTGCTCCTGCAACTGCATCAGCGCTTCCCGCACCGGAATTCGGCTCACGCCATACTGCCGCGCCAGCTTGCTCTCGTTCAGGCGTTCCCCGGGACGATATCTTCCGCCGATGATGCCTTCGCGCAACCGTGAGACGAGGTGGGATTTCAGGGTTGCGGAGGGAAGTTCCTCAATTGCAAGGGTCATGGGGCCGTTACCGGCAGAAGACTTTCCGTCGACCTGCCGCCAGCCCAGGCGATCCCCCGCAACAGCAAGCCCTGGAACACCGGATTATCGAAATTTGTGATCTTGTGGCCCTGAAGGGTGACGAAGGCACGGTAGTCCTTGCCGCCGGGCAACTTATTTTCCCAGGTCCAAAGCTGGGGGACGATCTTGCCGGTGGGGTCGGCAGTGGTGGCCAGGACCTTGATCCCCGGTTGCGTGGTGAGCAGAAAGAACATCTCATCGTCGAAATCGAAATCGACAGCGCCCTTATCGACAGCACCCCTGAGAATCGGGTTGGCCGGATCTTCGAAATGAAGACGCATCATCCCGGAGCGGCTGTTTTTGGGGCCGCCGTGCAGTTTCGCGCCTCCCGCAAGCCTGGAAAACCAGTCCGGCTCCGGCCCGCACATGCCGTCATGAATGACCACGAGGCCGCCTCCTCGTCTGAGGTAGCCCTCCAGAAGCTCTTTTTCGGGGGCGCTGAAATTGGCACCATCTGAGGAGTAGTCAATCAAAACATCGGTTCGGGAAAGTTCGTCGGCGGTGGGGAAACGTGGCGCACCTGTAGCCACGGCACCGTGCGCGGGAAGCAGTTTGCTCCAGCTGTCCAGGAAGGCCGGGTAGTCATGGTTTCCGTTGGCCCCGCCATGTGTCTTGGGGCTGGAGCGAATGAAAACACGCAGCGGCTCGGCTGCCTGCAGGGTTATGCCCAAGGTAATTCCCATCACCACCAGCCTCAGGTTGGCAAGCATCATAAATCGGTCGGCTCCAGGGGCAGATTGACATTCTGCCATTAGCTGCATATTGTATACGACACATATGCAAGTCCACCTCAAGGTTTTTCTGATCGCCGTGGCAGCCGTTTTCCAGGTTCTGGCCCAGCCACAGCCCTCACGCCGCCTGGTGTCCCCGGAAGTGCAGCCTGACCGTCGGATCACGTTTCGTCTGGCGGCCCCCAAAGCCCTCGAAGTGCAGTTGCGGTTCCCCGATTATCCTGATCCCCGCACCCACACCATGACCAAAGGTGCCGATGGCGTCTGGAGCGTCACCCTGGGCCCCGTGGAACCCGAAATTTACACGTATTCGTACCTCGTGGATGGTCTCATGACCCTCGACCTGGCCAACCCGGATATCAAACTCGGCCTTGCCCTCGATGCCAGTGTTGTGGAAGTGCCTGGCACGCCGGCACGTTTTGACCAGCTGCGGAATGTACCGCACGGCTCCGTCAATATGCACTCCTACCAGGCCACTGCGCAGGACCGGCAGCGGGCCATGTACATCTACGTGCCTCCGCAGTACTACACAGAGCCCTCCCGCAAATTCCCGGTGCTCTACCTCTGGCATGGCGGGGGCGGCGTGGAGTCCGACTGGAGTCGCGATGGCCGTGCCGCCATCATCCTGGACAATCTGATCGCGGAAAAGAAAGCCGTGCCCATGATCATTGTGATGCCGAACAATAATGTGCTGGTGCCGGTTGCGGGAGGGGCCTTCGGCAGCTCGGGCGTTCTGGAAAAGGAACTTCTGAATGACATCATGCCCTTCGTGGAAAAGAACTACCGGGTCCTCGCGAACCGCAATAACCGCGCTATCGCCGGGCTTTCAGCCGGGGGCGGAACCACGATGAATGTGGGGATGCGGCACCTCGAGCTGTTCGCCTGGCTGGGTGAATTCAGTTCCGGGATTTTCGGGGGGGCCGGGGTGGCGGCTGCTGCTGCGGTCCCTGCCGGGGGCGGTGCCGGTTATGGTGCCTGGGAGCCGGAGAAGATTGCGCCCGGCATCTACCAGAACCTGGTTTCGCCCGCCAGGAAACCCAGGGTGTTCTGGATGTCAGTTGGCACCGAGGATCCTCGCCTGCCCTTCCATAAACAGGCGCTGGAAGACTTTCAGAAGCACGGTATCGAGCCGACCTTCAAAACGTATCCAGGCGCGCATGAGTGGAAAGTCTGGCGGCATTCACTCGCCGAATTCGCGCCCGTGCTGTTCCGGTAGGTCACTTTTATTACCGTTGCGGAGCTTGCCCCCGGTCACGCGCCACTGGTCCCGACGCCTTGCAGGAACAGCTGCCCCTTCGTCTCCACTGGATCGGAAGAATTCAGCACCGTCAGCCGCCCGGACGAACACGACGAAAACCTGCATAGCAGTTCACGGTATGCCGGTCGGCCTCACCGCTTCCGTCGCGGCATGTACTTCCAGTGGTACTTCAGGTGATCGGCCCTGTCCTCGTGACCACGTCATACCCGCCAGGCAGAATTGAGCACCCTCAGCCGTCCGGACTACCCGACCTCGTCACTATTGCGTGGGCAAATACTTCCGGGGGATCTTCAGCGCCATTGAGCCGGCGACCGTGACCACGTCATACTTACCCACGGTGCCAATCAATTGGTGGGCCGCCCAGGGTTCCACTTTGTACTCTTGCACCAGCCACGCCACCATGTCCGAGGTGGCCATCTGCAGGGCACGGTCCAGCGAACTGGCAAACTCGGGCTGGGCTCCGATGCTGATAAGAAACTCAGCCGTTTCAACGCGCGGTCCCGTCACCGCCGCCTTCTTTTGAACCTCTACCGAAAACTCCACATCCATTGATGTCTCGATACCCGTCCCCAGCGGTTCTCCATCCGCCATCAGGGCGTGGGCATCGCCCAGAAACAGCAGGCCGCCGGGATGGAACACCGGCAGAATCACGGTGGAACCTTCGCCGATTTCGTTGTAGTCCAGATTCCCGCCATAGTTGCCGGAAGGCCCAGATGTCGGGGCGAAATCCCCCGGCGCCGCCACGCCGATGCAGCCCAGCATGGGCCGCGCGGGAAACTCCAGTTTCATTTTGCTGCTCACCGGTTCGCGCAGGCGTACGGTGCCCTTTGCCAGGTCAATGTCCCACGGCACCATATTGTCGCGACCCTTGCGGATCAGATCCGCTTTGTAGTGGTTGGGATAAGTGCCTTCCACCGACTCGGGGGTCATCGAGAACAGCCCCAGCCGGTATGATGTGTAACCCCAGTTTCGATTCAGGCGGACCTTGCGCAACCGGACCACGAGGGCATCCCCGGGCTGCGCACCTTCTATGTAGAACGGGCCAGTGAGAGGGTTGCCCGGCTCACCAACATGCTCGTTTTTCTCGTTTTGTCCGCCGGAGTCGAGCGTTCGGGTCGCAACCACCGCGCCTGGCTGAATGCGCTGAAAAATGGCATTTGTGTGGGAGAAAGTACGGTAATACCGTGAAGGGATCTGGGGGCCGGTCTGGCCAAACACCGTCGCTGTAAGAAGCAGGGAGGCAAGTACGCTGAAACGCATTCCTCATCCTGGCACAACAAGTCACCCCAGGCGCTTCAGCATAATCACCGGATTCGCTTCCTTCGGCTTCCCGGAGTCGGCAGCCTTCGCCTGCTCCTTCGTCAACTCCAGGGTCTTCCCCGTCAGAACCCCGGAGTAAATCGTCCGAACTTTCTTCCCGTCATAGAAATTGACATTCGTTACTGAGAACGAAACTCGCGCCCCCTCCACTCGCAACTCCTGCACAGGAAGATCAAACTCATCTCCGAACATCACGCCTGTCACTTCACCTTTCACCGTCTGAAACCGAAAGGCCAGGTCCTGCTTCTCCCCATTGCGGCCCGGTACCTCGCCCATCCAGATACCCGTCAGGTCAGCCGCCACCAGCGAACCCGCCAGCGAGACCAAAACCGCAAATAAGCGAACAAGTGTACGCATGACGATCATTCTACGCCCGCCCCCAAAACCTGTCTGTGATAGCCTGACCACGTGCCCCTTCTGCAACGCGCCTTCGCCCTGGCCCTTGCACTCCCCTGCGTCTCCGCCGCCTTGGCACCCTACACTTTTACTGACGCGAAGTCCCTCCTCGAAACTCACTGCGTCCAATGCCACGACGCGAAATCTCCGGCCGCCGGGCTCAACCTCCGCCTCTTCACCACCCCCGAAAGCCTGAGTGAACGCGCCCCTAAATGGAACACCATTCTCACCCGCGTTCGCAACGCCGAGATGCCTCCGCGAGGCACGCCCGCCCCT
This sequence comes from Terriglobia bacterium, assembly GCA_010084195.1. Lineage (GTDB taxonomy): Bacteria > Acidobacteriota > Terriglobia > Bryobacterales > Bryobacteraceae > BOG-234. The sequence continues at coordinate 17,879 of RGPS01000109.1, forward strand.
GCCGCCGACCAGCGTGAGGCTTTCAGCACCTGGCTCTATGGTGCTCTCAAACAGCAGGCCTGCAGCGGAGGCCTCACCGCAGGCCCGGCCCCCCTCCGCCGTCTCAACCGCAGCCAGTACGCTTCCACGATTCGCGATCTCCTGAATCTCCACGTGGATGTCAGCACGGCTCTCCCCCTCGATGGTGCGGGAGGAGAAGGCTTCGACAATGCTGCTGAAACGCTCTTCCTCTCGCCCGTCCACGCCGAAAAATATCTGGACGCCGCCAAGCTCGCCCTCGACTTCGCTGCCAAGGACAAACGTTCCCGCGCGAAATTCCTCGTCGCAGCCCCAGGCCCAGCCCCAGGCCCGGGCAAATCTCCACATCAGGCAGCCCGCGAGATCCTGGAAAACTTTCTGCCCCGCGCCTTCCGCCGCCCCATCACGGAACCTGATCTGCAACCTTACCTCGAACTCTTTGATCTCTCGCAAAAAGCCAGAGCAGCTTTCGAAGAATCTATTCTCTACGCCCTCAAAGGCGTCCTCGTGTCACCGCAATTCCTGTTCCGCGCTGAAGCCCCCAACACAACCCCGCAGGCCCGGCTCCTCGACGACTATGCGCTGGCCACCCGCCTCTCCTACTTCCTCTGGGGCAGCACGCCCGACAGCCTCCTGCTGGCTCTCGCCGAGACAGGAAAACTCCACGATCCCGAGGTCCTCCAGGGCCAGGTCGCCCGCATGCTCCGCAATGAGAAATCTTTCGATTTCGTGCAGAGCTTTGTGGAACAATGGCTCGGTACCCGGTCCCTCGCCCAGACGATTCACCCGGACGCGAAGCTCTTTGCCGTCTACGCCGCTGACGAAGAACTCCGCGGTGATGTCCGCTACCAGCCCGTGCTTTTCTTCCGCGAAATCCTCGCCAATAATCTCTCGCTACTCAATCTGATCGAGTCCGATTTCACCATCGCCACCCGGAAGCTGCAAAAACTCTACGGTCTCAACGTTGTGCCCCCCCGCCAGGACAAGGGCGGCCAACCCCAACGCATCGAACTGCCCGCCAACAGCCATCGGGGCGGCCTTCTCGGCATGTCCGCAGTCCTCGTGGTGTCCTCGCACCCGCAGCGCACCAGTC
>RGPS01000110.1 GCA_010084195.1 Terriglobia bacterium
CGCCCGAAGGTCAGCCGCAACATCCACCGCCGGCCCCCACGAAGCCTCCTTCTGGACGAACTTCATCCCGTCCAGATAAAGCTCCGCCTCGTCATAATCCAGATTCACGAGTGCCCGGGCCAGTGCCAGCATCGCCGCACAGCCCTTATCGGCTCCATCGCCCCGCGCCATCAGCGCCGCAAGCGCCTGGGACATCTGCGGACAAAACTCCGCCGCCTGAAACCCCTCCACCAGTCGGGCCGCTTTCACCACCAGCCGCAACTGCTTCGAAGCCAGTGCCGCCGCAAAGATCTTCCGGCCTTCAGGCGTACCGGGCATGGCCGCCGCCAGCCGCGCTAACGCCGCATCCACCGGATCGGGCTTCATGAAAACAGCCTACTGAGCTTCGCTCACTTCAATCAACATCCCTGAAGGATCGGTCATCGCCATCACCTTGGGTTTGTCCGTCGCCTCCAGCTTGATCCCAACCTCGCCCATCTTTTTCGTAAAAGCCGCCAGATCCCGCGTCTCCACCGAAATATGATCAATGGCGCGACCCTTAGTGGGCACTACAGCATCGGCCTTCGAAAACCACAAAGCCCCGCCGATTCGCACCGAAGTATCGTCCGCCCCAGGTCGCGCACCCAGGTTCGCCGTATACCAGGCAGGCATCTCTACGGCTTTCGGACCAACGACATGAACATGCCCGAATTCAACCACCGTATACATATCGCTGTCTTCCACCACTTCGATTCGCACACCGTCCGGGCCCTCAATCAACAGCGGACCACCCGGCGTCGCTTGCGAACCCTTATAGGACGTCTTCGCCAGTCTCGCCATCAAAGGGGCAAAGTCCGGTACACGAATCCCGATATGCTCAATCGCGGATCCGACGCTCGGGCCCGTGGGCGCCGCCTTGCTGAACAGGACCACCCCGCCCTGCATCGTGATACCACTCATTGTTCCGGTGCTGTACCCGGAAACCGCAAGAGCCCCGGTCCAGAAAGCAATGGCCGCCTCAGGATCAGCGGAGTTGACGTGGACGTGCGTCATCGTCGCCCCGCCACGACCCGGCTGGGCCAACAGGGGGAGCACCATCAACAAGGAAGCCGCGAAAATACGAAATAGGACCATAGCTGCAAATTATGGTAACAGCGTTACTGCCTCGCCAGCGTGGCAAGCACCACATCGCAGCTTCTGACCACCATGGATGTTTTGTCCGGGGCCGAAGCCCGTGACAAAAGTGCCGCTGCCCGCGTTGCGAGCGGCGCGGGGCCGAATGCGAGACGCAGCGCTGCATTCCCGCCTGATGCAAACAATGCGGGCCATCTCACAAGCGCTGTAACGAACCAGGCGGCGACGGCTCGGAGCATCCTAATAACTCCCTGCACCTCGTCGCGCCGCCCGCGGCACTTTAAGAAGCGGCTGCTATTGTTCACGCGGGCGTCTTCGCATACCTGCGGTGCCCACACCTTTTGCTTCGTGCGTGCGATGCAGGCCTTGAGGATCTTCTTCAGCACGGGTGTGGGGACAGGCTTGTCGAGTGCGCACCGGAGGGTGCCTTTTGAAGTTCTGCAGGGAGTGAGTTCGGCCTCAAGATGTCCGAGGCTTGCAAGCCCCCAGGGGGAACAGGCTCCAAGGGGTTCTGAAATGCCGCATACCCGATAAGGCGGCCCTTGTATTTGAACGCGGGCATGCCGTAGCTGATAACTTCGGTCGCTTCCGCCGGGACGAGCAACCCGCAAACAATCACCTCGTGATAAACCAGTAGATGAACCACCTCAGTTCAAAACTATGTCCTCCAAACTTGTAGTTACCTTCGGCGAGATCATGCTCCGTCTCGCGCCTCCCGGCTTTGAGCGCTTTCTCCAGAGTCCCGGCTTTGTAGCCACCTGGGGCGGCGGCGAGGCCAACGTCGCGGTCTCCACCGCCGGTTTCGGCCTCCCTTCCTCCTACGTCACCGTCGTCCCTTCCAACCCGATCGCCGACTCCATGATCGCCGAAATGCGACGCTTCAACGTCGATACCACCCGCATTGTCCGCGGCAAGGGTCGGATGGGCATCTACTTCGTCGAAAATGGCGCGAACCAAAGACCGTCCAAGGTCGTCTACGACCGGGAATACAGCTCGATAGCGCTCGCCAAACCCGGTGACATCGACTGGGATGCTGCCCTCGCCGGAGCCACCTGGTTCCACACCACCGGCATTACACCCGCCATCAGCGAATCCGCAGCAGCCCTCGCCATCGAGTCAGTGAAGGCCGCCCGTGCCAAAGGCATAACCGTCTCCTGCGACCTCAACTACCGCAAAAATCTCTGGAAATGGGGCAAGACAGCCAGTGAAGTCATGAGCGAACTGGTCAAGTACGTTGATGTCGTCATCGCCAACGAAGAAGATTGCCAGGCCGCCCTCGGCATCGAAGCCGGAGTGGATGTCCACTCCGGGCACCTCGACCACGACGCCTACCCTGCCTCTATGACGGCAAGGACTTTCTGATGAGCCGCCACTACGAAATTACCCACATCGTGGACCGCGTCGGCGGTGGCGACTCTTTTGCCGGAGGCCTCATCTACGGTCTCAACATGCTGGCAACAAAACAGGAAGCCCTCGAGTTCGCAGTCGCCGCTTCCTGCCTCAAGCACTCGCTCCCCGGCGATTTCAGCCGCTTCACCCTCGATGAGGTCAACAATCTGCTCAAGGGAGATGGGTCCGGGCGCGTCCAGCGCTAAACAGCGTTGTGGTGTAGCCCATTTTCACAATTACTATAGTCCGGATGTGGCGCCGACAGGTGCCCGCGCCCTAAGAGCGCGTTGCAGGGTTTGGCAACCCGACAGCAGGTTGCCAAACCCTGCCCGATCAAACGACCCGGTCTATAGTAATTGCGAGAACGCCCTGGCTCCGTCCGCCGGATCCAGCCCCTCCGCCTTTACGCGGTAAGCTTTCAACAGCGTCATTCCAATGTTGAGCCCGCAGAAACGCTCGAAGCCCACGGGCGGTGCGTGTGTGGGTGGCTCAGCGTGACCAGCAGCGGCCCTTTGGGGTGAGTTCCCCCAAATGCTTGACGGCTCCGCTCAATGGGAGAGCCGCCGGGCGGCTTGAGCCAATAGTCGTTAAATTATGGTTTCGGTTTCTCGTCAGAGCCCGGCTTCAGCTCCGGGGGGGCGGGCGGTACCCAGTTATCGGGGGCACTCCACTCCGCTTTGGCTTCCTGGTCCCCGATGTGTAACGTCGCCGAGATCTTCCCGCTCTTCACGTTGTACCCCGCCACGCCCGTAATCGCTTTTTCCGGACTTAAGGGGATGGTAACGACCTTCCCGGAATCGGTGACCACTAAGGAACCTGCAACCCCACGCGCCACTCCATCTGTGTTCCAAATAGCAGTGATATGCCCCCCCGCTTCAGTGAGTTCCAGCCGGAGCGGCGCGCCCAGCCAAAGGGATGAGGTGGCCCACGCCACCAGCGAAAACGCCGCCACCACCACCGCGCCTGTCACAAGCCGCCTGCTTCGAGGTGCCGCTGGCGCTCTTGACTCCGAAGCCGGTCCTGACCGAACCACGCGCGCGCCCGGTCGGGACGCGGAACGCTCCCCGTCCCCATCCGGTGCCTTTGCAGGTTGGTTACCCCGAATCAGATTATGGGAACGGAAAGCCTCAAAACCATGCGGGCCCCACGACTGATTTGTATCGACCGGAGGGACCACAAGTCCGCCTGGTGCGGGTATAGCGCTTGCCGCCTCCCCGGCAGGTCGGGAGACAGCTTGCTTGCTCGGCATCAGTTCGTTGGCACGGACTGCTTCAAAACTATGCGAACCTTCGGCTCCCCTCGTCTCTGCCTTCCCCATCCCAGGTGCGCCGCGTGCGGGTACCTGGCGCTCCAACTCCCCGGCGGGTCGGGGGACAGCTTGCTTGCTCGGCATCAGTTCGTTGGCGCGGACCGCTTCAAAACCATGCGAACCTTCAACTCCCCGCGTATCGGCCTGCCCTACCACCCCAGGCGCGTCCGGTGCGGGTAGAACGCTTGCCGCTTCCCCTGCAGCCCCGGAGACAGGTTTATCGGTCCGAATCGGTTTGTTGGCACGGACTGGCTCAAAATCATCCGAACCCTCGGCGCCCCGTGTGCCTGCCGGAGGAGCAAACGGATTCTGCTGAAAAACTGACTTCCGCGCCACCCCAGGTGCGTCCGGTGCAGGGGCAGGACTCTTCACGTCCCCAGCCGGCCCGGAGACAGGTTTATCGGTCCGAATCGGTTTGTTGGCAGGGCCTGCCTCAAAATCATCCGGACCCTCGGCGCCTCGTGTGCCTGCCGGAGGAGCAAACGGATTCTGCTGAAAAACTGACTTCCGCGCCACCCCAGGTGCGTCCGGTGCGGAGCCTTTACTGTTCGCCTCCCCGGCGGGCCGGGAGACAGATTGCCCCTGGCCTCCTCGTGTATCTGCCGGTGAGACAACGGGCTTCGGCGTCGAAGCAACAGCAAACGGATTCCGCTGAAAAACTGACTTCCCCACCACCCCTGGTGCGCCCGCTGAGGGTGATGTACTTTTCACCTCCCCGGCGGGCCCGGAGACAGCTTGCTTTTCCGGCATCAGTTGATAGGAACGAACAGGCTCGAAACCATGTGCCCCCTCGGGCTGGTTTCTTTTTTTCGAAGTGGCCCCGGAGGCCGCGCGTCCTGCTGATGCATCTGCCCGTTCAGCTTTCCGGTAAGCTGCCTGCGTGTCCGGCCCGGGCATGGGTGGGACCGCCGCCAGTCCACTCGCATCGCCCTGCTCCGGAATGTCACGAACCGCCCCCGACACAATCTCGCCGGATGGATCCCGGAAAATAACGACACCTTTCGTTGTCTCTGCCGCCCCGGGCCGGATCATCACCATGATTTGCCACGAAGCCGGACAAAGGGTCGCGTAGAGGTTCAGGTCCGTCGCCTGCGGTGCCAGGGGTGGCTGGGTTCGCGAAACATACCAGCCCAAAACACTCAGCCCCCGTGGTGCACGCACCAAACCCAGGGCATGCGTCAATTCCTCCGCAGTCAGGCTGAACGAAGGACCTCCGTCGTGCGCACAAGGGACCTCAACCAGACCTTCCACCCGCAACACGCTCGTTCCCGTATCGCGAATACCCAGCAGCAGCCCCCCCACACCAAGCTTCGGCACGGACCGGAGCCCTGCGAGGGTGTGCTGTCGGAGACGCTCCAGAGCGTCCGGCGAAAACTCGATGGCAGCAGGATAACCTGTGTCCGTCCAACTGATGCTGGCAGTTTTCATGTATTGGTTCAAACGACCGTAACTGGCCGGTCCCAGACTATAATGATAACCGTGGCCAAGGCAAAAGATCTGGAGTTGCGACTCGAAAGAACGGAACAGCAACTACGGCTCTTTCAAAAAGTCAGCCGATTTATGGTTCGGGACATGACCCTCCAGGAGGTTTTGCAGGGGATCGTCTCTCTCGTAGTGGAATTTACCGGCTGCGATTCATGCCTCGTCTACCTTTGCGACGACCTGGATCTGGTGCTGTGCGCTTCCAATTCTCACCACGAAGCCCAGATCGGACGTGTTCGGCTCAAATTGAACGAGGGCCTCACCGGTTGGGTAGCCCGCGAGAGACGCCTCCTGGCAATCTCCAGAGACGCAAATAAAGACCCTCGTTTCAAATACTTCGGGGAACTTCCTGAAGATAATTTCGAGGCGTTCCTTTCCGCTCCTGTCATTGCCCGGAACCGCGTCGTCGGGGTCATCAACGTCCAGCACCGTCAACCGCACCAGCATACCGGCGGGGAGATGGAAGTGCTCACCACGCTGGGGGAACAGGTCGGGTGCGCGCTGGCACTGGCCCGTATGTCGCCCGAAATACTTGAATCCGTGAACCACGCAGCGCTCGTCCTCTCTTCAGGCCCCGGTCGCAACCGGGCAGCAACCTTATGATCTTTGGCCGCCTCGCCACCACCCTTCTCCTCGCCACTTTCACTGGCTCCACTGTCACCGCGATGGCTGCCGAACACTGGGATGTCCAGTTTCGGTACCGCCAACTCGACAGTACCCTCACCATCAACGACCTCGTTTTTCCGTCCGCCAAACGTGGCATTGCCTGCGGGTTCGTCACGGATCGGAAGGAAAAGGACAAACCGGTCGTTCTCGTCACCAGCGATGGCGGCGAAAAATGGACGGAAGCACCACTCAAGGAAGCGGGCCTCTCCATGTTCTTCCTCGATGAATCCACCGGCTGGATGGTGACCGAAAAAGGCATCTGGAAGACCTTGGAATCCGGCAGAAGCTGGAGCAAGTTGACCCGGGCCCCCTCCGGAATGCTCCGCCTCTGGTTTCTGACCCCTGAGCATGGCTACGCAGCGGGCCTCCAAAAAAGAGTTTTCGAGACAATTGACGGCGGTGACTCCTGGGCCCCGCTCGAAATCCTCAAAGAGATTGAGACAAACGCCCTCTACACAACCTTTGGCGAGATCTCGTTCGTCGGCCAGGCCGGAATCATCTCCGGTTGGAATGTGCCGCCCCGCCGCGGTGGCCCGGACTGGATGGAACCGGAAAACCTCAAGCGCAAGCAGGTACCCCACTACACCGTGCTGCTGCAGACCGTTGATGGCGGCAAGAAGTGGATCAAGAGTGAGGCCTCCGTTTTCGGCCAGGTCACCCGCCTCAGCCTCTCCCCGCAGGGCACGGGCCTCGGCCTGGTCGTCTTCAAAGATGCCTTTGACATTCCGAGCGAAGTGATGCGGCTCGATCTGAAGACCAGTAAGAGTGTCAGTTCCTTCGCAAAGAAGGATCGGGCCATAACCGATGTACGTGTCTTCGCCGGCTCGAACCGGGCCATGATCGCGGGTTACGAACCGTCCGGGCCCGTTTTCAACAGCCCGATTCCCGGACGCCTCAAGGTTCTGACCAGCAACGACCTGCAGACCTGGACCGAAATGACGGTGGACTATAAGGCCGTCGCGCATTCCGCAATCATTGCCGGTCCAGACGACAAAAACGTTTGGATTGCTACAGATACAGGCATGATCTTAAAGCTGATTCAAGACTAGACCATTTTCACACTTACTCTGGTCCTGGATGTGAGCCAGGCTGGCATCCTGTCGTCGACAGGCCCCCGGGCTGGTCCAACAAGAGAATCGCAAGACCCCTACTTTTCCCCGAGCTTCGCCAAGGCCTCAGCGGCTGACAAGTGGCTCTGCGCCGCCAGCGAGAGCCTGTACTCCGTAGCCGCACCTGCCGCATCCCCGGCATCACGGAGACGATGCCCCAGCTGTTCATGAACGAAAGCAGCGTCGGCCTTATAAGTCGCCTGGTCCGGTTGGGCGGCCCGAAGTTCGTCCAGAATCTGTATCGCTTTGCGAAGCCTGCCCGTCTCCGATGGCCGATCAGCCAGCACCCCGGCGTAAGCCAAAGCAAAGGCATAGTCGCCTTTGGCCTTTCGATCAGCCGGATCAACGACGGCCAAACGCGCATACAGAGCGAATCCCTTCTCGGCATTCTCAGCCGAGGCGGCCCGCTTGCCAAGGTTCGGCATCCAGGGAGCACCTTGCACAATTGCCAGCCGGAACCAAAGACGAGCGATACCGCCCAATGAGATCGTGTCGTTCGGGTGCCGGCCCAGAAGATCTTCCCGTAACGCCAGACTCCTCCGGTACTCGACCTCCGCTTCTGCGAGTTGCTCCATTTGCAGGTGCGCGTTGCCCCGGCTCGCATAGGCACCGGCAAGCCCCAGAACAACTTCGTCGTTGCCGGGAGCTATCGCCAAAGCACGCTCCAGAACTTCTATCTCTCGCCGATTGTGCTCCAGTGCTGAGGGATCTTTCATGGCCAACAGCGTCGTGAAGAGGTTGTGCTCGAAGATCCCTTCCTGCGAGACGGCATGGGCATCCAGCGGGAAATCACGCGCCAGCAGCCGGGCAAGGGCCAGAGCCTTCCGGTACTCAACAAGAGCCTCCGACAGTTTCCCTGTGCTTTGGAGGACAACCCCAACACGCTGGTAAAGACCTGCCGCCTGCAACCGAGGCCGCAGTTCGTTAGCCCGAAGTGTCCCCAGAATCGCCGACGCTTTCCGCCATGCTTCAATCGCACCGGGCGTATTTCCCAGGTTGGCACGCCCCGGATAGCCGAGAACATCCCCCATCTGCGTGTAGCCGGTCACCAGCATGACAGCCACATCCAGATCTCCTGAAGAACTTTCATAAAGACTATCTAAGTACTTGATAGTAATAGCAATAACATCAAGGCGTGCATTCGTGGAACCGGGCAAATGCTCCAGCGTGCCCTGAATCCCAAAGAGGGTAGCCCTCCCCATTTCCAGCAGGTCTGTCAATCGCTTTTGGGCTTTGGCCCGTTCGAAATCCGCTTCCCGCGCGTGTTGGGTCGCCTGCCTTGAAGAAACCACAGAGGCATCGCGTTCCCGTTCCGCAATCTGGTGCTCCCGTTCGGCCCGTTCCCGCTCCGCAATCGCCACGCTTCGCTGCTCCAGTGCCACCTCGCGGGCCTGCTCGGCTCTCCGGGCAGCCTGCGCCGTTAGCAGCGTCGCCACCACCAACCCCAGCGCGGCCGCCGTGCCCATCAGGACTCCAAGCCGGTGGCGCCCGACGAACTTCCCCGCCCGGTAACCCACCGTATCTTCTCGGGCAATCACCGGCAGGCCACACAGGTAACGGCGGACATCTTCCCCAAATTGCTCCGCGGAACGGTAACGTCGCTCCGGCTCCTTGCGCAGCGCCATCAGAACAATGTTGTCCAGGTCACCGGGAATCCGTCGACCCGGTGCGGCCTCCGACGGGCGTACCGGCTGCTGCTCACAGACGCTCCGCTCAATCTCCAGTACCGAGGTCGAGTTGACTTTGTACGGCGGGGCTCCGGTCAGCAACCGATAGAAAACGACCCCCAACGAGTAAACATCGGTTGATGTCGTACTGGCACGACCCCGAATCTGCTCCGGACTGGCGTAGTCGGGGGTCAGCGCGAACAGGACCGTCCCCGGCTGCTCGCCGCCTGCGGTTTCATCAACCAAACGGGCAATGCCGAAATCCAGCAACATCGGTTCACCCGCGTTAGTGACCAGAATGTTGGTTGGCTTGAGGTCGCGGTGGATCACCAGATTCCGGTGCGCGTAAGAGACAGCCTCAGCGACCTTGCAGAATAACTCGCAGATTTGACGCAGGCCCAGCTTGCGGCTCTCGCACCACACATCGATTGGAATACCCGGAACATACTCCATAACGAAGTAGGGAATACCCTCGTCAGTCGTACCTCCATCCAAAAGCCGGGCGATGTTGGGGTGCCATGCTGACGGCGCTTTCCTCGATGATCGTGGCGAACGGCTGAGTATTACTGCTGTCGTACAGCAGCAGTGACTCGACTTCGCGACGGAGTTCCGGGCTGGCGTGCCGTTCCAGAAAAACGGAACGCGCGGGCTCAGCAAGCTCCGCTGCGGCGAGGAAGAGTTCCTCCACCTGATTCCACTGTTCCACGATGCCCTCCCCCGCCTTTAAGTGCGGGTTTTATTGTCTGGATTCGCAACGTCGGGATTTATTTCATTCACCATCTCGCGACGCAGCCAGGCCTGGGCCATACGAAGCTGCCCGCGGACCGAATCCACGGTCAGCTGAAGAATCTCTGCAGTTTCTTCAGCCGTGAAGCCGCCAAAGAAACGCATTTCCACCAGGCGCGCTTTGCCCGGATCGTTGCGCTCGAGGATTTTGAGTGCCCCGTCGAGAGCCAGGAGGGCGTCATCCGGCTGTTTATCCGCGGCGATTCCGGGGTTCAGTTCCACCTTGAGCCCCCCATCCCGCTTTCCTGCCTTCCGGCGGCGGGCGTGATCCACCAGAATCTGACGCATCGCCTGAGCCGCGATTCCAAGAAAGTGAGCCCGATTTTCGAGCTGGGGCATCCGCCCCTTCGCCAGGCGCATCCACGCCTCGTTAATAAGGGCGGTGGGCTGCAGAGTATGCTCCCGGTTCTCCCTCCGGAGCTGAGCCCCTGCAATGCGGTGCAGTTCCGAGTAAACCAGAGGGATCAGCTGATCCAGTGCCTCACGGTCGCCATCGACATGGCGATGCAGCAGGCTGGTGATGTCCTCCCCGGCTAACATGTCGACGGTGTCCTACCCCCCCCAGACTTCGTTTGCGACCTCAACAATGCGGGCGAGTTTGGCCCACTGCTGATCTTCCGTGAGCGTATTGCCTTCTTCTGTACTCGCGAAGCCGCATTGCGGTGCCAGGCAAAGGCGGTCGAGGTCGGTGTATTTCGAAGCTTCGTCGAGACGGGCTTTCAGATAATCTTTGGTTTCCAGCTCCCCGCTTTTGGACGTCACAATACCCACCGCAACATGCTTGCCCGCCGGGACAAGCCGCAGGGGTTCGAAATTCCCGGCGCGCTCCGAGTCCCACTCCATGAAGTAGCCGTGAACCTTGATCTCGTTGAAGAGAATTTCCGCCACCGGCTCGTAGCCTCCCGACGCAATCCAGAGCGATTTGAAATTGCCCCGGCAGGTGTGCATCGTGATCCGCATGTCAGCAGAGGCCCCGGAGATGGCGGCATTGATCAAACGTGCGTAGATGTGGGGCAGTTCGTCAGGGTTTTCACCCCGGTCCCGCACCATCTGGCGCTGTTCGGGGTCGCAAAGGTAGGCAAGGTTGGTCTCATCCAGCTGCAGGTAGCGGCAACCCGCCTGACCAAATGCCCGCACCGCCTCAGCGTAGGCCTGTCCCAAATCGTGATAGAACTCTTCCATCGTCGGGTAGATGGCCTCCGGCACCGCCTTGCGCCCTCCTCGAAAATGCAGGACGCTGGGCGACGGAATCGTGATCTTCGCCGTGGTCGGTGCCGACGCCGTGATGTTGTCCGCCAGGAAGCGAAAATGATCGACCATGGGGTGGCCTGCAAAGTGGATCTTGCCGGTGACCCGCATCGCTTTGGGCCGGGTCTGTCCACCTTTGAACTGGATGCCGTGATCCGTCACATAGGACTCGACGCCACCAAGGGAAGCGAGAAAGTCGATATGCCAGAATTCACGCCGGAATTCACCGTCCGTGATACCGTGCAGACCCACGGCTTGCTGTTTTCCAATGACATCGCGGATTGCAGCGTCCTCAACGGCAGCAAGAGTTTCAGCTGAGATCTGCCCCAGTTCGCGTTGCGCTCGGGCTTCTCGTACCGCAGCGGGGCGGAGGAGACTGCCAACGTGGTCGGCGCGGAACGGCGGCAGAGTTCTCGGCATATTTGGTTAGGCCAGGGCTTTTTCGAGGATTGCTACCGCTTCATCAACGTGTTCTTCCGTGATGATGTAGGGCGGCAGGAACCGAAGTACCGTATTCTGAGTACAGTTGATCAGCAGCCCCAGATCGCGGGCTTTCGTGACAATATCGTTGCCCGGTTTGGTCAGCTCGATACCGATCATCAGGCCATAGCCACGAACTTCCTTGATGAAATCGAATTTGGGAGCAAGTTTGGCGCGAAGCTCGGACCGGAAGTAGTCACCAACGCGGGTGATAGAGGGCAGGAGCTCTTCCAGAATATCGAAGAATTCCAGCGCAACTCGGGTGGCAAGAGCATTGCCGCCGAAGGTGCTGCCGTGCATGCCGGGGCGGATAGCCTTAGCGGCACGCTCATTGGCTGCAAGGACACCAAGCGGAATACCGCAGGCGACCGGCTTGGCGGCCGTCATAATGTCGGGCATCACGGCCGGTTGGGCGAGCTGGTAAGCAAAGTAAGTCCCCGTCCGCCCCACGCCGCATTGAATTTCGTCAAAACAGAGCAACGCATCGTATTCATCGGCAAGTTCCCGAGCGCGGCGGCAGTAGGCGTCACTGAGGGGCACAACTCCGCCTTCCCCCTGAATCCACTCAATACAGATGCCCGCGGTGTTCTCATTGACGGCCGCTTCCAGTGCCGCGATGTCCTCGGCGGGCACAAAACGCGCCCCCGGCATCAGCGGTTCAAAGTCCTTGCGATACTTTGGCTGGCCCGTGATAGCGAGCGCCCCCAACGTACGTCCGTGGAAAGAATTTTCCAGGGCAACAATTTCGAACTTGGTCGGCGAGCGGTCCTTCCCGTGCGCCTTGATCATCTTCAGGGAGCCTTCCGTCGCTTCTGTGCCGCTGTTGCAGAAGAAGACGCGGTCGAGACCGCTCACCTTCGCGATTCGCGCGGCGAGCGGCCCCTGGTACACGTTGTAGAACAGGTTGGAGGTATGGATCAGACGTGCCGCCTGATCCGCAATGGCCGCGACAATACGGGGGTGATTTTGCCCCAGCGCATTGACGCCAATGCCGGCAATAAAGTCAAGGTAGCGTTTGCCCTCAAGATCGAACATATAGGGGCCGTCTCCACGATCTAAAACTAGCGGATAACGACCGTAATTCTGCAGGACGTGCTGCTTCTCGAGGTCAATGACGGCTTGGGCCGAGCTTGCGGCAACGGCCCCGTGGGTTTCTGACATTTAATTCGATGATACAGGGGGCACCGGAACGGGCGAGGACTTCCGGAAGATGCCGGCCGTATTGAGGCCTGCAACAGTCAGAAGCGTGATCGCGTTGATGGCGTTGAGCGTCGTGTCTTTTGACAGAGCCTGTTGCTGCTGACTGGCTTCCCAGGCGGCTGCGGCGGCTCCGAGAACAAGGTTCAGCTTTTGCTTACCCGCCCCGGAGACAGGAATCGCGTTCTCCAGGGCGAGTACGGCGTTGAGAACTGCGGGAAACGTGTTGAATACAGAAAGAAAGGTCTTCATGCCGCAAGCTTATGAGGACGCAGGCCCAGGATCCCCGCCAGAACGCCCTATCTCATTGATAAATCAAGCAAAATAAATCTGCGGCGCGTGTCACCGTCAAGGAGAGCCCTGTTTTCCCTGGGCCGGAACCGGGCCGCTCCCGTCTCCAGTCCCGCCCCCCCGACTGGGGGACGCGTTGCGGGGGCACATGACGCCGATTCACCATCGTCTGATCAAACAGTTGTTACAGCAATCGGCCCGGGTGCCACGAACGCTCCGGGCAGAATTAAAGCGCCCCGTGCGCCAAAGGGAATGCCGTGAAGACAAACAGCTGCGCTTTCAGCAGAACTTCAAACGTCTGCGGCCCCGTCCGGGATACGCGGAAGCCATCCGGCGGCGAGCGCCACCACTCAATAGGTGCAACAGTGCGGTTGCCCGACCACCCGGTATCGGCGACTGAAACTTCGCGGTAGCCGACAACCGTCTCGCGCCCCTTGCGCCAAAGACTGTTAACGTAATAGCTGTGACGCTCATGCGAATTCTGCCCAAGCGGATTGTAATGGTTTGGCTGGCCATGACTTGCCTGACGGCTTCCCCCGTGTTAGCAGAATGCAGGGTACCGGAACTGCTTCCGGGTGCAATTTCCCACCTCTCAACCCCGGAACTGGTAGATACCGGGCACTACCTGCGTGCCGAAAAGGCCCTCGAAGCTCCCCAAACTCCCCGTGACCAATGGCTCCTGTCGAAGACCAAGGCGGCGCTCGGCAAGCTGGATGAGGCCATCACACTGGCGGAAGCAGCCCTCACCGCCGAGCCAAACAACGCCGCTTATCACGTCCAGGTTGCCGCCGTCTCAGGTCGGCTGGCCGAAAAGGCAAATTTCCTGAAAAAGCTGGGCTATGTCCGGCGCGCCAAACAGGAACTGGATGCCGCAGCAGCCCTCGACACAAAAAACACCGAAGCCCAATGGGGCCTCATGATGTACTTCTTTGCCGCGCCCCCTCTGGTGGGCGGCGATAAGGCGAAGGCACTCCAGATCGGCGAACAGCTCGCCACAGAGGTGCCCGATCTTGGCAGATATTACCAGGGGCGACTCGCTGCAGAACTGAAGGAACTCGACAAGGCCGAAGCCTTCTATAAGCAGTCCGTGGGCGAGAACCCCCTGCTGTTCGACACAATTTCAGCCCTCGCCATGCACTATATGCGAGCGAAGGCCGACCAGCCAAGAGCCGAACGCTGGGCCTGCCAGGCTGTTCATTCTGATCCCGTCCGCGGCGAAGCCTGGGCTCTGCTCGCGCGAGCCTACACAATGTGCGGCTGCTGGGACAAAGCCCTGGACGTAGCCCAAAAAGCCGAAGCGGCAGACCCCGACAATCTCGCCCCCTGGTTTGCCCTCGGCGAGGCCGCCCTCGAACGTGGCGAGCAAACAGAACCCGCCGTCGACTGGCTGAAAAAGTACCTCAGCAGACCGATTGAGGGAAATCAGCCGGCCGAGGCTCTCGCCCGGGTTCATCTCGCCGGCTTACTCGCAAAGTCCGGAAAACTGTCCGCAGCCATTCCGGAACTACAGGCAGCGATCGAGCTCGATTCGTCACTCGATACCGCCAAAGCAGAACTCAAGAAGTTGACGGCAGAATTGAAGAAGACCGAATTGAAGAAGAATGGAGAGCCGCAGCCGAAATGAAGTACGTGTTGAGCGGCAAAGAGCCGCGCGGCTCGCGCATCCTCTTTGTGGAAAGTGGTTCCAGATCCATTGCCGAGGGCGTTCTCCCAGCCTTGCTCGGCTCCTGGGCCCAGGATTACGTGATTGACCTCGCTACCTGCTACGGAGGCTACCCGTCCGGCTTCCCTGAAGGCGGACAAATCATCCGGGTAGGCGACTACGGAACCCCGGAACTGCGCAAAAAACTAACCGACGAGTTAAGCAAGCGGGACTACGCTTTTGTCGGTATCATTTGCTCCGCTGAGCCCATCATGCTCTGGTGGAAATGGATGTTGGCGCTGCGAGTTCCGGCCAAACTCTTCATCGTGAACGAGAACGGCGACTACTTCTGGTTTCACCGCGAAAATGCAGGAACCCTGCGCGAGTTCGCGCTCGTTCGCATGGGTATGGAAGGTGGCGGTGCCCTGCGGGTCCTGGGACGTTTGGCGGCCTTTCCCTTCGCAATTCTCTATCTGTTACTGTATGCTTTCACGGTGCACACAAGGCGCGCACTGCGTAGAACACTTCACATAAACTCATGAAAATTATTCAAATTACCCAACCCGGTGGCCCCGATCAGATGCAGTTGGTGGAGGCCCCGATTCCCGCCCCCGGTCCCAACCAGGCCCTCGTCCGCGTGGCCGCTGCCGGTGTGAACTTCATTGACGTGTACTTCCGTATTGGCCTGTACAAAGCGGAAGCGCCGTTTACCCCCGGTAATGAGGGGGCCGGAACCATTGAAGCAGTCGGCCCCGGCGTAACCGATTTCGCCGTAGGCGACCGGGTTGCCTGGGGTATGTACCGCGGCTCGTACACGCAGTACGCCGTAGTCCCCGTTTCCTCCCTCGTGAAATTGCCAGACGGCGTGGATTTCCAGACCGGCGCAGCCGCCATGTTGCAGGGTATGACCGCCCACTACCTGTCGCACTCGTCTTTCCCCCTGAAACAAGGCGACAAGTGTCTGATTCACGCCGCAGCCGGTGGCGCGGGCCGACTCCTGGTCCAGATGGCAAAGATGCGAGGTGCCACCGTCATCGGGACCTGCGGAACTGATGAAAAGGCCGCTATCGCGAAGGCTGCCGGCGCTGACGAAACCATCGTCTACACCCGCCAGGATTTCGCCGAAGAAGTGAAGAAGCTCACCGGCGGCAAGGGCGTTGACGTCGTGTATGATTCCGTCGGCCAAAGCACCTTCCTGAAGGGTCTGGATGTCATTCGCCCCCGGGGCACTATGGTGCTGTTCGGCCAGTCCAGCGGCGCGGTAGCGCCCATCGATCCTTCCATTCTCAACGTGAAGGGCTCCCTGTTCATGACCCGTCCCAGCCTGGCGCACCATTGCCTGACTCGCGAAGAGCTGAACTGGCGTGCGGGCGATGTGCTGGGTTGGATCGCGGCGGGTAAACTGGAACTCCGCATTGAGAAGACCTATCCCCTGGCCGAAGCCCCCCAGGCACACCGGGATCTGGAAGGCCGCAGCATGGCGGGCAAACTCCTGCTGATTCCCTGATGAGTACAACCCGAAGGGAAAACCTCGTTGCCCGCCTCGCAGAAGCCGGACAACTGCTGCCCTCCGGGGCCAAAGGGAAGGCCCCCGATTCGTTTCTGATCACGAAGCTCGACAACGTCAGATACCTCACCGGCTTCACCGGCAGTAACGCCACCCTTCTCGTCGGCGCTGACGGCACGGCGCGGCTCTTCACGGACCCCCGCTATACCCTGCAGGCGGCCCATGAAGTCGACTGTAAGATCACCATTGCCAAAGGGCCGCTCGCAAAGTCCATCGGCAAGGCGATTGAAAAGGCAGGGTACCGCCGCATCGCCGTCGAGCAGGATCATCTGACCCTGGCCGCAGCAGACGCGCTCGGCAAGCAACTGCCCTCCCGGGCCGAGACCCTTCCCCTGTCCGGCCTGGTCGAAAACCTGCGCATGGTGAAGGACGAAACCGAACTGGAAGCCATTCGCCAGTCCGTGATCGCGAATTCCGAGGCCCTCGAACAGGCGCTGCAGCAGTTGAAGCCCGGAATGTCCGAGACCGATCTCGCGGCGGAAATTGACTACCGCAACCGCCGCCTCGGCGCAGAACGGCCCGCCTTCGACACCATCGTGGCCTCAGGGGAACGGTCTGCCCTGCCCCATGCGCACCCCGGCGACACGCTGATCGGCAGCGGTATTTTGCTGATAGACATGGGGGCCTTCCGGTACGGCTATGCCAGCGATATGACCCGCATGGTGTACGTCGGAAAAGCTCCGTCAAAATACAAGCAGGCTTACGCCGCAGTTCTCGAAGCCCAACTGGCCGCGATTGCGGCCGTGAAACCCGGCGTCAAGGCCAGCAAGGTCGACAAAGCTGCGCGGGAAGTTCTGAAGAAGCACGGTCTGGAGAAAGAATTTGTCCACTCCACCGGGCATGGTCTGGGGCTGGAGATCCACGAGCGGCCCAGACTTGGCCGAAAGGATTCGACCGTGCTGGCAGAGGGCATGGCGATCACCATCGAACCAGGCGTCTATCTCGAAGGCTGGGGCGGAATCCGCATCGAAGACACCATCGTCGTCACCGCAACGGGTTGTGAGGTCCTGACGCCTACGACAAAGGAATTACGGACCGTATAGCAGCCCTTTGTATAGACTTACTTCATGCGGAAGATCCTGCTCGCGGTAGTAGTTCTGACGGCCAGTCTGCTGGCCGGCGATGTCTGGCAATCGAAGGACCTGGTCCAGCCCAAAGATGTTGCGGCGGACATCAGGTCGCCGTTGCTCCTCTATGTCGGTTTCCCCGTTCTCTTTAGGGCCGCCCACATCCCCGGCTCTGTTTATGCCGGGCCTGGTTCTAAGACCGAAGGTATTGAGATGCTGAAGAAAGCGGTCGAGGGCCAGCCGAAGAACCGCGCGATCATCGTCTATTGCGGTTGCTGCCCCTGGGAAAAGTGCCCCAATATGCGCCCCGCGTTCACCGCGCTTCGCGAGATGGGTTACACAAACCTGAAGGCCATGGCCATACCCGAAAACCTGAAGACAGACTGGACCGACAAGGGCTATCCCATCGAGAGGCGCGCCGAGTAACATCGTTTTCGCCTGGCTCCGAAATATGCTATTTTGATGTTGTGGAGGCCAGCGGAGCTACCCGCCAGCCTCCATCGGTCAGGAATCAGAATTTGAAATCAATTTTGAGTCTGAGCCGTCGCAGTCTGAGAAATACCAGACAAACGATCAACATCGAGAAGACCATAAGCAGTCCCCCCTTTCTACTCCGGTAGATTTGCAGACCCCGCCCTGACTTGGCGGGGTTTTGCATTGTGGGGTCCGGATTCTCCTGCAAACTTAGCCTCTGCACATCCGGGAGTAGAACCCTCAGAATAGCCGGGGATTTCTACCCCGCGCTATTAGCCCAACCGTTCAACTGGAGGTATTACTTTTTCCTCAAGGGGGATACGGGGACTCCCCGGATACAGTACTTCAGTACTGTCCCAATTGTGATAAAGGGCCAAAATCGGAGGCTTCACCCGCGAAGAGAATCGCCTCATCCATCGCTTGCTCCCTTTTCGCCGCCGCTTCCCTCAGCGCTGGCATCGTCAATTTTGCACCTCTCAGCCAGGACGGAGGGGGCAATACAACCCTGATGTCCACCTACAGCCAGGGCGGCCTGACTTTTTCCAGCAGCGCCAATGATCTGTTCGTCTGGCAACGCAGCAGTGGCAACCACCCTTCAGGCGGCGATCCGGCCACGTCCCTGTCGTCCTGCTACGCCGCTAGCACTCTAACCTTTGCCGCAACAGACAACTCACCCTTCAGCCTTTATCCCATTGATCTTGCCCAATGGGGAGCCGGCCAGGGGACAGCGGAAACCACTTTTGATGTCGATTTCGTCGGAGTCCTGCATGGTGGTGGCACCGTCACCTATACGTTCAGCGTTTTCCTCAGTGCCGACCCCAATCTGCAGCACTTCACGTTCTCCTCCGGCTTCACCAACCTCGACAGCGTGTCCTTCGTCCAGGGAACTTTCCACGAAGGTCCCGGAATCCAGTTCAACAACGTCAACACCAGCCTGGACGGCGCCCCCCGAACCGACCACGTTCACTCTCCTTCTCGGCGGAGCGCTCCTCGCTATCCCCCGCCTGCGCAAACGCGACTGGCCACCACGGGCGAGGGTATACCGTCAATCCCGACGCACCCTCGCCACCACACTCTCACTTCGCATATACTGTCTTCTTGCCCGAACTGCTTCCCGCGAAGCAGCTCTCGCCCCAAGGAGACTCTATGAAACGAATCCTGTTATCCATCGGCCTCACCCTGTTGGCGCTGTCCCCTGCCCTCGCCCAGCGCAAGGCCACCATCCAGAATGTCCCTGAGATCCCGTTCACGCCGGTCCCCAACTTCCTGAAACTCCCCGTTGGTGAGTACCTCGGGGAAGCCGTGGCCGTCGCCACCAACTCCAAAGGC
>RGPS01000012.1 GCA_010084195.1 Terriglobia bacterium
AATCCTAGCGATAGTATATTTCTTTAAAGCGCTATGAACCGTATTCTTCAGTTTAGGCTCAGTACTAGCTTGTAAGTGGTAAGGAACTGTATGAAAAGCACTGCCAGCAATGCCACCGGGCGGACCTGAGTGGTGGCGGCAACTTTCCGTCCCTTGTAGACATCACGGTGCGGATCGGGGCCGACACGGTTCGCACGATCGTGAATGGAGGCAAGGGCCCGATGCCTGCCTTCAACTCGGAACTGAATGATACAGCGCTGGCGAATCTGGTGGCCTATCTCGGCAGCCCCGGGGCCGCTGCTGCGGCTGCGGCCGGAGGACGGGGTGGCCAGGCTGCGATAGCGGCGTCCAGCGCACCGATTGCGGGTTCAGGGGGCGCGCCTGCGGGCAAGGTAATTGCGGCGGCGGCAGCGCTGGCACCAAAGACACCCTATGCGGGAATGACGGGACCGCCCTATCCGGAAGGCGTGGACGTTCCGGCGAACCGTTATTACACGGGCTACAACGTTATGGGCAACATCATCAAGCCGCCCTACACGACCCTCACTTCATATGACCTGAATACCGGCAAAATCAAATGGCAGGTGCCGGTGGGTGACGATCTGCGCGCACTGGCGGAAGGCCATGCCAATACCGGGGCCATCGGGCTTCGCGCGGGGATGGTACCTACCGCAACAGGCCTGATCTTCCTCTGTGGCGGGGACCAGAAGATTCGCGCCTACGACGAAGATACAGGCAAGGTGCTGTGGACCGGCGACCTGCCTGGCCAGGCACGAGGCATTCCGGCCATGTACGAAGTGGGCGGGCGCCAGTACCTGGTGGTGAATGCGACCTCGCCTTCCGGTGGAGGCGGTGGCGGTCGCGGCGGGGCAGGTCCGGCGAATCCGGCCCTGGGATATGCGGTCTACGCACTACCCACGAAATAGCCATCTGGCAAAGCCGTGGCAGGGGCGGGGTTTGCAAAGACCGTCTGGAAGCTGCGTCGGTAGTCTGGCCCACGCCACTTCTGTCACCGTCTCCAGGGAAGACGAAGACTCCGGAGTTGGCCCGAAATGGCCTCCGGTGACGGTGATGGCGCTACAATTGGCCGAAATATGCGAATTACTGCCATCGGAATCTGCCTTTGCGGAATTGCCTTCGGGCAAACTCCGGCCACCAGCGTAGCTGCGTCCCCGGATCCGGTCAAACCGCTGGTGGAACGCCTCGACCTCGACCGCTATAAGACCACCATCAAGAGCCTGACCCAGTTCGGGGATCGTCGACAAGGCACCGAGAGGAATCGCGCGGCTGTCGATTGGATTGAGGCGCAACTGAAGAGTTATGGATGCACCAATACGGAGCGCATCACCTATGACTTCCAGCCTGTGGCGCCGACAGGTAACCAGGGCGGTCGCGGCGGGGGCCGGGGGCCGGGCCGGGCAGGCGCACGGGTTCGCGGTCAAAGGGCCCCAACGGGCGTCAATAACGATCCCCTGAAACAGCCCGACGAGAAGCTGCGGGCACTCAACACGCCGCCGTCCGTGCCCGGAGAGCGACAGGAGATTTACTGCACCAAAGTTGGCAGTACACACCCCGAAGAAATGTACCTGGTGAGCGCACATATGGATGGTATCGGTTGGGGCGAGGGGGCAAATGACGACGCTTCCGGGACAGCCATCGTGATGGAAATGGCGCGGATTCTGAACAGTCCCGGAGTGGAAACGGACCGATCAATTCGGTTCGTTTTGTGGAACAACGAAGAGACGGGTACGAACGGGGCGCTTGCGTATGTGAACCAGCGCAGAGAATTGCAGGGTAAGGAATCGCCCGTCGGCTCCGGCAAGTATCCGGAACCCAAATGGCTGGGGCTGATTCAGCACGACATGATGCTGTTTGATCACGGGATGCCGGGTAAGGATGGCAAACCCTCGAAGGAGCAGCGCCCGGAAGCGGACGTGAACATCGAGTTTCAGGCAACGTCGAAGATGGCGGCAGAATCGGCTGCCCTGGCGTGGCTGGTTCAGGGGGCGAACGAGAAGTACGCGACAGATTACCCTGCCGCTGTCAGTTCGCATATGAGCAA
Organism: Terriglobia bacterium; assembly: GCA_010084195.1. Lineage (GTDB taxonomy): Bacteria > Acidobacteriota > Terriglobia > Bryobacterales > Bryobacteraceae > BOG-234. Next base: position 2,063 of record RGPS01000012.1, read on the forward strand.
CACCGACTCGACGCGTTTCCAGGATTATGTGGCCTCCATCAGCCTGCGCGAGAACGAGCGGAGTGCGCATATTGGAGCGGGTTGGGACCCGCACTGGCACCAGCCCACGGACCTGTTTGCGACTTTTACCGATGCAGACTTCGGGCTGGGGCTGAATGCCGCGCAATCCACGCTGGGTGCGGTCGCACAACTGGCGGGCGCAAAGGTGAAGGAGTGAGATTCCTTGCGCTGCAGGTGGCGTCGCTTTTGATGGCACTGCAGCTCGGGGCGCAGAGCTGGGTACTGCAGGACAGCGGCGTCACAGCCTCGCTCCGGGGCGTACATGCTGTCAGTTCGAAAGTGGTGTGGGCCAGCGGTTCGGACGGGACGTGGCTTCGAACCCTGAACGGCGGCGGCAAGTGGGAAACCGGCAAAGTGACGGGGGGAGAAAAATTGGACTTCCGCGGAATTCAGGCCTTCTCAGCCACCGAGGCCATTGTGGTGAGTGCCGGGGCGGGGCCGCTGTCTAAAGTTTTTTCAACCAGCGATGGCGGGACCCATTGGCAATTCCTTTTCGAAAACCCGGATGCCAGGGGCTTCTTTGATGGCGTCTCATTCAGTGACCGCAAACAGGGGGCCATCCTGGGAGACCCGGTGAGCGGACGCCTGGCCGTCTTCGTCACCGCCGATGGAGGCCGGACCTGGACGCGCCGTGAGGGGCCGGAGGCGCATGAGGGCGAAGCCAGTTTCGCAGCCAGCAACAGTACTCTGCGTGTCCTGAGTGGCAAAGATATCCGAATTGCTTCGGGAGGCAAAGGTGGAGCGCGAGTGATCCGGTCGGCGGATGGGGGCACGACCTGGAGTGCCGTGCAAACGCCACTCCGACATGATCTGGAAACGGCAGGAATTTTCTCGGTCGGCTGGAAGAGTGCAAGCCACGGTATCGCAGTGGGAGGCAACTACCAGAATGACAAAGAGGGGATCGCCAACCTTGCAATCACCCTGGACGGAGGCCGCAGCTGGAAGCTGCCAGCGCAGCGGCCTGCGGGTTTTCGGTCCGCCGTCGAGTACCTGAAGTCCGAACGGGTCTGGATCGCGACCGGTACGTCGGGGTCGGATATCTCCCCGGATGGGCGCGTCTGGCGCCAGTTCGATGACGGAGCATTCCATGCTCTAAGCGGCGGCTGGGCGACCGGTCCGAAGGGGCGCATTGGAAAATTGCAGACTGCCCTGCCCCGCTGACGTCGCAATCATGTAATCTGGAGCGGTGAAAGTAACTCTACTGACTCTCCTCCTGGCCGTCGCCGCCTTTGCCGCCGACGCCGGCCCCCTCAGCTCCACCCTGGAAGCCTGGAAGCAGGCCATGCTGAAGAAAGACGCTGCTGCCCTGCAGAAGATGTACCACGCGGACCTGACTTATACGCATTCATCCGCTCTGACCGAGACGAAAGCCGAGGCCATCGCCGCCGTCGCCAAGGCGTCCCCGAAGGCGATTGACTACCACGACGTGACGACAAAGGTCTATGGCAACACGGCGGTCCTGAAAGGTAAGTTTGATATCACAAATGACCAGAACGTGACCAGTCACCTGGTGCTTCTGACGGTGTGGCTCAAGTCCGGCTCGGACTGGCAGCTGGTGGCCCGCCAAGCGACAAAACTGCCGTAGCTGATCAGGTCACCTGGCTGCAAGTCAGCGAAGCTCCTTCAGGGCGTCCTTTCCTATTCAACGTGCGGTAGGACTGGGCGCCCGTGAAAGGTGTGCAAACTCAGACTCCAAAGCAGGGCAAAGGCCGTTCGAAAGGTTGAAGCTCAAGCCAGCGTTGCCACGCGGCTGTGCGCCTGTAGCCACTTCAGGGCGCTGCTGAGTTCAGACCCGGCGGCCACGATCAAACGAGGCCCCTGAGCGTCCCGCCAATGTCGAGGGTGGCACCTGTGATGTATCGGGCGAGCGGTGATGCCAGGAAGACAACCGCATTGGCCACATCGGAGGCTTCGCCAATTCCGAGGGGGAGATAGCGGTCTTCCAGAAACCGCTTGACAGCGGCGTCACGATCCGCCACCCCATAGTGCTGCACCAGTTGATCGACCAGGCCGCCCGGTCGCGTCCACATGCGGGTCCAGACGGGCCCGGGCGCGATGGCGTTTACACGAACATGCGGGGCGTATTGTTTCGCGAGGGCTTTGGTCAGGTAGAGAATGCCGGCCTTGCAGGAGCCATAGTCCATCAGGCCTGGTTCCGGTTGTTTGGAGAGATCGGAGCCGGTGTTCACGATGGCGGCGTTGCCGCGGGCGGCCATGCCTGGGATCAGGGCGCGGCAAAGACGAACGGTGCCCATCATGTTGATCTGGAAACTGCGCGCCCACCCCTCGTCGGTCAGGTCTTCAAAGGGCGTGGAATCGCCGACGCCAAGATTATTGATGAGGATATCGGGCTCGCGACCGAAGGTCTTTCGAACATATTCAACAGCATGGTCGACCCCTTCGGCAGTAGCCAGGTCAGCCGCAACCACACCAGCCCATTTGCCTGCCTTTTCCTGCAGGACGGGTTCGTCCCGGTCGGCAACGATGACGCTGGCACCTTCCTGGGTCAGCAAATCTGCGGTTGCTTCACCGATACCCCAGGCACCGGCGGCCACGAAGGCCAGTTTGTCTTTGAGTTGGAAATCCATGTACTGAAGTAGCTCCGTTTGTCTCCGGTTTGGATAGTATCAGAATCCCCCCCCGGAATCCTAAATCCTGACTGCCACCCCGGTAATATGGGCCACGCGATTCCATCCAACGACACATGAGAATTTCCGCCGTAACCACTTTGTGCCTGCTGCTGGTGCCTTTCACTGCTTCGGCGGGGCTGATAACTACAATCTACGACGCAGGCCTGGGGACCCTCCCCGAGTTGCAGGGTTTTGTCAGTCAGGTGGCCACTGCCGACAATCCCCATGTCTCCGGCGGCCTTCTCGATGTGGACGGATACACTCCGGGGGACAACACAGCTCCAGGGTTTTACACGGGGCAAAACGGAACATTCTTGTTCTCCTCATTCGTGATGGAGTCAAGACTGCGAATTGTGGCCGCTACGCAGCGAAGCGGTCCAAACCAGGGCAATTACCCTCGGGGCGGGTTCATTTTGGGAGCTACGGATAACAGTGGGTACGATCTGGAACTGGAGTTTTCCGAGGCGGGAGTTTGGCTGCAAACCAGCAATGGCGTAGCAGACGCGCCGCCGGCATCGTCGTTCCTCAATCTGGATACAAGCGTCCTTCGCACCTACAGGGTTGAGGCCGACGGGACAAACGCTCATCTGTATCTCGATGGCTCAACCATGGCCTCCCTTACGATGCCGCTGAATACCCTGCAAGTGTCGGGCGGCACACATAGCCAGGTGATCTTCGGCGACGCCAGCATATTGACGCGGGCCCACTACCAGATGGAACATTTCCTGTATTCCTCCAACCTGGAGGCAACGCCGGCCCCTGAGCCGGGTTCGATGACATTGTTCGGCATCGCTGCGGCAGGTATCGCCCTGCGCAGGTACCGCGCCAGGCCCTGGCCCCCCATCGCGTGCAAGTGCGGGCGCATCATGACCAGGGCGCAAAACTGAATTGTGGCATCGCTGTGCCAACACCCTTTCAGCAGCTTACCCGCGCGGCGGAATGGAAGCCGAAACTCGGTATTCTGGTGCATCTGGCCAAATAGCAGACAGGCGTTTTGAACGTTGCGGCACTTCCCGCCTGAAGGCAGCGGGCCTGGACCTGGTGGACAAAAACTAAACTTTCCCCGACGAACGGCCGATCAAGTGTTCAAGCATGGCGTTCGACGAACAACTCGTAGAAAAATACCTGGAACGGGCAATGGAGGAGTTCACCACAAACCCCCTTGCCGTTCAATTGATGCGTCGCCTGGCGATTGAAGGCCGCGACCTGTTCGTCAGGGCGGGGTTGAAGTATATGCATGCCCCGGATGAGGGCGGAAATGCCGAACGCATGCTCGGACACCTTCTGCTCAGGCAGGAATCTCTGCTGGAGCAACTGGCGAGTCCGGAAGAAAATTCACGAAGTCAGGCCACAGACCTCTTCAAACGCTTCCGGAAGATGGACGCATCCTTTGATGTGCGCCTGGCGCGGAAATTACCTTGCAGGGGAGCGTGGAGTCAACCAGGCGCATTCGATGGCGGCCGATCCGGCAGGGCGCTCGATATTCTGGACGAGACATCTCAGGGGCGGCGCCTGCTGCCAATTCTGGGCCATCTGCCCGACTCATCGGACCCGCGCATCTCGACGCGGGCCACCTTATTCGTCGGACGCAGGGTGCAGACTGCTGAATGGACAGCGCGGCAGCTATCCCGTTCCGATCCAAGAATCCGAGCGAATGCCATAGAAGCACTTTGGGGGGTGAAAACTGCGACCGCGATGCATCTTTTTGACGAGTGCGTGAAGGATCCGCACAACCGTGTGGCCGGGAACGCCCTGGTCGGGCTCCACATTGGTGGCCGGGAAGATGCGATTGAGCGCGTCATTGAAATGTCGAACGATGCCCTGCCCGAACGACGCATCACGTCGGGATGGGCGATGGGGCGGCTGGCCGTGGATGGTTTTGCGGAGCGGCTCACAGAAATGGTCCGTGACGAAGATCTCAATGTGCGGGGTATGGCGCTGCGTGCCCTGATGCTGATTCGGAAGACTTCCCCGGCCCCGCTGGAGAAGCGCTCCAACGAAGAGGCACTGGCGCAGTCCATTGCGGAAGATCAGACGGTACAGGAAGATTTGGTGGCAAATATCGATGTGCGCCTGGACGGCAAGAACTACCGGGCGAGGTAGACCCCGGCAATTGAGGGAACATAAACCCTGCCAGCGTCGTATCAGACGCCATGAAGCGATTCTTTCCGATCTCAATGCTCGTCCTCATCTCTGCTACGGCACCATGCTTCGGAATGGTGCCGGATATCGGAATGGATTTGCCGGCTCGACCCAGCCAGCCGGGGTCCGGCGGATTACAGTTGCGCTTCGTCACTGTGCCTGATGCCGTCACCATTCCCCCGGCTCCGCGCCCGAACGATCCCCCGAAGCCCAAACAACCGAACCTGCAACGTACATAGGCACGGCCTCCCCCCGAAACCCGCACCGATACGTCCCGTATTGGCATCATAGAAGCGGGGTTATGTGCAGGACGTTGAGCTTCCTATCGCCGGAATGACATGCACTGGCTGCGCTCACACCATTGAGACGCACGTTGCCGGACTGAAGGGCGTGGAAGCTTCGCAGGTTAGCTTCGCCTCACGGACCGCCACCGTTCGGTTCGACCCTGCCATTACCAATCAGGCCCTGCTGATCGAGAGCATTGAAAATCTTGGGTACCATGTTCCGAATCAGGGAGCGCCCCCGAGCCTCGACGACGAAGCCAAAGCCCTTCGAATGCGCCTGCTGGTCGGAGCCGTCTTCGCCCTGCCGACGCTGGTACTCGGCATGGCCGAACATCTTCCCTGGGTCCAGTTCTACCTTTCTCTTCCGGTAATGGCTTATTCGGGGATGCCCTTTCAGGTGGCAGCCTGGAAGGGTGCCATGCATCGGGCCGTGAACATGAACACCCTGATCGCCCTGGGCACTACCGCAGCCTTCAGCTACAGCAGTTTGGTTTTGTGGCGCGGTGGGCACCATGTGTATTTTGAGGCGGCACCGGTCATTATCGTTCTGGTCCTGCTGGGCAAGTACCTGGAACTGCGGGCCCGCGCCAGCGCCTCGGAAGCTATCAACAAGCTCGCCGAACTACAGCCGCCGGTAGCGACATTGGTCTCGGAAGCCGGTGAAACCGTGGTGCCGGTGGCAGGGGTCAAGCCGGGCGATATCCTCATCGTCCGACCGGGTGAGCGGATTCCCGTGGATGGAACCATTGTGGAAGGCTCCAGTGAAATCGATGAATCGATGCTGACGGGAGAGGCGCTACCCGTGGCAAAAGCGCCAGGCTACAGCGTTTCGGCGGGAACGCGCAATCTTTCCGGGGCCTTTCGTGTACGGGCAGTCCGAACCGGCGAAGCCACAGCGCTCGCGCAGATTGCCGATCTGGTCAGAAAAGCACAGGCGTCCAGAGCCCCGGTGGCGCGAATCGCCGACGCGGTCAGTGCGAAGTTCACGCTGGCGATTATTGTGATCGCCCTGTTGACCTTTGGCCTCTGGCTCTATTTCAGTGACGTTGGCACCGCGCTGCAAATGGCAGTTGCCGTTCTGATTGTGGCTTGCCCGTGCGCGATGGGTCTGGCAACTCCGATGGCGCTGATCGCCGGAACCGGGCGCGCTGCGGCTGAGGGAATTCTGTTTCGGAACGGCGAAGCCCTGGAGGCCTCTGCCGGAATCAATACAGTAATTTTCGACAAGACCGGCACATTGACGACCGGGACACCCGCAGTGGGAAAAATCGTAACAGAGCCAGGCTTCACCGAAGACCAGGCGCTGCAACTTGCGGCAGCAGTGGAACAGTGGAGCGAGCACCCTTTCGCCCGGGCCCTTGTGGCCCGCTGCGCGCAGAAGCCGAAACCAGCGTCCGGGTTTATTGCAAGGCCGGGAATTGGTGCCGAGGGCACCGTGGCGGGTCAGAGCATCTTCGTGGGACGAAGTGCCTCGGGTGAAGTGGAACTTCGCGTCGATGGCACCGTGGCCGCTCATTTTCAAATGACGGATCAACTGCGGCCCGGTGCCCGGCTGGCGGTTAGTGCCCTGCACACCATGGAGATAGATGTCTGGATGCTCAGCGGGGATCAGGAGAAAGCGGCGATGGCCGTGGCGACTACCGTTGGAATTCCCGGCGACCGGGTCATGTCCCGAGTCCTGCCGGCGGAGAAAGAGCAGCTTGTGGAGCGACTCAGGCACGAGGCGCGTCGGGTGGCCATGGTCGGCGATGGTATCAACGACGCCCCTGCGCTGGCGGCGGCAAGCGTGGGAATCGCCATCGGAGCGGGCACCGACATTGCCATTGAATCGGCAGGGATCGTACTGATCGCCAGCAATCCGGCGCACGTGGCGCGGGCTCTGGAACTGGCGCGGATAACTCTGCGCATTACCAGACAGAACCTTTTCTGGGCCTTCGGCTACAACGCACTGGCGATCCCGCTGGCGGCCGGCGTGTTCTACCCCCTGACGGGCTGGACGCTCTCGCCCATGATCGCTTCGGCAGCCATGGCACTTTCCAGCATCTCTGTTGTTCTCAACAGTCTTCGCTTGCGCCGCAGCTAAGATTCAGACCGGCCAGCCAGATACGATTGATAACATTCGGCTTGGTACCCAATTGTGACTTCCTGGTAATTGGCGCTGGTGTGGCGGGGCTGCGTGCCGCTATCGAGCTCTCGCACTGCGGTTCGGTGCTGGTGGTCGCGAAAGACTCTCTCCGCGAATCCTCATCCGAATATGCCCAGGGCGGGATAGCTGCCGCCCTGAGTGACGATGATGAGGTCGCCCTCCACGAGCAGGATACGCTCTATGCCGGCGATGGTCTCTGCGATCCGGCAGCCGTTCACACGCTGGTCGACGAAGGTCCCCGGGCAATCGAAGAACTCATCGAGTGGGGTGCCGAGTTCGACCGTGAGGGTGGCAAACTTGCTTTTGCCCGCGAAGGGGCCCACAGCCGCAACCGTGTCCTGCATGCGCACGGCGATTCCACAGGTCGGGAGATCGCGCGTACGCTTTACCAGGAGGCCTCGAGGCGCCCAGGCGTGCATTTCGCCAGCTATTCCGCTGTGGTGGACCTCCTGGTGGAGAATGGCCGTGTCGTGGGGGCGGTAGTCTTCGAAAGTGCCACCGGCAAACTTCACCACCTTCGTGCCGCCTCCATCCTGCTGGCTACCGGGGGGCTGGGCCGCGTATTTCGCGAAACCACGAACCCAGACGTCGCCACAGGTGACGGCGTTGCCATGGCCTGGCGGGCCGGGGCCGTCATTGAGAACCTCGAGTTCGTCCAGTTCCATCCGACTGCCCTCTTTGTGCCAAATGCGCCACGTTTCCTGCTTTCGGAAGCACTGCGTGGTGATGGCGGTATCCTCCGAAACCATGCCGGGGACGCGTTCATGCGCCGTTACCACGAATTAGCGGATCTGGCTCCCCGCGACGTTGTCTCCCGTTCTATCCTGGCCGAAATGGGGCTGACCGGAGCGGAACACGTCTGGCTCGACATGTCATCGAGAGATCCGGACTACGTACGCCGGCGTTTCCCTCGGATTTACGAGACCTGCAAAGCCTACGGGGTGGACATCACCGGCTCGGCACCGGTCCACCCGGCTGCCCACTACGCCATGGGCGGGGTTCGTACAGACCTGGATGGCCAGACTTCGCTGCCGGGGCTTTACGCGGCGGGGGAAGCGGCATCAACGGGAGTTCACGGGGCCAATCGCCTGGCGAGCAACTCTCTGCTGGAAGGTGTCGTGTTCGGACGCCGGGCCGGATACGCCATGGCGACTGGGGAGCGGCATCCGAGTTCGGGCGGGAACCCTCCGCACCTGACAATTCCGGGACTCTCCTCGCAGGAGATCCGGGATTTGGCATGGACGGGCTGCGGTATCTCGCGGACTCGACAGGACCTGCTGGCAACCCTGGGTGCACTGCGTGCCACCGAATGGGCCGAGCCGACCCACCTCACGCTGGCCGATATCGAACGCCGCAACATGGTGCAACTCACCGAACTCATCGCGCAAATGGCCCTGTGGCGGGAAGAGAGCCGTGGCGGACATTACCGTACTGACTTCCCCGACAAAGACCTCAGGTTTGCAGTCCCTTCCCAAACAAGCCAAAATACTGACGTCCAGGAGATCTGAAAATGCGTCTGTTCCCGGTAATCTTCCTTATCGCCCTGCCTGGGCTGGCCCAGACCGACTGGCCCGTGTACGGGCATGACCCCGGCGGTATGCGCCACTCGCCCCTGACCCAGATCACCCCGGCCAACGTGGCAAAACTGGAGCGAGCATGGACCTTTCATGGAGGGCGCCCCGGCTCGCAGGTCACTCCTGTCGTCATCGGAGGAGTGATGTACGTGACAGCACCTGATGCGGTGCACGCGCTGGAACCAGAAACAGGCAGGGAGCTTTGGAAATACGCCGCCCCCGGCATCACACGCCGTGGCCTCGCCTATTGGCCAGGGGCCACAGGCCTCCATCCCCGTCTGTTTGTCAGTTCCAACACTGACTTGCTGGCGATTGACACAACGACGGGCAAACTGGCACCGGGGTTCGGCAATGAGGGCAAGATCGACATGAAGAAGGGGGTCCTGGGAGACCTGGCCGACGCGCGCTTTGCGATGCAGTCCCCGCCCGCCATTTTCAAAGACATTGTGATTACCGGCAGTAACAACAACGAACCGGCTCCCAGCCAGGGTGCCTATGGCGACGTGCGTGGCTGGGACGCGAAAACGGGAAAACTGCTCTGGACCTTTCACACGGTTCCCCGCCCCGGAGAACCCGGCAATGAAACCTGGCCCGGCGATTCCTGGAAGAACCGCTCCGGGGTCAACAACTGGGGCTTCATGACGATTGACGTGGAGCGTGGCCTGATCTTTGTGCCGCTGGGCTGCCCCACCATTGATTTCTACGGTGCGGACCGCCCGGGATCGGGCCTCTACGGGAATTCTCTGGTGGCGCTGGAAGCCGCCACCGGCAAGGTGAAATGGTTTCAGCAACTGGTCCACCACGATCTTTGGGACTACGACCTGGCCGCACCCCCGGCGCTGATTGAAGCCACCATGAACGGGAAGAAAGTGCCCGCCGTTGCCCAAATCAGCAAAATGGGCATGCTGTTCGTCTTCGAGCGAACCACGGGCCAGCCGATCTGGGGGATGGAGGAACGCAAGGTTCCCGTCAGCAAGGTTCCACGGGAGAAAAGCGCTCCCACCCAGCCATTTCCGCTGAAACCGGAACCCCTGTCGAAAATGACCTTCACGCCGGCTGACCTCTACAATGTGACACCCGAGCACGCCGCTTTTTGCAAGGCACTGTGGGAAAACGAGCACATGTTCACCGAGGGACCCTACACCCCCATGTCGGTGGAGGGGAACGCCTTCACCTACCCGAGCACGCTGGGCGGCGGCAACTGGAGCGGCGTTTCCTACGACCCCAGGCTTGGCTACGTATTCACCAACATCATGAACCTGGCACAGTGGGGCCACATGGAAGAGCGCAAAGACCCAAAAACCGGCGAGGTCACGTGGGCCAGAACTTCCTCTGCCGGGGGCACTGCCTACGGAAGATTCTGGGACCCGTCGAACCACATTCCATGCCAGAACCCACCCTTCGGCGAACTGGTAGCGGTGGACATGAAGACGGGTAATATCGCCTGGAGAACACCGCTGGGGACAGTGGAATCTCTGGAGGCAAAGGGTGTTCACAACACCGGCTCGCTGAATCTGGGCGGAAGTATCACGACCGCGGCAGGCCTGGTCTTCATCGGCGCGGCGAATGATGCCAAATTTCGGGCCTTCGACTCGAAGACCGGCAAGGAACTGTGGGCGGCCAAAATCGACGCAGTCGGGCAGGCGACGCCCATCACCTATCAGGGCAAGGATGGCCGCCAATATGTAGTCATCATGGCGGCCGGCGGGCCTTTCTGGGGCTCCCCTGGCGGGGACGCCCTGGTTGCCTTCGCACTGCCCGAGGCTGCGAAGTAGCTGCGGCGACGGGGGCAGAACAAGAGCGTAGGGATTTCGGCAAGCCGTAGTGATCACGGCAGCCAACGGGCCTTTCTGCATTCCCCTGGCGGGGACGCCCTGACAGCTTTCGCACGGCCCCGGGCGGCGAAGGGAATACGTCGAAGGGCGGAGAACACCCAGGCAGGGATTTCGGCAAGACGTAGTGATCATGGCGGTCGACGGACCTTCCTGGAGTCCCCTGGCGGGGACGCCCTGACAGCTTTCGCACGGCCCCGGGCGGCGAAGCAGATGCAGATCAGCTAAATTAGACTCGTGGCGATGATTCTTGATGGCATCCGTACCAGAGACCAGATAAAAGCCGAATGCCTGCCCCGGGCACAGGCGGTCTACAAGCACACCCGCCGCCCCCCAGGTCTGGCGGTGATATTGGTGGGGAGCAATCCTGCGTCGCAGGTCTACGTCCGAAACAAGACGAAAACGGCGGGGGAAATCGGCATCTACACGGAGACCCTCAGCCCGGACCCGTCCATCAGCACGGACGATCTGTTGCGCCTGATCCGAATTCTCAATCTGCGCAGCGAAATCGATGGCATCCTGGTGCAGCTACCTTTACCGGACCACATCGACGCCCAGAAAATCCTGCTGGCTGTGGCCCCCGAAAAAGATGTGGATGGCTTTCATCCCTACAACATGGGCCTTTTGACCACAGGGCGCGCCGGCATGCGCCCCTGCACGCCCGCAGGAGTCATCGAAATCCTGAAGAGGAACGACATCCCCATCGCGGGGCGGAACGCAGTGGTGGTTGGCCGCAGCACCATTGTGGGAAAGCCGATGGCGCTGCTATTGCTGGAAGAAAACGCCACCGTGACGGTGTGCCACTCGAAAACCGCTGATCTGCCGGGTGTGTGCCGGACGGCGGACATCCTGGTGGCTGCTATTGGCCGCCCGGCCATGGTGACGGCGGACTTCATTCGTCCCGGAGCTGTGGTGGTGGACGTGGGCATCAATTCCATCACCGACCCGCAGCAGGCAGTCGAAATCTTCGGGGCGGATAATCTGGCCACTTTTGAAAAGCGGGGTAGCCAGCTCGTTGGAGACGTGCACCCCGGCGACATGGCGCGGCTCGCGTCGGCCTACACCCCTGTGCCCGGCGGCGTAGGGCCGCTGACCATCGCGATGCTGATGCGCAACACGATTGAAGCGGCAGAACGCCGCACCGGGCTGTGCTGATCGCGGGTCTCACCGGAGGCTTGGCCAGCGGCAAGAGTTTTGTGGCTGCGGTGTTTCAGGAGCTGGGAGCGTATGTTGTGGAAGCCGACGAACTCGGGCATCAGGTGCTGAGGCCGGAAGGAGCAGCCTATGCCTCGGTTCTGGAGAGCTTCGGCAGCGCGATCCTCAACCCGGATGCCTCCATCAACCGTGCAAAACTCGGCAGTCTGGTCTTCCAGGACCCCGCAGCCCTGGCGCGGCTGAACGCCATTGTCCACCCCGCCGTACACCGCCTGGCAGCGGAGCGTTTTCGGGAAATTGGAACCACGGCCACCGATGCCGTCGTTATCTATATTGCGGCCATTTTGGTGGAGACGGGCGGTTACAGGCAGTTCCCCTGGCTGATCCTTACCAGATGCAGCCGGGAGCAACAAGTAGAACGCGCGATGCAGCGCCCCGGCGCAACAGTGGCAGATGTGGAGGCCCGGCTGGCCCGACAGCTCCCGCTGGAACAAAAGCTCGCCCTGGCCACCCATGTCATCGACACCGGCGGTACGCTCGAAGAGACCCGGCGTCAAACTAAGATAGTGTTTGAAGACCTAAGGAAATTAGCCTCGTGAGACCTCGCGCCCTCATCCTGACGCTGCTTATCGCCGGAACCTTCTGGTTCCTGACCACACAAGGCAACTGGAAGCTGAAAAAGCTCCTTCAGCCGCTCACTTCGAGCGGCCAGCTTTGGTCCGAACCCGTGACCGCACGCGGTGCCAATAATTTTGATGCCGACGAGCAGAACAATATCGACCTTTACAAAACGAACCACCTGGCCACCGTCAACATCACCAGCGTGGTCTACCAGCGGGACATGTTCTTTCAGGTCTTCCCGACGCAGGGCACCGGTTCGGGCTTCATCATCAACGATGATGGCGAGATCATCACGAACAACCATGTAATCAACGGCTCCCGGAACATTACGGTAACGCTGTCTGACCACAAGACCTACAAGGCAGATGTCCTTGGCATTGACCGGCGCAATGACCTGGCTCTGATCAAGATCAAGGCCGGTCGCAAATTGCCGTTTGTCCGGCTGGGCGATTCCGAAAACCTGCAGGTGGGCCAGAAGGTTCTGGCCATCGGCAACCCGTTCGGCCTCGAAGGCACTCTCACGACAGGTATCGTCAGTTCTCTGGGCCGAAGCCTGCAGAACGAAGATGGCACAGCACTGGAAGGCCTGATTCAAACCGATGCGGCCATCAACCCGGGCAATAGCGGGGGCCCCATGTTCGATTCGAAAGGCAGCGTCATCGGGATCAACACCGCCATCTATGGTTCACAGACGCGCAGTGGAGAATCGGGGAGCATAGGCATCGGATTTGCAGTTCCGGTAAGCCGCGTGAAATCGATTCTCGAAGAGTACCGAACTACCGGCAGGATCTCTCACCCTGTCCTGGGTGTCAGTCGCGTCCTGTTCGTGCAGGGTGATCTGGCCGAGGCGCTCAACCTGCCTGCATCCGGTGGCCTCCTGATCGAGGGTATTGACCAGGGGTCCCCGGCAGAGGCTGCAGGCCTGCGCGGCCCCGATCGCACCGTAATTGTCGGCATGTACCGTCTGGGAGTCGGCGGAGATCTGATCACCGCAATTGACGGGGAGCAGGTGGAGAGCCAGGATGCGTTGCGCCGCGCCATTAACCGCAAGAAAGCCGGCGAGAAAATCGACCTGACCCTGTTCCGTGGCGGGCGGTCCGTAAAAGTTCCGGTTACCCTGGGTGCTGCACCGGAGGCCTTGTAGCCCGAATGAAACGGCGTGAATTTCTAGGGACAGCCGCGCTGGCCGGGCTGGCCTCCGCCGCAACGCCACAGGCCACCAAACCGCTCAACTTCGTCTTTATCCTGATTGATGACATGGGGTGGCGCGACGTTGGCTTCAACGGGAGCCGCTACTTCCGAACGCCGAACATCGATGCGCTCGCCGCGCGGGGCATGCGGTTTTCGAACGCCTACGCCGCCTGCCCTGTCTGTTCGCCCACCCGTGCCGCCATCATGACGGGTAAGTACCCGGCGCGCCTCGGCATTACCAATTTCCTGCCCGGTCGCCACACTCTCGCGCATTCGAAGCTGCGGGGGCCGGAACCGAAACAGTTTCTGCCGCTCGACGAAGTCACCCTCGCCGAAGAACTGAAAACGATGGGCTACGTCACGGCGGCTATTGGCAAGTGGCACCTGGGCGGCGTTCGTTACTATCCCGAAAAACAGGGCTTCGACGTGAATGTGGGCGGCACCGACAGCGGTATGCCGAAAAGTCATTTTTACCCACAATGGGCTGGAAATCCGCCCGTTGACGGAGAGTATGGCGAATACCTGGCGGACCGCCTGACACGCGCTGCGGAAGACTTTATTCATGCCCAGGCGGCCAGACCGTTCTTCCTCTATCTGGCGCACTATGGAGTCCACATACCGTTCGAAGGCCGCGCCGACGTGGTAGCGCGCTATCGCCGGAACATCCGCAAAGATGAGCCGCAGAACAATCCCGTCTACGCAGCAATGGTGGAAAGCATTGATGAAAGCGTTGGACGTCTGGTGAAGAGGGTGGAAGATGAGGGCCTGACGGAAAATACGGTCTTCATCTTTACGTCGGATAACGGCGGCCTGGACGCGGCCGAAGGCAAGGGTGAGAAGGCGACTTCGAATGCCCCGCTGAAGGGCGGTAAGGGCCATTTGTACGAAGGCGGAATTCGGGAGCCATTGTGCATCGTCTGGCCGGGCGTTACAGCCCCCGGATCGGTGAGCGCCGTCCCGGTCATCAGTACGGATTTCTATCCCACGATTACACAGATGGCCGGAATCAACCGGCCGATGGGGCGACCGGTTGACGGCGTCAGTCTGGTTTCAGTCCTGAAGGGTGGAGCGGCACCTCGTCGTGACGCGCTCTATTGGCACTACCCGCACTATTCCAACCAGGGTGGCCGTCCCGGTGCGGCCATGCGCGAGGGCGACTTGAAGATCATCCGCTGGTACGAAGACAACAGCGTGTCACTCTACAACCTGAAAGCTGATCCGGGCGAAAAAACGGATCTTGCGGAAAAGGAACCGGAACAGGCGACGCTCCTTGAGGCGAAGCTTAATAAGTGGCTGGACTCCCTGCCGGTTGTAATGCCAGGTTCGAACCCGGATTACGACGCAGAACGGGAAACCGAGGGTTTGGGGGTCGCAATTCGCGAACAACTGGCCAGTGGCGAGTTGCCAACCCCTCGACGCAAAGAAATCACCCCGGAACCGGCGAAGCAGTAGGTATCGCCCCCCGGGTTATGCTTCACCAAATCGTTTTCACTACAATCACACTTGGGCATCACCGTCGTCATCCCGCTACATAACCAGGCACATTTGCTCGCCCTCTTGCTGGAGACGCTGCGGGTTCAGACCACTGCCATTGACGAAATTGTGGTGGTGGATAACGCGTCCACAGACGGCGCGCCCGAGGTGGCCCGCCGACTGGGCTGCCGGGTGGTCGCCCTGAAGACGAACACTGGCTTTGCCCACGCGGTGAATACCGGCTGGCGGACAGCGAAAGGCACATGGGTCGCGATTCTGAACAGTGACGTGGAGCTTGCGCCCGACTGGATGGAGCGCCTGCTGGCATCAATCGGCGAGGCTGGCTTTGCAACCGGCACAATACTGCAGGCCAAGGATCCGCAGGCCCTGGATGGAACCTACGACTTGCTGAGCCGCGCCGGCTGTGCGTGGCGAGCGGGTTTCGGCCAGCCTGCCCGGACCGTACCCAGCCAACCGAGCCGGATTGCCATCGCGCCGGGCACAGCCTGCCTGTTTCGCCGGGACGTACTGGAGCAGTTAGGCGGTTTCGATGAGAGCTTCGGCTCGTATCTGGAGGATGTGGACCTTGGCCTGCGCTGCATACGCGCAGGAATCAGTGGCGTTTACGTCCCGGAGGCCGTCGCAACACATCGTGGCAGCGCCACACTGGGGCGCTGGAATCCCAGGGTGGTACGCCTGATTTCCCGCAATCAGTTACGGCTGGTGGGACGGCACTATGACAGAGCGCTGTTCAACGCCTGTTTCTGGCATATCCTCATGGGACAGTTACTTTGGGGCCTGGTGGCGGCCCGGCACGGGGCATTTTCCGCCTGGCTTCGCGGCAAATTCGAAGGCATCCGTGAGTTTCACCTGGAGGGTTCGTCCTCCGCCCCGCTTCAGGCCTTCCTGCTCGCGTCCGAGCGGGAGATACGCCACCGGGCAACAGATGCCTACTGGCGCTGGTACTTCCGGCTGACCGCCGGCGCGGCGCATTGACACATGGCACGTGTCGCTATCGTCATCGTTACCTACAACTCTGCAGCCGAGATCGCAGGTTGCCTCGCCTCGCTCCGGCACCAACCGGATGCCGAGGTGGTCGTGGTGGACAATGCTTCTTCCGATGACACCGCAGCGATCGTGAGGTCGGAAGGAATCCGGCTGATTGCCAGTTCAGCCAACCTGGGCTTCGCCGGGGGCGTCAACCTGGGCGTCCGTGAGACCTCAGCGCCCCTGATTCTGCTGCTCAATCCCGATGCACACCTTCTCACCGGCATCGGGGCCCTGACTGAGAGCATGCAGGCACCAACCGGATACGCGGGGGGCCTGCTGTTGGGGGACGACGGGTTACCGCAAACCGGCTTCATGGTCCGTCGGCTGCCGACCCCAACAGCCCTTGCCTTCGAAGTTCTTGGCCTGAACCGACTCTTCCCTGGCAACACGGTGAATAGGAACTACAGGTGCAAGGGAATAGATCCTATGGCACGTGGATTCGCAGAACAGCCAGCCGGCGCCTTCCTGATGTTTACTCGCCAGGCGTGGCTGGAGGTTGGCGGCCTTGATGAAAGCTTTATGCCTGTGTGGTTTGAAGACGTTGATTTTTGCGCGCGGCTGCGCCTGGCAGGCTATCGGGGAGAATACGTACCGGCAGCGAGGGCCAGACATACGGGAGGCCACTCCGTCAGTACCATCAGCGTGGAGATTCGCCACAAATACTGGTATGGTAATCTTCTTGAATACGCGGCCAAACACTTCGGGATCATAGGTTTCCGGGCGGTGGCCGCAGCAGTCGCATTAGGTGCTTTGCTGCGTGCGGTAACAGGGTGGCCGCTTCACGGTTCCAAAGTATTGCGGATTTATGGGGAAGTTTTTCAACTGGCTTGGTTCCGGCTCATGAAGAGTCGGACACAACTTGGCACAGTCGCGGAACAAAAGTGTGAGAAGTCTGGTAGGCGAGATAAATGAATAGTGGAGCGGACTCGCGCAAACATGTCCGGTAACGGTTACGTCTCGGTAACAATCGTCACTTACAACAGTGGACGATTCATAAAGCGCTGCCTCGAATCTGTACTTGACCAAAAGTACCCGTTCCGGGAGATTATCGTTATCGATAACAACTCCACTGACGGGACGATTGATATTCTCGAGCCCTTCGAAGGCCGCTGCCAGATCGTCTACAACGAAGAAAACATTGGCTTTTCAGCTGCCCAGAACCAGGCCATTGCGATGTCGAACTCAGAATGGGTTCTGACCCTCAACCCGGACGTCCTTCTGCTGCAGGGGTTCATTGAGGCGCTGGTCACGGCCGGAAACATTGACCCAAAAGTCGGCACTGTCTGCGGAAAACTGCTGACCATGACGGCCACTTTCGATTTCCCGGAAGAACCTACCGTCGATTCCACCGGCATCTACTTCACCCCGAACCTGCGCCACCTCGACCGGGGCAGCCTCCAGGTGGATAACGGCAGCTTCCGGAACTACGAGTACGTTTTTGGTGCCACCGCTGCGGCTGCGTTGTATCGGCGACATATGATCAACGACATTCTCGTGCAGGGAGAATTCTTCGACAACGACTTCTTTGCCTACCGCGAAGATGCCGATGTCGCCTGGCGAGCCCAGCTTATGGGCTGGAAATGCCTGTACGCACCCTACGCCAAGGGCTATCACGTCCGCAAAGCCCTGCCGGGTAACCGCCGTGCGTTACCGGCCGAGATCAACATGCATTCGGTCAAGAACCGGTTCCTGCTTCGCATCAAGAACATTACGCCGGATCTTTACCGCCGCAACTTCCTCGCGATCACCGTACGCGACATTGTGGTGATCAGTGCCTGCGTTCTTTGGGAACATACTTCGCTGCGGGCTTTCCCGTTCCTGTTTAAGAACTGGCGCAACGTCCTCGCCAAGCGGCAAGAGATTATGGCCCGCAAGAAGGTTGACGACGCCTACATTGCCAGCTGGTTCGACTTCCAGCCAGTGAGTAAGCCGGCCCCGAAGAAATCTGTCGCCAGCCTGACTCGCGCCGCAAAAGCCACCCGGCGCTAAGACAAACCAACCCGGTGCGCATCGCAATCCTCGGCACGCGCGGCATACCCGCAAACTACGGCGGTTTTGAGACCTTCGCGGAAGAGCTTTCCCGCAGGCTCGTCGCCCGCGGCCATGATGTGACCGTTTACTGCCGCAACCGTCACACGGAACCGGAATTCCACGGGGTAAAACTCGTCCAACTGCCCACCATCCGGCACAAGTACCTGGACACGTTGGCGCATACTTTCGTCTCCATGCTGCACCTTCTGACGCATCGGCAGGACGTGGCGCTGTACTGCAATGCCGCGAACGCAATCTTCACGCTGCTGCCCCGACTGGCCGGAGTGCCGGTAGCGCTCAACGTCGATGGCATCGAGCGCAAGCGCAAGAAATGGAATGCTCTCGCCAGAACCTGGTACCTGATGTCGGAGTGGCTCTCCACGAAGTTTCCGAATGTCATCATCACTGACGCCGAAGCCATCCAACGTTACTACAAGGACACGTACGGTGCCGAATCCACCTTCATTGCCTATGGAACCTCCACTTCGCGGGAGGCGACGACAACCGCTCTGACACAGCTGGGCCTGCAGCCGCACCGATATTTCCTCTATGTGAGTCGGATGGAGCCCGAGAATCGTGCCCTTGAAGTCCGCCAGGCATTTGAAAAAGTCCCGACCCGGATGAAGCTGGCGCTGATTGGTGACGCCCCCTACGCGGCAGAGTACATTGGCCGTGTTCGGGATACCAGCGACGGCCGAATTGTCATACCCGGGGCCGTATATGGCCTGGGATACCGGGAACTGGGGTCATGGTGCTTCGCTTATGTCCATGCAACGGAGGTCGGAGGCACGCACCCGGCGCTGATTGAAGCGATGGGCAAGGGCTGTCTGGTGCTGTACCTCGATACCGTGGAGAACCGCGAAGTTTGTGGGGATGCCGGCTTAGCCTATTCGGACACTGAGGGCCTGACCGCGCGAATGATGGAAGCGCTGCAGATGTCTGAGGAGCAGCGCAACGCGTACCGTGCGCGGGCGCTGGAGCGAGTCCGCCGGAGCTATGACTGGGAAGCCGTCACCACGCAGTACGAAGAACTACTCAACGGACTCTGCCAACCGCAGGCAGGGCGCTAAAATTCCAGCCGAAGCCCAAGCTGGAGCGTGCGGTTAGTTTTCGCCCGGTTGATAGTCCCCCCGGTCACAATATCGACGCTCGTATTCGGAAGGTTGAAATTCGGGTGGTTCGCCAGATTGAAGGCCTCCAGACGAAATTGGAGGACGTTCCTTTCTGTAAGTTTGAATCGCCGCGACAAAGACGTGTTGATATTAATCGTGCCTGGTCCATCCAGGATATTGCGACCGGAATCGCCGAACCTGTACGACGCAAGCGGAACCGGCAGGAAGGCAGAGCGATCGAACCAACGGTCTGGCGAGGGAACTTCGACAGTACCTTTGCGAAGACGGTCCGGACGGCTGGCTTCTCCGTTGACGTAAGAAAAGTTCGCCACGCGCGGGGTGATGGGGGCACCAGAGTAGATTGTGCTGGTACCGGATAGTTGCCAGCCACGAAGCAGGAGATTGCGGGACAACGTCGGAACCCAGATGAAACTCCCCGCGAAGGCATGCCCGATATCGAAATCAGAGCGACCACGCTCGAGGCTCAGATTCCGGGAATCCTGTGCATTCGAGAAATTGTAGGCGATCGTTCCACCCGTATTCGAGGTTTCATCAAGGGACTTCGCGAACGTGTAAGTACCTCTGACAAAAAAGTTCTTTGAGAAGCGGCGGCGGACCGTCAGCTGGCCGGAATTATAGATTGAATTTGAACCGTCGTTGACAATGTTGATGGCCCCGAAAAATGCATAGGGCCGAGTGGTGCTGGTGGCTTGTGTACGACCGGCCTGATTAATATCGTAACGCCGGGGCAAGTGGGTCCCCTTTGAGCCCGCGTAGGCGACCTCAATGACGGTGTCCCGTGCGATTTCATGTTCCAGCGAGAGGCTCCACGACTGAATGTTTTGGCTCTTAATGCTGGTGCTCTCCAACCCGCCGCTGCCGGTAACGCCGCTGAAGGCGCGACGTGATACCGGAAAGGGATTCGACAGGGTCAGCGCGGTGGGATCCGCGCTGACTCGGCTAAAGGTTTCGGTAATGGTGAAGGGATAGGTATCAGAGAAGCTATCCAGACGGTACAACGAGCTGGACCCGTAGAAAATGCCGTAGCCACCACGGAGAGCCGTTCGCGTGCTGCCAAAAACACGCCAGGCAAAACCAAGGCGGGGCGCAAAATTGGTCCATGACGGCCTGGTAATGGTAGCGGGAAGGCCAACATCCGAGGCTCGGACCGTATGAGGAGCAAGGCCGACGGCGTTAATACGCTGGTCAAACTCAGCCTTCGACAAGGTGCCGGTACCGCTCGTTACCAGTTTCCCCAAAGCCGGCACGAACATCGCCCACGCGCCAAACTTCTCCTTAGGAGGCTTCTGCAGGTCGTAGCGGACGCCGATATTCAGGGTCAGACTGGGCGTGATCTTGAAATCATCCTGCGCAAAACCGGAGTAGCTGGAGACGAGGTGGTAAGGGCCACCTGCATCGAGTTGACGGCGGGTACTATCGGCCCAGCCAAGAACGAAATCGGCAACAGGTTCACCTGTGAATCGACCGAGAAAAGACGCAAGGCCCCGGGTATCACCGTAGCTCCTCGAGAAGTATTAGGAGCGCAGAAAATCGCCGCCAAACTTAAATGAGTGGAGACCTTTGATCCAGGTCAGGCTGCCCGAGTACTGATAATTATTGAAGGAGTAGATCTTGGGGATGGTATTTGCAGGACCAAGCGAAAGATACCCGGTAAGAGTAAGGTAAGGAAGGCCATTGGCAACGGGGTTGGTAGTGCCTCCGACGAAACCGGTTTGAGCCCCCCAGTCGGTGTCACCGCTCAACGGCCAGACCTGATGGTTGGTAGTCCTGGAGAAATTGGCACTCGTCTCCACAAACATGGTCGGGCTGATGGTGCGAATATATTTCAGGTAAGAGACCATGGCCAGCGTCTTGTTGGAAAGCCCGAAGTAGGGTATCGGGGAGTTGTTGGAGTTGATCGGATCATAGACAGCCGCCGGGGACCAGAAAGCGCTCGCCGTCATGCGGTCATTGGAACTGAAGTTGTGGTCAATCTTGATCCCGTAGTTATTTGACGAGTTGGTGCCGTTCCCCTGTGCGATGTAGTTAAAAACTCCGCCCGCAGGCAGGTTGGGTAGAGGGTAATAGCCGGCGAGTTTCGCGGCCACCGGATTGAGCCGGCTCGCCGGAATCCGATTGCCCGGAAACGGACTCCTGCTGACGGTATCCAGCAACGTAATGGGCTTGCCAAAAGCATCAGTGGCACCGGAGAAGTCGCCCTTCAACATCTCAGGCCGCGGTGTGAGACCTCGCTGCGATTGGCCCTGGATAAGGCGGAGGGAGTCCCAGGTAAACAGAAAGAAGGTCCGGTTACGGCCGTTGTAGATACGGGGAAGCAGGACTGGCCCCCCGACGGTCGCACCAAACTGGTTGCGACGCAGTTTGGACTTCTGGCCATCGAAGTAACCAACAGCATCAAAGGCATCGTTCCGAAGAAACTCATACAAGGCCCCTCGAAGCCGGTTGGTGCCGCTCTTGGTAACGACAGTAAGCAAGCCCCCGGCGTACCTGCCATATTCGGCGGCGAAACCCGAGGTCTGGAGCTTAAACTCCTGGACCCCTTCAATGGGCGGACTAAGCACAGCTCCGGTGTTCCGTCGCTGCGTATTATTCATGCCATCCAGCAGGAACCCCGTGTTGTCAGCGCGGGCACCGTTCACCGCGTACGAACCGTCCCCGCCATCTCCTTTCGGGATCACCCCGCCGGTAAGGAGCGCGAGGCGCAGGGCTTCTCCAGCGTGACCCTCCAGATCGCGAACCCGGCCCAGGTCGCCCAGGGTAAGGCAAAGTTGAGTGCGGTCCCCGGCTTTTTCAGAAAGCACCATGGACTCGACAAATTCGTGGCCAGCCGCATCGTGATTGCCCTGCTTCAGGTGAAGCACACCCAGGTTGTAGTGGGTCAGCCCCAGTTTCTTGTTGTCACCCAGTTTTTCATAGATCGCCAGGGCCTTCATAAAGCTGCCGAGGGAGCTAACGTTGTCACCCCGCAGAGCATGAACAATGGCCAGATTTTGGTAAGGAGCCGGATCATCCTGAAGACCCGCCTTCCTGTTGAAGTCCAGAACCTGATTCAGAATCTCTACCGCTTCCGGGTACCGGGCCTGCCCCGCATAAACCCCGGAGAGATTATTCATGACGAGAGGAGTTCTCCGCTCGGCACCAGGACGGCGAGAGTACTCCAAAGCCAGCTTGTAATGCCCTTCCGCCTCCGGATACTTACCTTGCAAACGTTCTGTACCCCCAATCAGCTGGATGCAAATACTGACGTGGAACCAGTCAGAGAGAACTTCGGATTCCTGAGCACAGAACTGAAACCGTTCCACGGATGCGGGGAAATTGCCTTGCTTCTGAGCTGCCTCACCCCACACGGACAGCCACTTCTGAAATTCCGCATCGAAAGGGCCAAACTGACGCCGGACTTCCGCTTTCTCCTGTTCGGTGGCGGCCTGTTTCCAGGCCTTGAAAGCAGCTTCGATGCGGGGCTGAAGCTCGGGAGGCGGATCTGCGGCGAGACCCGGAAGGCCTGCCGACAATAGCACAGCCAGCGCGATCACTCCGGGGTACTTCATTCCCTGATCATACCGCCGCGACCGCTACCGCTCGACGGCCAGCGCCACGGAATTACCGCCCCCCAGACAAAGTGCGGCAACTCCCCGACGAACATCCCGGCGAATCATCTCGTGAATCAACGTAACCAATACCCTCGCCCCACTGGCTCCGATGGGGTGGCCGATAGCGACGGCACCTCCATTGACGTTTACCTTTGCCGGGTCGACGCCCAGTTCTTTCATCACCCCGAGTGCCTGCACCGAGAAAGCCTCGTTGAGCTCAAAGAGATCAACATCCTCCAGCGACCAACCAACCTTCGCCAGGACGTTCCGTACGCCCAAAACCGGGGCCAGCATCACCCATTTGGGCTCTACCCCGCTGGTAGCCTGCGCTCGTATCCGGACCAGAGGCGCGATGCCCAGGTCCCGCGCTCGTGCAACAGACATCACGGCCAGCGCCGCCGCCGCGTCGTTCACGCCGGGAGCATTGCCGGCCGTCACGGTGCCGTCTTTGCGAAATGCCGGCTTCAGGGTCGCCAGTGACGCCAGCGTCGTGTCCTCGCGAACCGACTCATCGAAACTGAAAACGGTTGGCGGACCTTTGCGGGCCGGAACTTCGACCGGAACCACTTCTGCCGCAAAATGCCCGGCTTTCCACGCTGCGGCAGCGCGACGGTGGGACTCCACCGCATAGCGGTCCTGCTCCTCGCGAGAGATAGAGTGCTTCGTCGCCACCTCTTCGGCCGTAATTCCCATGTGGTAGTCGTTGTACACATCCCACAAACCGTCCTGAACCATGGAATCAACCACAGTGGAGTGGCCCATGCGGAAACCCTGACGCCCTTGCGGCAGGAGGTAGGGAGCGTTGGTCATAGACTCCATACCGCCCGCGATAACAATGCCCGCGTTGCCGGTCTGAATCGCCTGCACCGCCAGCCCGACAGCCTTCAACCCGGAACCGCAGACCTTGTTGATGGTGAGTGCCGCCACCTCATTCGGCAGCCCGCCATACAGGGCGGCCTGGCGCGCCGGATTCTGCCCGAGACCTGCGGGCAGAACATTGCCCATAATGCACTCGTCAACCTGAGCCGGATCGAGACCTGCGCGACGAACCACTTCGCGGACGACGACCGCACCGAGCCTGGTGGCAGAGAGTGCGCTCAGCGAGCCCTGAAACTTGCCAACCGGAGTCCGCACGGCGGCGACAATGGCGACTTCTTCCAGCATCAGAACATCCTCCGGACAGGTTCGGTGACAATGAGCGAGCAACCAGTGAGACGCTGTACCTGTTCCACAGTCGCCTCCGGGCCAAGCTCCTCCAGCACCAGACCTTGCGGCGTGACGCGCATCACGGCCAGTTCGGTAATGATGGTGTCCACCACCCCGGACCCCGTGAGAGGCAGCGTGCACGCCTCCAGGATCTTGGGCGCACCGCTCTTCGTGGCATGCTCCATGGCGACAATCACACGCCGCGCGCTTGCCACCAGATCCATGGCGCCGCCCATCCCTTTCAGCATCTTTCCCGGTACCATCCAGTTGGCGAGGTTGCCCTCGCGATCCACCTGTAGTGCGCCCAGAATGCTGAGGTTCACATGGCCCCCCCGAATCATCGCAAAAGAATCGGCGCTGGAGAAATACGCGGTACCAGGCAGTTCCGTAACCGTTTCTTTACCGGCGTTGACCAGATCAGCGTCTTCGCTGCCCGCAAGGGGGTAGGGGCCGACACCGAGCATCCCGTTTTCCGATTGCAGAATCACTTCCATGCCTTCAGGAACATAATTGGCGACAGCCGTGGGGATACCAATGCCGAGATTGACGTAGAACCCATCCCGGAGTTCGCGAGCGGCACGCCGGGCGATAATTTCTCTGGCGTCCATTATTTGGTACCTCCGCGAAGCGTGCGTCGCTCAATGTGCTTTTCGTAGCCGGTCCACTGGACCACGCGGTGGACATAGATACCGGGCGTAATGATGGCGTCGGGATCCAGCATGCCGGGCTCCACGATCTCCTCGACCTCAGCGATGGTGCAGCGGGCTGCGGTAGCCATCACGGGATTGAAGTTCCGGGCTGTCTTGCGGTAAACGAGGTTCCCCATGCGGTCGCCTCGCCAGGCTTTGACGAGCGCAAAATCGGCGGTGAGGCCTGCTTCGAGAACGTAAGGCCTGCCCCTGAATTCACGAACTTCTTTTCCCTCGGCAACAATGGTTCCTGCACCTGCCGGAGTGAAGAACGCGGGGATGCCGGCGCCACCGGCACGAATCCGCTCCGCAAGAGTCCCCTGGGGGACCAGCGTGAGATCCAGACGTCCGCCCAGGACCATCTCTTCAAGCAGCTTGTTCTCCCCCACATAGCTGCCAATATGAGAGGCGACCATGCCCGCTTCCAGCATCAGGCCCATGCCAACATGGTCGATTCCCATGTTATTGCTGATGGTGTGAAGGTTCCTGACACCAAGCGCGACGGTGGCTGCGATCAGGTCTTCCGGTATGCCGCAAAGCCCAAAGCCTCCAATCATCAGGGTGGCACCGTCAGGGATATCAGCGACGGCGGCTTCGGCTGAAGGAAAAATTTTGTTCATGTATCACAATTAAGATCTCATGCCCGGACCGAAGTCAAACAAAGTGATCATCAGCTGTGCCATCACCGGCGGGGTGCACACACCGACCATGTCGCCATACCTGCCGGTGACGCCGGATGAAATCGCCCGCCAGGCGATTGATGCCGCGAAGGCCGGAGCGACGATTCTGCATCTGCATGCGAGGGACCCTCGCGACGGTCGGCCTACGCCGGATGCCGATGTCTTCATGCAGTTCCTGCCGCAGATCAAGGCAGCCACCGACGCGGTGATCAACCTGACCACCGGAGGCGGCATGAACATGACGGTGGAAGACCGGCTGGTGGCTCCCCTGCGGGCCCGGCCCGAGATGTGCTCTCTGAATATGGGCACCATGAACTTCGCCCTCCATCCCATGGCAGACAAGTTCACCAACTGGAAGCACGCCTGGGAAGAACCGTATCTGCGAGGCACCGATGACTTTGTCTTCCGCAACACCTTCCGCGATATTGAGAGGATCGTGAAGTTGCTCGGTGAACAGCACGGCACCCGCTTTGAACACGAGTGCTACGACGTGGGGCACCTGTACAACCTGGCGCACTTTGTCGATAAGGGCCTGATCCGTCCGCCATTCTTTGTGCAAATGATCTTTGGCATTCTGGGGGGAGTCGGAGCAGAACTCTCCAACCTGACCTTCATGAAACAGACGGCTGACCGGCTGTTCGGCAGCGATTACCAATGGTCTGTGCTGGCCGCCGGTAAGGCACAAATGCCGTTTGCCACTCAGGCTGCGCTCATGGGAGGGTCCGTGCGGGTGGGGCTGGAAGACTCGCTTTACATCTCGCGCGGGAAGCTGGCGGTATCAAATGCGGAGCAGGTTACGAAGATCCGGGGAATTCTGGAAGTTCTGGGCCTGGAAATAGCAACACCCTCCGAGGCGAGAGAAATGCTCGCCCTGAAGGGTGCAGACCAGGTCGGCTTCTGAGTCAGCGTTTTACGGCAGTGAGCTGTATGGCAAGCCAGGGATAAAATGCCTGCAGCTCCGAGGCCCGGATCATGAATACCTGCCCGGTGACCTGACCAGGCTCAGAGATACCCATAGCCAGCAGGAGTCTGTCGCCCGAAAGCTTCCTCACGCGGACACTGTACTCCGGCTTTTCACTCGCAGGGTAGAAATATGCGGCAGTTTCGCCCACCGGAAACCACTCGTCCACCGTACGTTCCGTGGCATAGTTGCGCGCAATGCTAATCAGTTCGCCCGTTGACTTGCGAAAGACCAACTGGTGCGAGAAACCCTCTTCCTCCACCTCCCCCAGCTGATACTGCCAGGATTCAAAATCGGCACCGAACGGGGCCACCATTTTGGGCAGCCCCAATTGCTTCGCCACTTCGGCACGGGACTCAGTGAGGTGGAACCAGTGGAGTTGCCCCTCCTGTACCGCTGGATCAGTTTGGCAAAACAGGGGTGCTGCGCAAAGCAGCACCCCTGCAAACATACCGAAGGCAAACTTCATTACTTGCCAACCGACGTCGGGAAGCGACCGGCACTGTTCACCAGCGTGTCCACCATCTTGTCGATGTCAGTCGTATCAGTAGAGACAGCCGTCGCCATCTTGAAGAAGATGTCGGTCTGGTCCATATAGCCGGTGAACAACAGAGCACCAGGGCCTTCGGCGGTGACCGGGACACTGGAGCCTGTGTGGTCGCCGGTACGATAGCCAACCGCGAGGCGACGGGTGCCGACACCGGAGTTCAGCGGGTAGCCACTCTTCGCGTCCATCTTGTAGGCGGGCGAACCGAAGTAGGTGGAGTAGGTGCTGGCGGCCGGGTCTGCCACGACACTGGTGGGCTTGAACACGCCAGGCGTGCCGGCAACACCGGTATTGTTGGAAGCGTCGGTGCTGGCATTGATGAACGGCAGCGCGGCGCGGGCGTTGGCAAAGGAGTCGCCATAGACGGTGAAGCCCTGGTCGCCTACAGGAGTTGTCAGCGAAATTTTCTGCGTCTTCGTCCTGTCGAAGTAATCAGCATCGGGCGTATTGCTGACGCCAATGATGCTCATCGACTGATCATGATCGCCGGTGACGACGATCAGGGTGTCCTTCGTGGGTCGCTTCGCGGCCCATGCACGGGCAACACCGATCGCTTTGTCGAGTTCAATGGTGTCCCAAACCTGACCAGCGGCCTGATTCGGGTGGGACTGCTTGTCGATGGACGCGGCTTCCACCATGAGGATAAACGGCTGCGGCGACATAAACAGCGAATAGAAACCAGTGAGCGTCTCGATGGCCTTAGAGGTCATCAGATCCAGCATCGGCTGGTCGGTGTAACCGCCAAAGTTCGGCAGCGGTTCCGAAGCCGGCCGCTGAAAGCCCAGCTTGTCATAGGCAACGTCCATGTTGACATCCGCGGTGGCGATACCGTTGCTGGCGGGAGCCGGGTGAGCCGAACCCTTGAACAAACCGATCAACCCGCGACCATCGGAAATAGCCCTCAATTGGGTGGCATTGGTGACGTAACGATAGCCGAGGTTCTGGAATTCGCCGATCAGGTTGCGGCCATCCGGACGCCCGGAAGCGACAAACGGATCCGCGCCACCGCCCAGGATGACGTCGAAGGCCGGGCGACCATTCAGCATCGGGTTCTCACGATACTGACGGGCAATTTCGAGGCGGGTTTGACGGAAACCGGTGTAGGCACCTTCAACCGCAGGCGTCGCGTCGGTGACCGCAGCCGTGGTGACGATGCCGGTGCGATAGCCAAAACGGCGCTTCATGTACTGCCAGAGATTTTCCACGCGGGGGTTATCCAGGATCGTCGGCTGGGTGGCCGCATTCTGCAGCCCCGTGAAGCGCCACGCGCAGTCGGTGCCGTCGCCGAAGACATTGACCGCATTCAGAAAGCTCTTGTTGCCGGTGGCCCACGCCGTGCCGGTGTTAGCCGAGTCGGGAACGATGGAGTCCGTACCGTAGGTCATCGACATGCCGCTGACCGGCATCTTGTCCATTTCGAGGAGATCGTCGAAGAAGCCGTCACGGAACGAACTCTTGCCCTTGTCATCCACGATGGAGCGGGAAACCAGGCGGGCGGCGTCGCGATACGCGGTGCCCAAAGCATCGCCAATGAAGAGGATGATGTTGCGGTTGGGGGTAATGGCGAAGGGCCGAACCAGGATACTTCGGGAGTCGGTTACGGTCGCGCCATCGGCCTGCATGGTGACCTTCAGGTCGACTGTGCCGGCAGCGAATGACTGCAGGTTAGCGCGAACCACAACAGCGGGTGCGGTATTGCAGTCGAGGGTCGCCGCAGCGGGCGCACTGAACTTGGAAGTGATGTCAACGCTACCCGCGGTCACGCTCAGATTGGTGACGTTGCGCGCGTTGCGGACCTCCAGAACCAGATCGACCAATTGGCCTTCCAGGAGCCGGGTACGCTCAGGCAGCAGGATGCGGACGTTCGGTGAGGTCTGCGCGAACAGCGACGCGGTAAAGGCGACAGACGCGAGGACGGTGCCCTGAGTGAATCGTGAAAGAATGCTTCGTGAAAACAAGTAGATCTCCTGTGAGTAGAGGGGTACTCTTCGCATCATACGGACGAAAAATGGCAGTTTGATCAACGAACGGCAACATTCTGGTAACACGCCGATATATAATCGGCACGAATGAAGATCCAGAAGCTGATAGTGGTTGCGGGCCTGCTGGCCCTGTTCTGTTTGAGTGGTTTTGCGCAGCCAGCGCCCGCTGCGCCCGGACGGGCCGGAGGACGAGGTGGCGCGCCGGCACCGAAATCTCCCGAGGTTTCGGCAGATGGCAAAGTGACATTCCGGTTACGAGCGCCGAACGCAAAAGAGGTCGCCGTTACCGGCCTCCCCGGTGGGCGCCTGGTGATGCAGAAAGATGACCAGGGAGTGTGGAGTGGCACCTCAGAAACCCTCAAGCCGGACATGTACGGCTATACCTTTTCAATTGACGGCGCAACCGTGAATGACCCCGCGAATGCCGCGTTTAAGACTTCAGCCACTTCGGCGGGACAGAACCTTGTCCGTGTCCCGGGCGACGTGAGCTGGGAACCGAAACCTGGTCTGGCCCGCGGTGCGGTGGCGCATCATTTCTACCACTCCGCGCTGATTGGCGACGATCGTGATTTTTACGTCTACACACCGCCCAATTATGACCCGAACCGCAAGGAAGCCTATCCCGTCATGTTCCTGTTGCATGGCTTGGGTGATGATGCCTATGGCTGGATCTCCGCAGGCGCGGCGAACGTGATTCTCGATAACCTCATTGGCCAGGGGAAGGCGCAGCCGATGATCATGGTGAACACGCTGGGCTATGGAATTCCGACGGCGAAGATGTTCGCCGGCGGTCGTGGTGGCGGCGGTGCCATGGGTGGGAATGAGATGATCCCCAACTTTGCCAAAGCTCTCCTCGAGGAAGTTCTGCCTCAGGTAGAAAAGCAGTACCGCGTCACGAAGGATCGGAATCAGCGTGCCGTTGTCGGGCTTTCCATGGGTGGTGCCGAGGCTTTGTTTACCGGCCTGAATCACCTGGATAAGTTCGCGTATGTAGCGTCGTTCAGCGGCGCGTTTGTCATGTGGCCTCGTCCGGCAGCCACCGCGCCTGCTGCCGGAGGCGGACGTGGTGGGGCCATGGCACTCGACACTAAGGTCTTCGACATGAACTTCCCCAAGCTGGATGCAAAGGCGAATTCGCAGCTGAAGCTCTTATGGATTGGCTGTGGCACGGAAGACGGTCTGATGGGCGTGAACCGCCAGTTCCGGGGATGGCTCAAGGAAAAGGGCGTGAAGGCGACCGAAGTGGAAACTCCCGCGATGGCGCATGTCTGGCCGTTGTGGCGCGACAATCTCACGGAAATCGCCCCCCTGCTGTTCCAGAAGGGCAAGTAACCGCATGAAACACCTCCTGCTGTTTCTGGTGGTGCCGGCATTGTGCGCACAACAGGTGATTCCGCTTTGGCAGGGTCCCGCGCCCGGCTCAGAAAACTGGATGCAGCAGGAGGTTCAGTACAAGAACGCCCGAGGCGAGGCGATGGTCCGCAACGTGGTGAATCCGACTCTCACCTCGTACCTGCCGGAGAAGAGCAAGTCGACCGGCACCGCAGTGATCATCGCCCCGGGAGGCGGCTTTCGCTTCCTCTCGTGGGACAGCGAGGGTGTCTTTGTTGCAAAGTGGCTTGCAGCGCGCGGCGTGGCAGCGTTTGTGCTGAAGTATCGCGTTGTGGAATCCCCTGCGCCGGAAGCCGAGTACCAGACCTTCCTCGCCTCTTTCATGGCCTCACTCGGGAAGACGCCGGCAAATCAGCTTAGCCCGGAGATTCAGAACCTGGCGGCGGAAGACTGTCGTCAGGCCGTGAAACTGCTCCGCCAACGTGCTGGCGAGTTCGGCCTCCAACCGAATCGGATCGTGCTGATGGGCTTTTCAGCGGGAGCCATCGCCACAGTGAAGGCCATCATGAACCCGGACGCCACTACCCGACCGGACTATGTCGCACCCATCTACGGCGGGGCCACCAACGGCAACGCAATCCCGAAGCCCGCACCCCCGGCATTTATTCTGGTGGCCAACGATGACCGGTTGATGTCGGTCGCCAGCGCCAAACTTTATGCCGACTGGAAGGCTGCCGACATTCCCGTGGAATTTCATGTATATGCAAAAGGCGGCCACGGCTTCGGCCTGACGCCGCACGGTTTGGCGGTGGATCACTGGATCGATTTATTCGGAGCCTGGCTGGGCGACCAGGGGTTGATGAAACGCTAGCCGCATCACCGCATCAGATGCTAAGATGAAGACATGAGGACGACCATAGATCTTCCTGAAGAGTTACTGCGAACAGCGAAGGCTCTTGCAGAGAACAGACACCAGACCCTGTCGCGAGTGATTACCGATCTGGCATGGAAGGGCCTGGAGCCGACACCCGTAACCTATGCCCTGAAGAACGGCTTCCCGATTCTCCCACCTTCCGCCGATGCTCGACCGTACACTCTGGAGCACGTTAAAGAGATGGCTGCGGAATTCGAGGACGGACAAATGGCGGCTGAGCTAAACCGTTGACCCGACTGTTCGATGTAAACGCCCTGATCGCGATCGTCGAACAGAGCCACCCATTTCACCGCCCGATGCATGCGTGGCTGCAAAAGCATGTGGGCGTGACGTGGGCGACGTGTCCGATCACGGAAAATGGCTTCGTTCGGGTGCTGTCTCAGTCGTCGTTCCAGGGCCAGAGACGCAGC
The DNA here is from genome assembly GCA_010084195.1 of Terriglobia bacterium. Taxonomy (GTDB): domain Bacteria; phylum Acidobacteriota; class Terriglobia; order Bryobacterales; family Bryobacteraceae; genus BOG-234. Next base: position 33,716 of record RGPS01000012.1, read on the forward strand.
CCGGCGGATTCTATCGAACTGCTACGTCGCGTCCGGCAGACACCAGGATGGCCGCACATTTTTTGGCCGGACGATTACTCAATCAGCGAGCCTTCTTCCATCAATGCCGCTCTTGTGCCTGGACACAATCAGATTACCGATGTCTACCTGGTAGCCCTTGCGTTACGCAAAGGGGGAAGACTGCTTACTTTCGACCGCCGAACCGCCTGGCAGTGCGTACCGGGAGCTACTGCGTCAATCATTGAAATCCCGCCCGCCTGACGGGGCTGCTAAGCCAAATGAAACACTTCTTCTAAACGCAGCATGCCTTCGTCAGGTCGCCGACCTTCCAGGTGTTCGAAAAACTCGCCCATACTGGCCTGCCACCGAGCGTTGACCTCGCGCTCCGCCATACTTCGCAGAGCGGCTTCAAAGTCGGGCGTTTCCAGATAGCCAACCAGCAGCCCGTCGTCTCTCAGGAACAGCGAGTAGTTGTGCCAACCTGTCTCGGTGAGGGCCTCCTGCATGTCGGCCCAGACACTTTTGTGGCGGAGACGGTATTCTGGCAGACGGTCGGCCTTGACCTTCAGCAGAAAACAAACGCGCTGGTCAGGCATACGATGAAACTGCCTGAGCGCGTCCGGCTCTTTCCGCGATGACACGCGAGAGATAACCGCTCTCCCGGAATGCCTTCAACGGATTTGCAGCCAGGCCTCTCATACGCCGCCATTCTTCCACAACCGGCCGAACATCCGTCTGAAACGCATCCTGCATGCACTCTTCAGCGTCAATCAGATTGCACGCGGCCTGCTCGCGGGTCAGCCGGGCGTGATCCACAATAGCGGCTTTCGCAAAGATGTTCTGGGCCATCATCACGGTTTGCAGCATCTCCTCCGCCTTGGGCTTCAGGTTGTGGCTTTGGTCTACCATGATGGCGACATCGGCGGGACGACCCTGCTCCCATTCGAAGAAGCAGATTTCATGGAAGATGCGGAAGACCTGGTAGGGATCGATGGAGCCCAGCGTCAGGTCATCGTCGGCAAAGCGGCGGTCATTCAGATGGAAGCCGCCAAGCATGTTTTCGTCAAGAAGCCACGCTACGATTTGCTCAATATTCTGCGTCTGGTAGTGATGTCCGGTATCGACCAGAACCTTTGCCTGATTCCCGGCAGCCTTCGCCAGCACCAGCGCCATGCCCCAATCGGCAATGTCGGTGTGATAGACCGCGGGTTCAAAAGGCTTGTATTCAATCAGGAGGCGCTGGTCAGGCGAGAGGGCCTCATGCGCTGTGCGCAGCCCGGCCTCAAACCAGCGCTTATGCTGCCGCATGTGGGCGGTACCAGGGTAGTTGGAGCCGTCAGTAAACCACGGTGTAATGTCCCGGCTACCCGCAGCTTTGGCAATCGCGATGGAATCGAGAATATGATCCAGCGCCTTCTTGCGGATGTCGGCAGAGGGGTTGGCCAGCGAGCCGTATTTATACTCCTGATCCTGAAAGACGTTGGGGCTAACCGAGCCGATGCGAACGCCCAGCTTCTCTGCAGCCTGCGCCGCAGGAGCAGCGCTCTCCACACCATTGGGGAAGTCCCACAAAACGTGGACAGCGACTGACGGGCAGCATCCGGTAAACCGATTGACTTCGGCGGCATCCGCCAGCTTCTCTTCAATGGTGGTAGCGGCGGAGGCGTCGATGAACTTGCCAAAACGTGTCCCCGTGTTGGCAAAAGCCCACGAGGGCAGTTCGATCCGGAGTTCATCGAGCTTCTTGAAAATCGCTTCTTCCTGTTTTGGTGTCATTTTTACTTTCTGGCCAACCGTGCGCCACCGAACGCAGCTACGCGCTCCCGGACCGAACTACCATTTTGCCTCATACCTCAGCCCGCAGGCAGGGCCCAAGCTATGCTCTCCGACCAGCGAGGCACACCTCAGCGCAGGTCCTGAACCGTAATCTTCATCGGCGGCTTAGGGAACGGCAGAACATCGGGCGTCACCCGTACTGCCGTCGTGAACTTAAACGGATACTTCATCCCGCTCGGGAAGGTCAGTTCCACGAAAAACGCGCTGAAACCCCTGGTCGGCTTCTCGACCTTTGCCGTGTAGACATTGCCTTCCGCCGTCAGAACAGTGCTCTTGTACGCCTGGCCAATCGACGCCAGCCGGAAGTCCCGCTTATCTGGATTGGTCGCCACCCAGACCTTCACTTCGGTCGGCTTGTCGCTCGTCTTCACCTTGATGGAACCGTCCTTTTCAAACGTCCACGAGAACTTCGGACGCGGCCGATTCTCAAGCACCGCCGTATAGAACGCCGCGAGACTCTCCACGGCATCTGAACCCCGCAGGGAGTGGTCCGTATTGGGCACATAGCGGAGATACTTTTCACCGGGTAGCTCGGGGAAGTAAAACTGCGAGGAATCGGGCAGGAAATACTGGTCTCCCCCTGCGTTGACGATGAACTTCGGCATCGTAAATCGACCCTTGTAACTGTAGGGATCCTCGATCTTCAGCAGCGCCTTATACTCGGGCAGATCCCCGGCTTCCACCAGGCGGGACTCCTTGTAGTCATTCAGCGCTTCGGAGAATTCGCCATAGACCTGGAAGTGATGATCGAGCGAGGGTCGCAGGTTCAGAACGTCAATCACCAGAGGCGATATGCCGATGACACGCTTGTCGACGGCAGCCGTGGTCCAGGTGGTCCACCCACGCTTCGAAGCTCCGCCCACGTAGAAATGGTCGATCTTGACATTGCCCCCGGCAGGTGTCGCCAGGAAGGCCGTCACCGTATCCATCGCGCGCACAGAGGCTTTGGTCATGGGCAGCCGGAGAGGCCACATATCGTCGCCAGTCTGCATGAACTTCACCCAGGTATGGGTAATGATGCCGTCCTCATTGCGGGTCTTATCCTCGCCGGCAAAGGTGACAGGCTCATTGGGAATACCGTTCAGCGCGACCGTAACCGAATGACTGGAGAGCGCAATTTCCAGCGCTACGGCGTCAGGCTTCTCGGGTACCTTCGCCGTAACCGACCCACCTGAAATGAACAGGAAAGCGGTGGAGGATTTCACCTGGTCGGGCTTAATGATCGTGAGCCAGTGCTTCCAGAGGCTGTGCGAAATCTCAGCCTCCGTGCGGTACCGCTGCGAGGTGAGATCGATGACGTAAGCCGTATAGCCAGGTCCGGGGATGGTCTTAACCAGTTCGTATTTGTACGCCGGATCCGGTTTCGCCACATAACGATCCAGGGCAGTTTGCTGAGCAGCCGCAAGGGTAACGAAGGCAGCCGCCAGAAGGGTAGTAAGAAGGGCGCGACGAAGCATCAACGCCATAGTAGCGCGATTGCACTTCCCTGAATTGCTGTCCCGTTAGAAGCGGTGGATCTTAACCGTATCGCGACTAATCGCCGCCAGATTTGCCTTGCCACACCCGGCCATATCGCGCGCCAGATCGGTCTGCAAAATCTCCATAGCGCGCTGCACCCCCGCCGCTCCATACGCGGCAAGACCACAGACCGGCGCTCTGGCCACCAGCACAGCTTTCGCGCCCAGCGCGAGGCCTTTCAGCACATCACTCCCGCGGCGGAATCCACCATCCACCAACACGGCCACACGACCGTTCACAGCATCGGCAATCGCCGGCAAAACCTCAATGGCTTCGTTCTTTCCTGTCGCACCCCGCTCTGTCCAGCCAGACACAACCAGGCCCTGCGCACCCGCCCCAATCGCAGCTTCGGCATCGGCGACACTGAGGACGCCCTTGGCTACCACAGGGGCTCCAGCCGCCTTCACCAGAGCCGCCAGAGCCTTCCAGTTGCCCCCGGTAGCGATCACCACCTTACATCCCGCCGCCACCGCCCGCTTTGCCAGCGCAGCCGACTTGGCCATATCGGGCTCCAGCTTCAACTGAAACCATGCCCCGGCCTTCGCCAGCGGCACAATCTGTTCCAGCGCAACGCTCGATTCAGCCGAAATCACCAGCGTCGCCTTCGCGGCAGCAGCCCCGCGAGCCATCTCCAGTTCCGCTTCCGGATGAAAGCGGCGCTGATTCGCTACCGGCCCCACCAGCAGGGGGGCGAAATGCTTCTCCCCAAACAGTTCCAGCGTCAGGTCCATCCCCGTCGTATTCACCATCAGGCGGGGTCGGAAGGTAATGCGGTCAAATGCAGCGCGATCCGCCGGAGCCAGCAACGCCCAGGTCGCCGCGTCCACCTTGCGCCTGGCCATCTCACCGATTTCGTAGGTATTCAGCAATTCCGCGACCGGCGCGATGCGTCCGGCGGGTTCCAAAGCAATTTGCATGATTTTTATGGGAAGTTCGCGAGAACGATCTTTCGATTGATGGCCGACAGCCTGGTACAGCCGGTCTGCAACATGGCCTGCACGAACTCTGCCTGCATGATTTCCAAAACCCGTGTGACGCCGGTGACACCATACGAACCCAGGCCCCACAACGGCACCCGGCCCAGACAGACCGCATTGGCACCCAGCGCCAGTGCCTTCAGCACATCCGCCCCGCGCCGCAAACCGCTGTCGAACAACACCGGAACTTTACCTCCGACCGCGTCCACAATCTCGGGCAGAACTTCCAGCGTGGAGGGACCGTAATCAAGCGACCGCCCTCCGTGGTTCGAAACGTAGATGCCGTCCACGCCATGCTCCAGCGCCAGCTTCGCGTCTTCAGCGGTTAGAATCCCCTTGATGACAATCGGAACCTTGACAAAGGTCCGCAATTCCTCAAAAAACTTCCACTCGTACCAGAGACGCCCCACGCTGATTCTGTACGGGTTTCCGGCCGGGACCGGGCCGCCGCCCCCAAACCGGCCTCGCCCGCCACCCGTGGCATTCAGATTCCGATCATGCTGGGATCGCTCATAAACAGTCGCCAACTGGTCCACCGTAACCACCACCGCTTTCGCCCCCTGGGCGATCGCGGGTTCCAGATAGGCCTTATTGGCGTCCATAGCCTGTTTGGGATAAAGCTGAACCCACATTGGACTCGATGCCGCCGACATCACCTTATCGAACGACAGGCTGGAATTGTTACTCAGGATCATCGGCGTGTTGGAAGCAGCAGCCGCGCCTTTGTGGGTGGATTGTTCGCCGTCTTTGTCCAGATCGCCATGCAGGGCGGTTGGCGAGACCAGGATAGGGAACGCCATCTTCGTGCCGAAAATCTCAGTGGAGGTATCAACCGTCGCGCTCCCGGTATTCGACGTACCGGCCTTGTTCTCCGCCAGTTTCACCCAGTCAAAAGCCAGGCGATTCCGCCGCAAGGTGAACTCACTCTCCTCGCCGTAGGCCCGATAGTTGTAGACCGCACGAGTTTGTTTGGCGTACATAACCGCCTCAAACTCAAAAGCGGTGAGAAGTTCCTTGATACCGGGAACACGCGCATGATCGCGAATCGGGTCAATCTGCCCGCTCAGCAGAGGCGACCCGGCCAGAAAACCAGCCAGGGCCTCAATCGACCTGCGGCGCGAGATTTCGAATTTGTTCACATTGCCACCGTGAACCGGAGCTTATTACAGATCTGCACCACAGGTCAAGGCGGTAACGTATGAAGATGCTTCGGAACACCGCAATTGTACTCTGCCTGCTGGCCTCACACGCCGGTGCCCAGGTGCCGGTCTCGCCCCGCGACATCCTCGCGGAACTGATCGCCAGCAACACGACAGACCTGGGAGGCGCCAACACTGCAGCCGCTCGCGCAGGCGCCAAACATCTGATCGCTGCCGGGTTCGCCGCAGCCGACGTGCAAATCCTCGTCCCCGAAGGACGCCCCAACAAGGGCAATCTGGTCGCTCGCCTGCGATCCGCAAACAGCACGCTGAAGCCCTAACTGTTCATCGGCCACCTCGACGTTGTCGAGGCCCGTCCGGAAGACTGGACTACCAACCCCTTCCAGCTCATCGGGAAGGACGGTTACTTCTACAGGCGCGGCACCCAGGACATCAAGGCCATGGACACGGCCCTGATCTCCACCTTCATCCGCCTGAAGCGGGAAGGCTGCGTCCCCCCTCGCGATCTGATTTTGGCGCTCACCCCCGACGAAGAGAATGGCACAGCCAACGGTGTCGCCTGGCTCGTGAAGAACCATCGCGACCTAATTGACGCCGAACTCGTCCTCAACGTAGACCAGGGTGGAGTCACTACCGACAAAGGCAAAGCAACATCAGTGGAAGTCGCCGCAGCGGAAAAGCTCTATGCCGATTTCCATCTGATGGTCACCAACCCCGGCGGCCACAGTTCCCGTCCGGTGCCCGAAAACGCCATTTATCGTCTCGCGCACGCCCTGCTGCGCATCGAAAATTCGTCATTTCCGTTCGAACTGAACCCGGTCACCAAAACCTTTTTCGGGGGTATTGCGCCCAAAGAAACGCCGGAACGTCGCGGGCAGATTCAGGCCATCCTGCAACCATCACCCGCCGCCGCCCTGGCCGCTTTCTCAAGCGACGCCCGCTTCAACGGCCTCACCCACACCACCTGCATCGCCACGCGCCTCGACGCGGGCCACGCCAACAATGCGCTGCCCCAGCGTGCCCTCGCACTCATCAATTGCCGACTCCTCCCCGGCCATTCGCCCGAAGAAATCCGTCAGGAACTGTTACAGAAGCTTGCTGATCCAAACGTTGCGGTTCGCTGGATGAATAGCCAGACGGCAGTGGTAATGGAGAAAGGTCCCGAAGACCACGCCATGACACCAGCCGAGCCACGAAAGGATGTCATGGTGGCGATTCGCAGCGCAGCCGATTCATACTGGCCCGGTGTGCCTCTGGTGGTGACCATGGAGACCGGAGCCTCCGACAGCAAATACACCGCCGCAGCGGGAATCCCGGGCTTCGGTATCGGCATGATCGCAATTGACCACGACGACGTCCGTGCCCACGGCAAAGACGAGCGAATCCGAGTGAAGGCATTTCACGAAGCGGTGGAATTTAACTACCGCTTCGTGAAAGCGCTGCTCTCACAACCTCGCCAGGACTAAACTTCCCGGCAGAGCCTGCTATTCCTCGTCGTCTTCGTCTTCGAAGTCGTCTTCTTCATCCTCATCTTCATCGTCAAGGTCGACGTCGTCATCGTCCTCGTCGTCATCGCCCTCGTCGTCATCGTCCTCGTCATCATCATCGTTCTCGTCATCATCATCGTCCTCGTCTTCCTCGTCTTCTTCCTCTACGAGGTCATCGTCCTCGTCTTCATCTTCGAGGTCTTCTTCGAGGTCATCAAAACCGACATCGTCGGGGTTCCGGCGCGGAGGGCTCATCATCCATTCCGTCGCGTCATCGTCAAGGTATGCCATATCTCTTTTCTGCCTTCAATATACGACTCTATTGAAGCCGTCGCAGACCGAACATCGTTCCCACCGCCGGTCCTTCGTGCTTCCATCGTTTGCAGTGTACACGGTTCCCTGTTTCGGCGGGTAACGCTCCGGAGCGATCTGCCCACGCCGGTGCGGTTTGGCGTGCTGTCCGGCTGCGATACACTGGAGTTTCACCCCATAATGAAGCAGCGAATTCGTTCCACGACGGTGCTCTGCGTGCGCCGCGATGGAAAAGTAGTAATGGCCGCAGACGGCCAAGTAACGCTGGGCAGCGAAGTCCTCAAATCAACAGCCCGAAAGCTGCGTCGTTTGTACAACGACAAAATTCTTTCTGGCTTTGCCGGGTCCACCGCCGACGCCCTCTCTCTCACTCTCCGCTTTGAAGCGAAGCTCGAGCAGTTCAACGGCAATTTGCCGCGAGCTGTCGTGGAATTGGCCAAGGAATGGCGGACAGACAAGATCCTGCGCCATCTGGAGGCGCTTTTACTCGTCTCCGACGCAAAAAACACGTACATCGTGAGCGGTAACGGCGATGTGATCGAGCCCGATGAGAATATCGCCGCCATCGGTTCCGGCGGATCGTATGCTCTCGCGGCTGCGACGGCCCTGATGCGTCATACCAAAATGAGCGCCCGGCAGATTGCCGAAGAAGCCATGAAGATCGCAGGGAACACCTGCATTTACACCAATCTCAACATCAACTACGAGGAACTGAGCTGACATGGTGATCTACCTGCCGAGCCAGTCCGTGGAAGAAGGGCCGGTCCTTGACGAACTGACTCCGCGCGAGATCGTGCGCGAACTCGACAAATACGTCATCGGCCAGCCCGATGCCAAACGGGCCGTCGCCATCGCCCTCCGCAACCGGCTCCGGCGCCAAAAGCTCCCGCCTGAAATGGCCGAAGATGTGATGCCCAAGAACATCCTCATGATCGGCCCCACCGGCGTCGGGAAGACCGAAATCGCGCGACGCCTCGCCAAACTCTCCAACTCCCCTTTCATGAAAGTGGAAGCCAGCAAATTCACCGAAGTAGGGTATGTTGGCCGCGATGTCGAATCGATGATCCGCGACCTGGTCGATATTGCCATCGACATGGTTCGCGAAGAAAAGCTGGATGAAATCGGCGACCGCGCAGAAACCGCAGCAGAAAGTCGCCTTTTGGACCTCCTGCTGCCCCCCACTCCGGAAAACCCCGAAGAAAACGCGAAGTCCCGAGAAAAACTCCGCGAGCGCCTGCGGTCCGGCAAACTAGACGAGCGCATGGTGGAGCTCGAAGTAAAAGATCGGGGGCCAAGCTTTGACATCGGAGGGGGCCCGAACTTCGAAGAGATGGGGATCAACATCAAGGAACTGATTCCCGCCATGTTCGGAACCCGCTCCAAAAAGCGCAGTATGCGCGTGGAAGACGCGCTGGAATACCTGATCCAGGAAGAAGAGCAGAAGCTCATCGACATGGATCTGGTCACCCGTATCGCCCTCGAACGCGTGGAATCAAACGGCATCATCTTCCTCGATGAAGTCGACAAAATAGCCGGCCGCGAAGGCGGACACGGTCCCGATGTCAGCCGGGAAGGTGTGCAGCGCGACATTCTGCCCATCGTGGAAGGCACCACAGTCAACACCCGCTACGGCTTCGTCCGCACCGACCACATTCTCTTCATCGCGGCCGGGGCTTTCCACGTGTCGAAGCCCAGCGACCTCATCCCCGAACTCCAGGGCCGCTTCCCCATTCGCGTGGAACTGAAATCGCTTTCTGTGGATGATTTTGTCCGCATTTTGAAAGAACCCAAGAACGCTCTCGCCAAACAGTACATCGCCCTGATGGAAACAGAAGGCATCAAGCTGATTCTTACCGACGACGCCCTCCTCGAAGTCTCCAGATTCGCCACTCAGGTGAACGAATCCTCCGAGAACATCGGGGCCCGCCGCCTCCACACCATCATGGAAAAGCTCCTCGAAGAGATTTCTTTTGAAGGGCCGGACCTAAAGAAAAAGACCGTCAAGGTTGATGCGGCCTACGTTCGCAAACAGCTCGCCGAGATCGTAAAAGATCAGGACCTGAGCCGCTATATCCTGTAATGCGCGCTTCCCTGCCAGTTCTTGCCGCTTTTCTGCTGGTGAGTTGCGGCTACCCTGGCGATCCCCTGCCCCCTGCGTTGAATCGCCCCAGCCGGGTTACGGATCTGGCAGTGCTGGAGCGCGGCTCCAATCTTTTCGTGGTCTTCACCATGCCCGAGAAGACTACCGAAGGCCTGCCGATCGCAACCCCGCCCGATATCGAACTCCGCGTGGGTGCCGTCGGGGATCGCTTCGTGGAAGCCGAATGGGTCTCAGGCAGTGACCGTGTCCCGCCTGACGCTCTTCATCAGGAAAACGGCCGCGTCGAAGCACGGATCCCCGCAGAAAAATTCTATGGCCGCACAGTCGTGATTGCCGTCAGGCTCCACGGGCCAAAGGGACGCGAAGTCGGCTGGTCAAATCTGGAATTGGTCAACGTTCTCCCGGCGCTGCCGAAGCCAGAGGGACTTTCGGCGACGGATGTCTCCGGCGGAGTGGGTCTTGCCTGGCGAGTGGCCACGCCTGCCGTCGAGTTCCGCATCTTCCGCCGCCCAAAAGCCGACAAAGAATGGGCTTTTCTCGGTCTCAGCAGCCAGCCCAGTTACACAGATACAACAGCTGAATACGGTCGCGAGTACGAATACTTCGTCCAGTCGGGCCAGAAATCCGCCGAAAAATATGCGGAGAGCGAACTTTCAGACACCCTCGCCTTCAAACCTGCAGATCGCTTCGCACCAGCGCCCCCCACTGGCCTGGTAGCTATCCCCGGCACGAAGACCATCGAACTGGTCTGGAACCGTAGTCCCGAAGCAGACTGGGCCCTCTATCGGGTCTACCGGGACAATCTACTGTTGGCCGATGCAATCCAGGCTGCCAGCTTTGGGGATAAGGATGTCGTTCCCGGCGCGAAGCACACTTATCAGGTAACGTCCGTCGATACGGCAGGCAATGAGAGCGCCCGTTCCGTTGTGGTTGACGCCACGCTTCCCTGACCGCCGAAGCCGGACGCTGCCCGTTCGATAGCATGACAGCTAATGGCCCTTCAGTTCACCACGTCTTACATGACGGACAGTCTCGCGCTCATGACCTACTACAAACAGTTGGGCGAGCGGGCGATCACACAGGTGGCCGATGCCCAACTTTTCCAGCCCCTCGACGACGAATCGAACTCCATCGTCACCATCGTCAGGCACATGTCCGGCAATATGAAGTCGCGTTGGACTGATTTTTTGACCAGCGACGGGGAAAAGCCCTGGCGTGACCGCGATGCGGAATTCAGCCCGGCCAGCCTCACACGCGAGCTACTGATGCAGGCCTGGAATGAAGGCTGGGCCTGCGTCTTCCAGGCTCTGGAGGGCCTCACTGATGCGGACCTTGGTCGAACCATTACCATTCGCGGCGAAGCACATTCGGTCCTGCAGGCCATTGGCCGCCAACTGACCCACTACGCCTATCACGTCGGCCAAATCGTCATGCTCGCGAAGCATTTTCAGGGCCCGGCCTGGAAAAAGCTCAGCATCCCGCGCGGACAGTCCACAGAATTCAACGCAAAGGTCATGGCGGGCGAACTAAGTCAGCGCTAAAACACAATCTTCTGATGACTCCCGATACGAAGCTCAAATCAAACACCCTGCTCCGGCAATTGGGACTTGTTAGTGCCACCGCACTGGTGGTTTCGAACATGATCGGCACTGGTATTTTCACCACCACAGGCTTCATGGTCGGCGACCTGGGCAGCGCCAGACTCGTCCTGCTTGTGTGGGCCACCGGAGCGCTGTTTGCCCTCTGTGGAGCCCTCTGCTACTCCGAACTCAGTGTCAATTTCCCCAGTTCCGGGGGCGAGTACGTCTACCTGACACGAGCCTTTGGCCCCGCCTGGGGCTTCATGACAGGATGGGTGTCTTTCTTCGCGGGCTTCTCCGCGCCCATCGCTGCAGCCGCGCTCGCGTTTTCCGACTACGCCGGATATTTCAACCCCGATCTCAGGCAGGCCAACGAAGCCTATACGCTCGGCTCCGGAGCCCTGTCTCTAAAATTTGGCTGGGCCCAACTGGTGGCCTCCGGCCTGATCGCCGTTTTCACGGTGATCAATTTCTTCGGAGTCAAGCGGGTTGCACGCCTGCAAAACGTCCTCACCGGAACCAAACTCCTGGTCATCGCCGGCCTCGTCCTCGGGGGCTTCCTGTTTGGCAAGGGAGATTGGTCGCACTTCTCAGCCAACGCCGTTCGGACGTCATCAAATCCCCTGCCCATCGCGTTTGTCATCAGCCTGCTGTGGGTGATGGTGGGCTACAGCGGGTGGAACGCCGCAACCTATGTCGGCGAAGAGGTAAGACAACCCGACCGTACCCTGCCCGCTGCGCTCGGCCTCGGTACGGCTATCGTCGCCCTCGCCTACCTCGGCCTCAACCTGGTCTTTATCTACGCCACGCCCCTCGAAAGTATGAAGAACGTGGTCGCAGTGGGTTCTTTGGCTGCCGCCAACCTCTTCGGCCCGGAAATCGGCGGGGCCTTTGCCATCCTCATGGCAATCTCACTAATGTCCACCGTAAATGCCATGGTCACTATCGGCCCGAGAGTCTACTACGCCATGGCGCACAATCAGGCTTTCTTCAAGTCCGCAGCCACCGTCCACCCCAGGTGGAGGACACCGGTCAACGCCATTCTCATGCAGGGCGCCTGCGCCATCGTGATGACCCTCACACCGTTCCCGCAACTGATCATCTACATCGGCTTCAGCCTCACCTGCTTTACCGTGATGGCCGTCGCGTCGGTCTTTGTTTTTCGCCGCCGGTCCGACTGGCAGAAACTCGCCGCCGTGAACTTCCTCTTCCCCCTCATCCCCGGCGCCTACATTCTGGTGGGCCTGGCGACCATCATCTACGGCATGATCTGGGCCCCCCTGCCCTCCATCTCGGCCTTGGTAACCATCCTGGTGGGTGCTGCTGTCTACGCGGGCACACGACGTGCTGCCTGACAGGCAACGCGGCAATGTCCTGGCCGCGCTCGCCACCCTGCTTGTTGTGGCGTACTATCTCTTCTTCACCGCGAAGAGCGTCGGTATCTACTTCGACCGCGACGACATGATGAATCTTTATGGGGCCTGGACCCGCCCTGTCAGCGAACTGCTGCTGAACAACCTGCTCTACTGGACCGATTCCGCCCGACCGCTTGGTGCCCTCTGGTACCGCACGCTCTTTTCGCTGTTCGGCTTCAATCCCCTGCCCTTCCGTATCGCCCTGCTCTCGCTCGGTCTGGTAAACCTCGCGCTCTTCGCCTGGTTTGTGAAACTCCTGACCGGCTCCTCGCGCGTGGTCGCCTTTGCCGCCATTCTCTTCGCGTTTCACACGCGCCTCATGGAAGTCTGGTTCCGGACCGCCGTCATCTACGATGCGCTCTGCTTCACGTTCTTCTATCTGGCCGCGTGCTTGTATATAGCGGCAAGGCTGCGGGATCAACAACCCGGCGTCTGGCGCAGTGTGGCAATCATAGTAGCCTTCGTCGCGGCTCTCGATGCCAAAGAGATGGCGGTCGCACTACCCCTCGCCCTCCTCTTCTACGAACTTCTGCTGCAACCGTTTCGCTGGGTCAACCTGGTGCGACCTGCAATCCTCGGCCTGCTCACATTGCCGTATGTGGCCGCAAAAACGCTGGGAGCACACGCTCTCACCATCAACCCCTGGTACCAACAGGAATACTCGTTTGCACGCTTCGTGGAACGCTGGAGCGAATACCTGGGCCACCTGTTCATTCAGCCCCTGCCTGTCTCCGGAATGGCTGTGGCCTTGCTGTTAATGGTGCCGTTACTCCTGGCCGCCGTTCTTCGTTCCCGCACCTTACTCTTCGCCTGGAGTCTGCTGTTTATCTCGACGCTTCCCGTGGCTTTCCTCCCCTCGCGCGGAGGCTTTGTCCTGTTCGTCTCCTGGGCCGGCTGGGTACTCTACACCGCGGCACTGGCCGACCTGGCCCTCACCACCTTTACACGCAATCCACGACACCGGCGCCTGGCTGCAGTGGCGGTCTTCATCCTGCTGGGCTGGAGATTCGGTAAGATCAACCTGCATGACCAACGCCTGGGCAATCGCGAATGGCTCTATGGCGACGCCCGCGATGTCGAGACTTTTTCAAAACAGAATTTCCCCCACTCCGGAAGCCTTCTGTTCCTCGAAGATGGCTTCGGGACAGACGAGTGGACACCCCTGTTCATCCTGCGACTCCAAAGCAAGAATGCCACCCTGGTCGTGGACCGGGTCAAAATGATGAACCCGAAGCCCACAACTCAGCATGGCTATCCCTTGGTCTTCACGTATGAAGACGGCACTTATCGCCGCGTCAAACCCTGAAGTTCTTTCTTGCCCTGAAGCTATTTCTTGAACGTGCGGACGTAGGCGATCACGTCTTCCGGGGAACCGGCCAGGGTCGTGACGGCCTTCATTTTGCCTTTGCCTTCCTTCACCGCTTTCACCAGATCGGCATCGCTCTTGCCCAAAACCGCAGCGGAGGTAAGGTCGGGAACGCTCATGGCCTTCGCCATTGCAAGGCTGGGTATTCCAGCTGCGCCGTGGCAACCCTTACAGGATTTGTCGTAGCCCGCCTGTCCGGCCTTTGCATCCGCCCCGAATAGCGAAACACAACTGAGTGCTGTCAGCGTGGCCAGCGTCCAGATAGTTCTCTTCATTGTGTGAGACTCCTTCACTTCATCAGCTACTTACCTGGCGCACTATTCATGAACGCGATCAGGTCATCCATTTCCCCCACCTTAAATACCGGCCAGGGAATATGTTCTTTTTCCATCTGACTCAGCATGGTGGGGCCATGCCGCCAGAGTCCGGAAACCATGGTGATGCCGTTCCAGGTACCGGCTTTCGCAGAAAGCACAGGGCCGGCGCCACCACCTGCATGACAACCGACGCACCGCTTCGCTGCAAACACCTTCTTACCCCGGGCCGCGACACCGCTACCCTGGAAAAACTGAGCTGCCCAGTAATACCCCACCAGTTCGCGCATTTCTCCAGGCGCAATCGCCGGATGCTGCATGCCTTTCATGGAGAGATGGTTCCACATAGAGGCGGCGACTGCGGTCAGTGTCATGGGCCCTGTGTTCTTCGACAGCAAGACTTTCGGATCTTTGTGGCAACTGACACAGCCCTTCTGTGCCGCCAGTTGCGCAGCCCCCTCCGAGGCGGTAATCCGGAAAGAAGCAGGCGCATTCTTTGCCGGAGTTGAATTCCGCAGATAGACGAGGATATCGGTCAGTTCCTGAGCCGTCATGGCAGGAAACTGCTTGTTGCGCCGCTGAAGCTCGCTCTGCATTTCGGGAGAGTGAACCCACATCGAGCTAACTACACTCACAGGATCACCGAGAGTAGTCCACTTTGACACCGGCTGAGCCTTTTCATTAACCGGAGAGGACAACCCGTGGCAGGAGGCACACGTCTTATCCGCAAACTGGTACTTACCCCGGGCCGCATCACCCGGCACATCAAAGTAGCGTGCTGAGTAAAACGACGCGAACAGGTCTGCGGCATTCTGTGGGTCCAGATCCCCCACCTTCAACCCGCGATCCCGAATCGCTTTCCACATCTGCGGCGCATGATTCCACATCGTACTCGCCAGATCTGCCGGGGAATAAGCGCGGTCCAGCACGCGCCCCAGATCATTCGCGACGATGCCGCCCGTGCCCTTCAGCTTGTGGCACTGCACACAGCCCTGGGACTGGAATAGCTTGTCACCGCGCTCTGAGTCCATCGGAAGAGTGGCCCCACTGGCTGTCAGGGCCAGCATCCCAAACAGGACGGTTATCCGTTTCATCGCGAAAACCTCACGCCGGTCATCAGTATGTGAGTCCGGAAAGCTTCATATAGATAGAATGTCTGGTCCAGCCCGTAATAGCGCCATTCGCCAAACAGTGCCACACGCTTCGTGACCGGAACGTTCAGCCTCGCAGTCGGCTGATAGTAAGTCGTCGGCCTGCTGCCTGCCGTCATTACCGCTGCGCCACCCGCCAGAACCTTCATCGGCACACCCTTCACCAGACTGGGCAGATTCGCCGTCACCATCCCGGAAATAGTGTGACAATACTCGCGATATCTCGATAGCGCGGGAGCGAGAATCTGCGGCTGCAGGTAACTGATAGCCGAGTTATAGGAGCAATGCTCGTAAGATGCCTGTACATCCAGCCGTTCGCTCTTCGGCATCCAGTTTATAGAAGCAGCTTCCTGATGAACATCAAACCGATAAGCAGCTCCCGAGTAAGGGTTCTCGTTATGAAGTTTGCGATAGTCCATCGAGAGGCGCAACGACGAAGTCAGTTTCACGTTGCCCGTTGCACGTAATTTCTGGTAGTCATACAGGCTCGTCCGAAACCACGCCCCGGAGCCCTTGCCAACTTCAGCGTCCGCAGCTAAGCTCCACCGCGATCCGGGTCGCCAGGTAATTCCAGCCAGGCCAACCTGGCGGTCCAGCACGGAGTAGGGCGCACCCGGCAGCCCGGCAGCCGGAATAATGGAGCCCTGTGCCGTACCCCAAACATATCGGTGCCCGGCCCGGAAAGTAATGTGTCGCGGACCCTCAACGAAGATGTTGGTTTCCACCCGACTCTCATTCGTATCCAGCAGAGATGTCGTGGAGCCCACAACTAAGTTACCCGCAAGCGCCAGGCGATCCCGGGTCAAAGCCGAGGCATTGCTGTTCAGGCGGTCCGTCCATAAGGATTGCGTCGCTCGAAAGCGCCCCCCGGGGTGCAGGTCCCAGCCGAAGCTGGCAGACTTGTGCGGCAGATAGGAGGTGGCCGAAAGAATGCTCTGCCCCGTCGAATAGAAGAGAGCCTGGCTGAGAGCCACAAAGCTGCCGGTGGCTAACTGCTGGAAGTTCACTTCATTGCGGGGATTGGCATACATATAATGCCCGAACAAGTCCAGCCAGGAGACGGGCGAGGCCGTCGCAGTCAGGCGCGAGAAAGGTCCGTTGCCCCTCACCCCGGTAGCGCGGAGTAAGCTCGAAAGATTTATAGGCTGCCCCAGCACAGGATTCAGGTTGTTA
Source organism: Terriglobia bacterium (assembly GCA_010084195.1). GTDB lineage: Bacteria > Acidobacteriota > Terriglobia > Bryobacterales > Bryobacteraceae > BOG-234. The sequence goes on from RGPS01000012.1 coordinate 50,106, forward strand.
CCCGGGTTGATGCCGGTTCCGCGCGCGACATAAGAATTCATGTCGTTGCGGAAAATGCTGGCTCCCTGCTCCGCCGTCAGGTGAAATCGCCTGAGTGTCATGTGGACGCCGGCGCGCACCAGATCCGTGGCATCACGGCTTAGTTCCGGAATCGCAAATTCATTGCCGTCTGTCCGAAATGTCGACACTCCGCGCCCGGAACTGGAGTTCCGGTCATACATAACGTAAGGCGAGAACATGCGGCCATTGAAAAGCTCCAGAGCCCACGATCCCATCCGGCGTTTTGTATCGAAAGATTGCTGATTCAGCACGAGGCCTCTCGACAGAGTCGGGTCCGCAAACGAGGGCAGGTTGTTGAAGTCAGTCAGGTTCCTGTAGTCACCCAGAAACTTGTAGATCCCGCGCTTCTCCGCAAAAATGTGGAAGGTCGACCACGGATCACCACCCCAGTCGTAGGCCCGAATCCGAAGCCGCTCAAACAAGCGCTTCTTAGGATCCAGAATCGTGAAGTCAGTCCCGGTAAGCTTCAACCCCTCGCCAAGATTCACGATGGATCGATAGGTCGCTTCGCTGCCCGCGATGCCGGACCGCGACCGATACCCCAGTTCCATATAGCCACTGATCCAGCTTTCCGACGACGGCACCGGAGATGCCACTTCTGCTGCCGGCGCGCTCGCTGCGGCTTCAACCGGAGCCGGAGTCGCCTGCCCGAATACCGTCAGGGGAAGTAAGAATACCGCGCATAAGGTCTTCATCGCAGCAGGTTCCTGTCCGAATAACTACCGTGGATCTTCTGGTGACACACGGTGCAGTTGGCGTAGCGGGGCGAACGCAGATCATGGAACGCCGGCGGTACCACGCCCGCCTGCGACTGCCCGGCACCCGGAATATTCGCATGACACTCCAGACAGGTAAGCCGCACTTCATGCCTGTTCAGCATTCTTGGATTGGCCGACCCGTGCGACTCATGACAAGCCCCACAGCCTTCCTGCCGCATCGGCGCATGTTCGTAAGTAAAGGGTCCGCGCTTGTCCGTGTGGCACTTGATGCAGCCCACGTCATTCGCCGCAAACGTCTGCAGCGTAGCCGGACGCGCCGAACCATGAGGATTGTGGCAATCCACGCACGTCATCGAATTCTCGGGGACTTTATGGTGCGACGGTTTCGCAAACTGAGCCTTCGCCGAAAGGTGGCACGAGGAACACTGCGCATTCACATCAGCAGGTGCGCGCAGGACCAGGCCAGCCGGACCTTTGGCGTGCATGGAGTGGCACGTAGTGCAGGCGACCGCACTTTTCGCGTGCCCCCCCATAATGCGCTCCGAGTGCTTCGCGGTATTGAGGTGGCAGCCAAGACAGATCTTGTCCGTCTCCACCGGCTTCAGCTTCGCAGGGTTACGAATCTCCTTTGCATCTGCGCTGCCGGCATGTGCCGCCCCCGGCCCGTGGCACGATTCACATCCATGCTCGGTCCAGCCGCCGCGCTTGTCGGTCTCCACAAAAGTGTGGGCAGATTTCCGATAGTTGTTATAGATGTCCTCATGGCACGTCTGGCATGTCTGAGAACCGGCATACTCTTCGCCAAACTGCTTCGGCGCCATACCCTCGCTTCGCTTTTTCGACGCCGTCTTCGAGGGTGCCCCTTTCGCAGAGGAGCCCTCCTGGGCGGCGCCGTACGAGAGGTACGGCGCCGTTGTCAGTAGCACGAACGCGGCCAGAGCAAGTCCCGCGCAGCGTGCCATTTGTTTAGTACTGAGCATGCACCTTCGCGACCCCGAATTCTGCCGTGGCTTTGTGGCAGACCGTGCAGCTTTCACCAAGCTTGGGGTCTGTCTGCGAGAGTGCATGGGCTGCCGATGGGATAGCCGCATGGCATCCGGTACAGGCCGAGGTAATGGCCCCTATCGGGCTCACCGGACCTTGCGGATCAACCACCGCGTTCTTGCCAATTGGCAGGATGCCTTCGCTGCCGCCCACATGGCACATCGCGCAGTTGCGCTTGTCGCCAGGAGCCCCCGTCGGGCTCATCGCCGGGTAACGAACTTCACCGAAATCGTTGTGCGATCCGCCGAAGCCCACTACCGTGTAGTTCCGCCCCATCGCAGCCAACTCTTCACCTGTGTGGATGCGGTGCACCATCAGGTTGAAGTTGATGCTCTGGTTCGGCAACGCTTTGTCGGCTGCGACCACAGCCCCCGGACGCCGCGCACCGTCGGTGTTCGACGGGTTGTGGCACAGGACGCAGTATTCCGTCTGGTTGCGCAGGCCACCGTGCAATGTGGTGAACTTCACGTGGCATTCTTCGCATTTAGTAGTAGCGACGACCACCCGGCGCGGAACCAGAGGAGTTCCGTCTACCGAGAAGCTGACAACCTGATTCTTCGCGCCGTACTGTACCGACTGCTGTTTCGTCGTCCCGGGAAGGAGTATTTCGGTCCGGCGCCCTTCGACACCAATCGAGAAGCTCCCCTTCGCATTTGCGGGAATCGCGTGGACAAAAGCGTAGGTGCAAGTCCCGTCCGCCCCGCATTTGGCTATGTTTGCAGCGGCGAGGGCACTTTCACTCACGTACCCCGGAGTGGTAACGTCGCTGCCGAAGCTCGTGTAACCGTAATCGGCAGTGGGACCCGCCATCACGAACGAGAGCGAACCAAGAGCAGACAGCGCCAGCGGCTTGTTCGCCTTGTCAAGCAGGGTGAAAGTCACAGTCGGTTTCAGACCCGCGCTTCCGTTGTCAACCTTCTTGATCGCGATATTCAGACCGGTCAGCATCGCGGAATCCTGGGGCACCATGTGCGAACCCTTGATCGAGGCATCAAAATCGATTTCGCCCTCAGGAAGATGGCATGTCGCGCAGAGATTGTCGCTCACCTGCGGCCCGCCCACGTGATTCTTGCCGCTGGCGAAGTCTACGTCGTCATGGCACGAACCGCACGCCACACGGGTCGGCTTCGTCAGGTAGTTGGCAGCCTGAGTCGCACCGGATTTCTGGTCGTGGCAGGTTTCGCAGCGCCGGACATCGGCCGGGAACCCAACGGTAGACCAATCCGCATTGCCAATCGCATACTTGCCACCCGCCTTCACACTCGGAAGTTCCTTACCCATGTGGATCTTGTGAATGAAAACCTTCATATCCACCGTGACGCCGGTCGATGACGCCGTCGTCTGCGGCTGGTGACAAATAATGCAGATCTCAACCCCGCGCCGACGCCCACCGTGGGACGAGAGCTGGTCGTGACAACCATTGCACGAAGCCGTGCGGATCACGTCCCGAACCTTCGTCACCTTCGAGCCATTCGGCACGAAGCTAAAAACATCGCTGGAGAAATTGTTAGGGATCCCGAAGGCAGTCATGTTCCGCGAACTATAGACACCAATCGTGTGGGTCGCATTTGCATCGAAACCAGTCGGTGCCTTAGCCCTGAAAACGTATTGATAACGTCCCGATTCGAGCTGGGTCAGCACGCCCCCGGTGTCCGCAGCAGCGCGACCGAATGTGCCCGCAGCACCTGTCGCCGTCGTCGTGATGTACGAACTGTACTGATCCGAATTCGCCGGAATCACGCCGATGATGTAGCTCACCGTGAGAGGGCCGGGGGTGTAGACTCCCGGGATATCAAGAGGCAGACCCACCGGATCTTTTACTGTATAGACGACCGTAATGGTGCCATCCGCCGCGAGGGTGCCGGATTCGATCTTCGTGACCAGCCCCGGCCTCAGAAAATTAATCATCACCTGACTCAGGTACGCCGCCTTATCGTGAAGACCGTAGGGCGAACTGCCCGACTTCGCTCCAGTCATAGGAACGGTAAGGGCAGCAGCCAAAATCACAGCCGGAACAATTCGCAGCTTGCCCGAACCCGTTGCCCCGTCTTTCGAAAACTGCGCTGTCAATAGCCTTGGAAGTGTCATGTCGCGTTACTCCGGTAACGCTGGCGTAGTAGCAGCCGGATGGCCAAACTACGTCGTCACAAGAGATGCCCGCTTTTGCCTCACAATACAGACCTTCCACCCCGAAGGTTCGGCATCCTTGCCACGCCTCCCTCGCGTGCTCTGTCGGGAATGGCGCACCCGCCAGGCAGCGTTCTGCGCCACATGGCGCAATCGCCCTCCAGCCCCCGGAGGCAGACCCGCCCCGGAATTGGCATCCAACGTGCACTTCCCATGGGCGAAAAAGGAGATTCCCCATGAGATTCCGCAACATCCTCTTCCCGGTAGATTTCTCCGCACGCAGCCACGCTGCGGTCCCGCATGTCCGGGCCATGGCGGAGCACTTTGGCGCGTCCGTAACCCTGCTGCACGTCGTCGAAGGCCCTGCGTCCTGGGCAGCCGCCAGTGATGGTGGCTACTTCGTCGAATTCGACCTGCCTCGCATGATGAAGGACGCAGATGAGCGCCTCGCCGCCTTTGCCGCCGTCGATTTTCCGGCGGCGTCTCCCAACAGCACCAGCGTGACCCGCATGGTCGAACAGGGTGACCCCGGCACCGCTATCGCGGAACTCGCCCAGGCCTGGCACAGCGACCTCATCATGCTGCCGACCCACGGCAGGGGGGCCTTCCGCTCGGCCCTCCTCGGCTCTACCACCGCGAAGGTCCTGCACGACGCCCACTGCGCCGTCTGGACCGGAGCGCATCTGGAAGACGCCACGCTCCCCAGCCATACCTCCATCCACACCGTGATGTGTTCCCTCGACCTGGACGAGGGAAGCCTCGATCTCCTGAAAGGTACCGCCCACTTCGCCGACGCGTGGAAGGCCAACGGCTACATTGTGCACTCCGTACCGGGCACCGATACTCGTCCCGACATGTACTTCGACCAGCCCCTGGAAGCATTTCTCAAAGACAACGCCCGCAAGGCCATCGCGAAACTCCAGATGGAGGCCGGCACGTCCTTCGGTGTCTGCCTCGAAGCTGGTAACGTCGCCGATGTCGTTCATGACGCCGCCACTCACCACAAAGCAGACATGGTGGTCATCGGGCGAGGCACCATCAACCGTTTCGCGGGCCGCCTGCGCACGCATGCCTACGGGATCATCCGCGACGCAGGTTGCCCGGTCCTTAGTCTTCCGCCGCGCGAACTGGTCTTCTAAGCTCGGCGGGTGCCAACCTGGCCGGGTGCTAACCTGGATACCAACAGCGCCAAATGGTATCCGTACATCTTGAAAATGGGCAAGTAGGGCTGACTGACGCTCCCGTGCCACCACGACCGCCGGGCGTTGCCCTCATCCGCCTGCTCGCTGGCGGCATCTGCAATACAGATATTGAACTGCGACGCGGCTACTACGGCTTCTGCGGCTGTCCCGGCCACGAGTTTGTCGGCGAAGTGGTCGAAGCCGACAACCCGGCCCTGATTGGGAAGCGTGTTGTCGGCGAGATCAATCTGGCGTGCGGCACCTGCAAATGGTGCCAACGGGGCCTCGGTCGCCACTGCCCTGCCCGAACTGTTTTGGGCATCGTCCGCCACTCGGGAGCCTTCGCGGAATTCCTGACCCTGCCGGAAGTGAATCTCCACGTTCTGCCCGACGCAGTTTCCACGGAAGCGGGAGTCTTCGTCGAACCTCTGGCCGCCGCCTGCGAGATTCTCGATCAGGTACAAATCCCGACCGGCAGCGCAGTCGCCCTGCTCGGCGATGGCAAGCTCGGCCTTCTGGTCGCTCAGGTCCTTCAGGCCAGCGGCTTACAAGTCCACCAGTTCGGCAGACACCCCGACAAACTGAGCATCGCCGCCAGGCGCGGCGTCACCACCGAAATCGCGCGCGAATCCATGCCGGAAGCGGAATACGAGTGGGTTGTGGATGCAAGCGGTTCAGCGTCCGGGCTGCAAACCGCCGTCCGGATGACGCAACCGCGCGGAACCGTAATTCTGAAGTCAACGGTCCACGGCACCGTACCCGTGGACACAGCCCCCATCATTGTGGACGAAATCACCCTCGTCGGCTCCCGCTGCGGACGTTTCGAACCAGCCCTGGCACTTCTGGCCGCAGGCAAAATCGACGTCGCTTCGATGATTGCCGGCAGTTACCCTCTAACCCGCGCAGTCGAAGCCTTCGAACATGCCGAACGCAAAGGTACGCTCAAAATCCTGCTGACGGCAGACTAAAGAGCACGCATCCGATTATTCTTCGGATTCGACTCCACCTCTGCCAGCCCCAGTTCTTTGAGCACGGACGGCACATACATCCCAAACCGCCCCCGGTAGCCCTTCTTCAGCCCATACCAGCCGCCGACCGGGTTGTCCTCTGCCCGCCCCCAGGCCTCAACCGTCCCGGCAGCCGCAGGCTTCTGTTCATCAGCACTGCCCAGCAACATCCAGTCCCCGTGGGCTTTCAGCATCGAGTGTAGATCCTCAATGCAGCACAGTACATACCGCAGCTGGGTTGATCCCACCTGAACCACCAAAGCCGGAGGACTCAGCGTTTCGTCCCGATAGGCCTCAAACTCCGATGTCCCCGGCGGCGTTTTCAACTTCCACGGATTCTCTTTCGTGCCCTGATTTGCCATCTCCAAAATCTCCCCCTTTGAGGATAGATCAGCTACGTTGAAGGACACCACAACCGCCCGACACGCGCCCCGAAGAGGCAGAAGCTCAATTCGCAGCAGGTAAAACGACCGGAACTTCTACGGGAACCGCAGCGGCGAACCGGGGTTCCCCGTACCCGCCGGTAAGCCAGGCTTCAAGCGTGAACGCCCGGGTCCCCTCAGCCTGTACCACCAGAAAGGGAACCGCCAAGCTCTCGGTCCAGGTTCCTGAGAATGTCCGTTCATGCAACATAGCAGCGAACAGCCGCGTGGCAGACCATGTCCACACGACATCCCCAGCCGCATTCCGCAGCCGCAGATCATACTCCTGCGAGGAAGGAAACTGAACCCGGACGCCCCGGGCTGTGGGCATGTCAATCCGGAGCGTGACGGCCCGGCGGAACGATCACCAGACCGCCCACCCGCGCTTCCACCAGAGCGTAGGTCTTCGGACCCACAATCGTACTCACCACCCTGCGGACCATGCCGATGTTTTCCGCGAACTGTTCGGAAAGTTCGCCTGCATCGGCGCACAGCAGTGACCGGTAGCGGATCTCCAGAACGCTCCATTTCCCGGCGGAGCCTTCGTACTGAACCGCTTTTCCTGCACTTCACCTTCAGAAGGACACATCCGCCCGGAGGCAGCGAACACGCCGTTGGCCCCCAAACGCACCCAGAGTGATTGTCCCGCGTACCCCTTCAACTCAAAATAAATGCGGTCGTTCCACGTAAGCGTCGTCTCGCCGACCGAAACCTGCAACATCGAGCCCCCGGCCCCGTCCCGGTAAGTCCAGCTTTTTCCAGGAGCAAGCGGTAGCAGGGCGGCGGCCCGCAGCACCCCCAATGAGGGGACCAACAACATTGTGGACAAGGCAATGATTAAAAGCACAGTCAGACGCTCCCATTTCATTCCAACGAAGAACCGAACATTCCGGTTCCAACGTTCTCTGACCAGCCGCATTCTCCGCCGCAGCCTTCCCTCGAAAAGCAGCGAAAGAGCCGCACCTGCCGGGTGTTCACCGCAACGACCCGGTACCAGATGCTGCCAACAGCATCTGGCACCGATCGCGTTGGACGGGGCCGTCAACAAACGCGACTCTCACGGGGTTCGATGACATCGTCCATGTAGCCGTGTTCGGCGGTTTTTGCCGCCCGGGCTTCGGGGACGGCACCCCGCCAGGTCGCGCCGGAGGATCATATTGACGTCGCCCTCCGCGCCAACCATGGTAAGTACATCAAATTTGCTGTACATCAAAAATGTTGTAGCTTCGTTGGCGATTGGCGCGAGACCTTACCCCAGAGTCTTCCCCTGCCGCAAATACGCCGGGACATCAATCTCATCCTCATACTCCGGCTCTGGCTCCGGCTCTGGCTCCGGTTCAGGAGTGGCCGCCACCACCGGTGCCGCCTCCACCACAGGAGCAACAACAACTGCCGCTGTCACAAACCCCGCCGGATCACTCCCCGCAGGCCGTTCCGCAAAGAACTCCTCCCGTGGCAACGCCTGAACTTCCGGCTCCATCACCGCGCCGCCAAACCGGGTCGCGATGATCGTCACCTTCACCGTATCGCCCATATCCTCGCGCGTAATCACGCCAAAGTTGAGCTGCATGTCATCCGTATTCGCCGCCTGGCGAATAATCGAGCAGGCCTCATTCATCTCATGGAGCCCAATATTCGGAGACGCCGTAATGTTCATCAGAACCTGGCGAGCCCCCGTCATCCGCGTGTCTTCCAGCAACGGAGAACTGATCGCCGCCGTCGCCGCCTCCACCGCTGCATTCGGTCCCGACGCCGTCCCCGTCCCGATCAGAGCAATCCCCATCCCGGAAATCGCCGCCTTCACATCCGAGAAATCCAGATTGATCAGCCCTGGCGTCAGAATCAGTTCGCTGATCCCCTGCACCGCCTGGCGCAGAACGTCATCCGCCATCCGGAACGCTTCGCCAATTCCCGAGCCCTTGGGCGCCATCTGCAGCAACCGGTCATTCGGAATCGAAGTGAGAATATCCACCGAAGCCGCCAGATCCTCCAGACTCCGCTCCGCCTGCCGCATCCTCTTGCCGCCCTCAAACGTGAAGGGCCTCGTCACCACAGCAATCGTCAGCGCCCCCATGCCCCCAA
>RGPS01000111.1 GCA_010084195.1 Terriglobia bacterium
GCACCGTGTGTGGGGCAATCTGGCCGTCGCCTATTCGCGTACTCCAGGCCAGCAAAGCCAGACTAATGACGCCTACCGCCGCGCTGCGGAACTCTGCAATGTGATCCTGAAGGCCAACCCCAACGATGCCCACACGCTTTCCAATCTCGCCTCCTATGAGGCCTTTACGGGAGAACGTGCCGACCCTCTGGAAAAGATCCAGCAGGCTCTCGCCCTGGCCCCGAAAGACTCAGCAGTTCTCTACAACGCCGCCGAGACATACGAGTATCTTGGCTTCCGGGAGCAGGCGCTGCTGTGGTTAGGGAAGTTGCTCGATCTCGGCTACCCCGTCCCGGGGGATGCTGAACAAAAAACTCCGCCGTCGAAGCGTATCTGCCCGCCCACGCCAGACCCACCCAGATCTTGCAGATCGGGAAAAACATCTGTTGTGCCCCCGCAGGAACCGACATCGGTTCGGCGTCGCGAAAGGGTATGTTGCCGAATTCCCTGACGAAGATACTGACGGCACTTCCCGTGTTGTTAAAAACGGTCACGGGATGAGGCGCGGACCAGGGCCCGGCACTAAAGTCCGGTGGGGGTTGGTTCAGGGCCAACTCCGCTAAGGTCACACTTCCGGTAATGGCGATTTTGGGGTGAACGTCATGTGGCGGGAGTGTCCCGGCAGGCTGGGGTGTCAAGTGGAATGTAATAGGCATTTGAAGTTTATGCGGCGTCGAACTGCCCGATCTCCTCTGTATGGTGTCCGTCAGATCCTCCGGGGTGATCTCCAAAGAAATCCCACGCGTTCATGTAGGTTTCGAGGTACGTGGCCCCGAGCCAAACCCTGGTGGTTGGATAAAACGCGTATTCCCCGCCATTCGCGATCAGAAATGGTCCGGTACCTGGATCGATGGTGGTGGGAAATGTAACGCCACCGTTCGGGGGAGGAGGCGGGGGGAAAAGCCTTCGGACAAAGATCCTTACATCCCTGCCGCACAGGTTCCGAATTGTCACCAGCTGCGAAGGCGGTGGGGGTTCAGGAAGGCCCGAGATCCACACACCTCGCTCATTCAGCTTCATCTCCGCTGCCGTCATGCTCCCCGTTACCGTAAGTCGTGGGTGCTGACCTTTGTGAGGATTCAGCTCAGAGTTCTCAAGAGTAACCGTAACGGCCATAATTTCTCCTTCGAATAGTCAGACCACTATCGACCACCCGCCATACTAAGTGCATGGCAGCCCCTCAAGCCTTTATCTTCGATATGGACGGCGTCATCGTCGATTCCAACCCTCTCCACCGCGTCGTGTGGACAGAATTCAATGCCCGCTACAGTATCATGACGACCGATGCGATGTTCGACCGCATGTACGGCAAACGTACCGATGCCGTCATTCGCGATTTTTTCGGTGACGATCTCCCCGAAGCGGAAGTTCTAGCGCTGGGAGCGGCCAAAGAGGCCCTGTATCGGGAGATGATGCGCCCGCAGCTGGAAGCCTGCCTGGTGCCCGGCGTCCGTGCGTTTCTGGAAGGACATAAAGCCATGCCTATCGCCGTGGCCACCAACGCGGAACCCGAGAACCTCAACTTTGTCCTCGACGAAGCCAATCTCGGCCAGTACATTCGGTTCAAGACTAACGGCTATGAAGTCGCACTGCCCAAGCCCGCGCCCGACATCTACCTGAAAGCGGCCGCCGGACTTGGCGTTGACCCCAAAGCCTGCGTGGTCTTTGAGGATTCACACTCCGGAGTTGCCGCCGCTCTGGCGGCCGGTATGCGCGTCGTCGGCATCACGACCACCCATGACGAACTCCCCGGCGTCTCGCTCGCGATTCCGAATTTTACCGACCCGGCGTTGGAGGCCTGGCTTACAGCTCTTTCGTAAACGGTCCCAGAACTTCAGCGCCATCAGCGGTGATAAGGACGTCGTCCTCAAGGCGGAACCCGCCCACCGGCTGGTAGTAAATTCCGGGCTCTACGGAAACGAAGAAGCCTTCTTCCATCACGTCCGCAGACCCCGGTGCCAGCTTGGGTGAGGCCTCGTGATACCCGAAGCCCAGGCCATGCCCGGTAATGTGGGGGAACTTCGATTCCAGCCCCGCATCACGAATGATGGCGCGCCCGACCTCATCCACATACCCGCCCGTCACCCCCGGCTTGAGGGCTGCACAACCGGCCTCCTGCGCTGCCACCAGGACTTCGAATACCCGAGCCTGCTCGTCGGTCGGCTGCCCCGCCACGCGAACCCTCGTTCGGTCCGCCCAGAAACCATCGGCAACCACACCCAACTCCAGCAAGGCGACATCGCCGTGCTTCAAACGCCGCGTTGTGGAGATCTCATTCATGCGGAAAGCAATGGAACTCTCATCTGGACCAGTCGCGACCTGCGCATAGCCACGAACTCTTTGCGCATCCTTGTACCCAATCCCACGCGCCATGATCTCGGCTTCCACCGCTGCCACCAGCTCAATGCCGCTCACGCCGACACCCACCATCTTCTGGAACGCCTCCATGCCAATGCAGGAGATCTCCGAAGTGATCCGCAGTTTCTCGGCCTCATACGAAGTCTTCCGACGACGTTCGTGCTGGATCAAAGCGGAAGCGTCGACCAATTCACACCCCGCCAGCGATGCTGCGTAGGCCGCCCGAGTATTCTCCGAAGGAATCAGGATCTCGCTCGTCTGCCACGCCGGAGCCATCATCTGGAAATTCGCTTCGTATCCGATGCGCTTCCAGCCCTTCCCGCCGCTCACGTCAGCGAGGAATTCGGCCATCTCCAGCATGGGGTCGCGGGCACCGAGAACACCAAAGCGAAACCAGCGCGCGTCCGCATCCCAAAGGGAACCGGAGGCTTCGACGGCGTAGTATTCCGGCACAAGAATCTGCGGACGTCCGTCGAGGGGAAACACCAACGTGCTCGCCCCGAGCATCGGCCAGTAGCCGCTCAGCAGCAGCACGTTTTCGGGCAGACGAAGCACGAGCGCATCCAGATGCGCCGCCTCCATGGCCTGCCGCATTCGGTGCAATCGTTCAAGGTTCATACAGTTCGTCCCACCAGTCTGAAGGACGCGGCCGCCTTGAGCATATTGCGGTCCGATGTCCAGATTTCTCTTTCTCCTGCCTCTGCTGCACTCACCAGGTGAATCGCGTCTGCCGATCGGATACTGACGCCGACCGGGGAACTCAGGATGATCGCAGCAGTTCGTCGGAGCATTTGCTCTCCCGCTGGAATCAGCTCCCACATCCCATCCGCAATGTGTCCCAGAAAGATGCTGGATACGTGTCGTGCGTGCGTCTCAGTGATTCCACCCTCATTCACGAGTCGATGAAGGATCGAGTGAAATTCCGTCACTGCCAGAGCCGAAGTTCGAATGGGGTAACTGCCACCAATAAGGTTCTCCACAAGTGCTGAATCGGGCTCGGGAAGGTAGAGCTTCGCGAGATAAGAAGTGTCCAGATACATCAATACCGATCTCGGTCACACGCCAGCGCGGTCTCCACGCGTGAACCCTCTTGCACCGCCGCCCGAAGATCCTGCAGTTCGCGCAAGATACGGATCCTGGTAGCTTCCGGCATTGGCGGACGGCGACTCAGCGCCTGCAACTGAGCCACGGGTTCCCCCCGGCGCTCAATCACGATAACGTTGCCAGCCTCCGCCTCGCGGACCAATTCCGACGTGTTGATGTGGAGTTCGCGAATGGAAGTGGATCGCATTGCTACATTGTAGCAATTTAATGAGGCGCAGCTTACGCCACGGCCTTCCATTTGGTGACAACCTGCGACTCCAGAGGATCCGGACTTGCAGCTGCACGAACAGCGCGGAAGTGTGTCAGGTGGGGAGTCGCCACGTGCGAGTCGAGAGCCTCCTGGTTGACGAACCGCTCGTAGAACATGAAGCGACCGGCATCTTCGGCGTCGCGGTGCAGTTCATAGATCATGCACCCGGCTTCGGCACGGGTGGGTTCCACCATGGCCTGCAGCAGGGCAAACAGTTCCTCTTCATGCCCTGGAAGAGCCTTCATGTGTACGTTCAGAATTACGTTGGTCGCGTTGTCTTTCATGTCCCTTAAACCTCAACCCATCCGTGCGACGCCGAACTTCTCAACACAGCGTCAATCATATTCAACTGCCGGACACCATCGGTAAACTCCGGATACTCCACCTTCGCACTCCGGTCTGCCACCGTCTGGTAGAAACGCCGAATCGTTTGCTTGAACGTATCGTCGTATCCTTCACTGTGCCCACCCGGCAGGTCCGCAAACTTTGCCGCCCCACCGCGCAGCAGACTCGGGTCCTTCACCACCAGCTGATTCGGCTCATTCCGGTGTCCAATCCACAGTTCATCCGGCTGCTCGCCGTTCCACATCAGGCCGCCCTTCGTGCCATAGATCTCCAGCGCCAGACGATTCTTCCGTCCCGCCGAAATCTGGCTCGCCGTCATCGATCCGCGCCCGCCATTCCGCATTCGGAAGATCATCGAAACGAAGTCCTCCGTGTCAATCGGCACTTCCGTGTATTGGTCCGGCGACAGAGTCTTCCCCGAAAACGTCTCCACGGATCCCTTGGGCTTCTTCCGCGTCTTGTGGAACGTGTTCATATCCGCGCACAGGGACGCGATCCGCTGCCCGGTGACGAATTCCGCCAGATCGCACCAATGCGTCCCGATATCGGCAAACGTCCGCGAGGGCTTGTCTTCAATCCGCCAGTTCCAGTCCGTGTCGTAGAGCAACCAGTCCTGCGAATAGGTGCCCTGCACAGCCCACACCTCGCCGATGTCACCCGCCTCCACCATCGCCTTCATGTTCTGGACCTGCGGATACGCCCGAATGTTGTGGAACGTGCAGTTCGCCAGCCCCGTCTTCGCCGCCAGAGCCACCAGCGCCTCGCCCTCAGCCACCGACGTCGCCAGGGGCTTCTCGCAAATCACATGCTTGCCCGCCTCCAGCGCCGCTTTCGCCATCGGGAAGTGCAGCACATTCGGCGTCAGAATGTGAACCGCGTCAATGCTCTTGTCTTCGAGCAGTTCCTGCCAGTTCCCCGTGGAGCGGTCCACGCCCACCTCGTCTGCGAAAGCTTTGGCGCGGGCATCCGACGACCCGGCAATCGCAACCACCTCTACATTCCCCAGGCGGCGAACCGCTTCGGTGTGGACTCGTCCCATGAATCCGGTGCCAAATAACGCTGCGCGTATCTTCTTCATTTCGATCCACTAAAATATCGCACTCACATGCCTCCGGTAGAATTCAGTCATGCGGCGCTTTTTTTGTCTCACCCTGCTTGCGGCTCTCCAGCTGGCCGCTGAAGTCCGCACGCTCACCATCCTCCACACCAACGACCTCCACTCCCGCCTGAGCCCCCTCGCCAACCACCATGGTGGTTTCGCCTACCTCGCCTCTGTCATCCGCCAGCAGCGCGAAGGCTGTACCGACTGCATTGTTCTCAACGCCGGAGACCTCGCCCAGGGCACTCCCGTCTCCACCATCTACAAAGGCGCACCCGTCTTCGAAATCGCCAACCTCCTCGGCTTCGACGCCTTCGCCCTCGGCAACCATGACTTCGACTACGGCTGGCAGCAGACGCGCCGCTTCATTGGGATGTCGAAATACCCGATGATCAGCTCCAATATCGTGGATGCCCAGAATCGGCTGTTCACCGAAAAGCCCTGGCTGATCCTCAAAGTCAACGGCCTCCGCATCGGTATAATCGGCGCCATGACCGACAACCTTCGCTACCTCACCACCACCTCCCTGATGGGCGAATGGCACACCACGCCGGTGGTGGAAACGGTGCGACGCTACGTGGCTGAACTTCGGCCGCAAACCGACCTGATCGTCGTCCTGGCCCACATCGGGCCGGATGAGGAGAAGGCGTTCCTCGCCGAGACCAACGTTCCCGTCATCGTCTCCGGCCATCTGCACAACGGGATGGAGCAAGCTATGACGACGCCGGACCACATCCTGGTTCGTGTGCGGGGTTACGGCGAACAGCTCGGGCGCCTCGAACTTAAAGTGGATACCCAAAAGAAGGCCGTCGTGTCCTGGGCGTGGAAGTACGTTGTCGTCGATAACGAGACCACCAAACCCGCCGCCGACGTTGCCGCTCTGGTCAAAGTCTGGGAAGACAAAGTCGCCGAAGTGGTGGATCATCCTCTGGCCACCTCAAAGCGCCAGCTGGCGAAAGCCGAAGTCCGAACCCTGCTGGAACAGGCCATGATCCAGGCCTCCGGTGCCGATTTCGCCTTCATGAACTCCGGCGGCGTGCGCGACATTCTGCCGGCGGGGCAACTCCTCGTCCGCCATGTCTGGAATATTATGCCCTTCGACAACCGTGTCGCCTGGGGCGTTTTTAAGGGCCGCGACCTCCCCGAGATCGTGAAGAAGAACCACACCCTTGATCCCGATAAGGACTACAAACTGGCCGTCCCCGACTTCGTCGCCGAGAACCAGAGTGCCCCCGACACGCTGAACACGAAGGGTCTGAAATTCGAACACGACTCCGGCCTGCTGCGCGACGCGCTCGAAACCCTGATCCGGGATCGTAAGGTAATCGAATAGTGTCCCCAGCCACAGACGACAAATTCGCCCTCCCACTCCACTCCAAAACCCCCGTGGAATGGGCCCGCCAGGTCCTGCAGGACCCTATAGCGCTCCTGATAGACCACGCGTTTCTGGAAAAGAAAGCCGCCAACAACGCCATGGCATTGCTAACCCGCTGGCCCGGCGAATGGGTCCCCGGCTGGCTCGAAGCCATGACGTCGGTGGCCCGCGACGAAGCGGCCCATCTGGCGCAGGTGATCCGGATTCTGAACCGCCGGGGAGCCCGCCTCACCCGCCACCACAGCAACCCGTATGCGAACGAACTCCGCGACCTGGTCCGGAAGGGAGTGACCGACGAAATTCTGGACCGCCTGATGGTCACAGCGCTGATCGAAGCCCGCTCCTGCGAGCGCTTCAAACTCTTAGCCGAGATAACGGAAGACGAAGAAATCGGCAAGCTCTATAAAGCGCTTTACTCCTCCGAATTTGGGCATTACAAAGTCTTTCTGAAGCTGGCCTTGAAGGTGGAAAAGAAAGCGGTGGTGGAACGTCGCTGGCTCCAAATGTTAGCCGCCGAAGCCAAAATCCTGGAGCGCCAGGAGCCAGGACCCAGAATGCATTCGGGCTTAGCCTAAGCGGACACGCGACTTCAGTCGCGTCAATGCCTAACATTGCAGTCATTAAACTCCATTCTGCCTGCAATACTAGACATTAAATATTGACTGAAAGCTCGGACTTCATTACAGTAGAGGCTAAAAGGAGCGCGGTTATGGACATTCGGAAGGCGCCTCTACCGGTTATTCGAGCCTTGCGCAAGCTCGGAGCGGATATCCGGGCCGCCTGATTGCAGCGGCGCATACCCATGGTGATCATCGCGGAGCGAGCGCAGATCAGCCGCGCCACTTTAGACAAAGTTGAAAAAGGAGATGCAGGCGCTTCCATAGGTGCCTACGCGAGCGTTCTTTTCGCGCTCGGCCTGGCGGATCATGTGGGGGAAGTCGCTTGTTTGCAAAACGATCCCGTCGGTCAGCGCCTCGAAGCCCAGGCGCTGCCGAAGCGTATCAAGCCGCTGGGCCGAACCACGAAAAAGCGGTCTGACGAATGAGCGAAAGAGAAGTCTTCGTCCATGTAGATCTGGAAGGCGGCTCTGGATTCACGCGCAGCGACGCGCGGAAACCGCGACCTTTCGATACGACGAAAAATAGCTCGCCAATGAAGCGCGCTTTTCGCTGGAGCAAGCCCTTCATGTGGGTCCCGGACCTTTCCATGCGACGCCTGCGCAGCCACTGTTCGGTGCCATCGGCGATTCAGCGCCCGATCGCTGGGGTCAGGCGTTGATGCGCCGCGCCGAGAAGGAAGATCTTCAACTGGCGGATAATTCGCACGTCAAGAACCTGGGCGGCATCGGCAATGGCGCCCATCGCGAGTTCGGGCTGCCAGGGGACGCCGAGCTTAACAGGCGGCAGCTCTCAACCAGGACGGTTTCCTTAACGGCAAAAACCACCCTGCACAACCCAACGATATCGTCGTTTTTTCTGGAACCGGTGAAGGTTTGTCCAGCCCGTTTCCCAAAGACGGCTATCTGATCAGTCTTCCCTTGCCCTCTCTCGTGCTCGACGTCCAGGTGACGATTGGCGGCAAGGACGCGAAGGTGGAGTACGTCGCCGGTGTTCTTCAAATCAAGGTCCACATTCCGGCTGGGGTGCCCGTCGGCGTCGCCGAGTTGATTATCACAGCGGGCACGGCTTACAGTCCAAGAGGGGTCATTGTATCGACGATCGACACACCATAAACTCGCTCCGGCATCGCCTCTCACTGTTATTGACACGCTCCGCATTGTCATTCTATAATCTATAATCGTTAGGGTGCACCCCGGCAAGTAAAACAGATGCAGGCGTAAGAAATAAGGATCGTAAGGTCTGGAAAGGTTCCGGGAGCGATCGGGTCTGAATGAACCGAGGCGAACACATCATTGAAAACCGCGAAGATGGGCCTGCTCGTCGGAGGCGCGATCCTGTACTCCAGCGCAACGATGGCCGGGGCTGCGAAGGTCGACGCTGCCGCAGTCCTCGGTCGGATGGCGACTACTGCGGTGCCGCCCCTTTCATGCCTGGCGTACAAAGATTGCCGGGGCTTTGTTCGCGTCGGCAGAGCCGCTCCATCAACTCCGTTTCCGGCAGAGTCGGTGATGCCGTTGCAGGCGCGCCGCCGGAGTACGCCAGCCAAGCCACAGTTTTTCGTCGACGTCATTACATGTCGAAATGCAGGTACTTGTTGAGCCGAATTCACGCTGCGGAGGCGCGGTTCATGCTTGTACTTAAACCCTCAATCCCAACTAGATCATGCCTACAGGCTGGAGAACCATCATGAACACATTCTCGTCAGTTCCGCGTTTGTACTCACGCGCCGCGATCGGAATCGCGATCTTAGCGGCAACCGCTTTGATTGCGGCCGATAAGTCCGTCGACACGAGTAAATATCGCATTCTGGGCTTCGACAATAAGCACCTCGCTATCGTCAACAACGCTGGTCAGGTAGAGTGGGAGCTTCCGATCGAAGCCAACTCGATGCACGACATTCAGCTGCTTCCGAACGGTAATATCCTGTATCACATCGGTCCTACGGTGAAGGAAATTACACGCGAAAAACAGACGGTTTGGGAATACGAATCGAAAGCGAAACCGGGCTACACCGGCAGGTTCAGCGTGCACGCTTTCGAGCGCCTCCCCAATGGCCGCACAATGATAGCCGAGAGCGGCAACCAGCGGCTCATTGAGGTGGATAAGTCGGGCAAGATCGTTCACGAGATTCCGCTGACTGTCGACAAGCCAAGCCCTGGCAGCGACACGCGAATCGTCCGCAGTGTTCCGGGCGCCGGCTACGTTGTAGCCCATGAGGCTGATGGAAAAGTTCGCGAGTACGACAGGAAGGGCAAAGTAGTTTGGGAATACGCGCTCGCTCTCAACGGCAAACCTGCATCACCGGGCGCAACCGGACACGGTGCGAATGTTTTCGGTGTAAAGAGGCTGGCAAACGGCAACACTCTTATTGGTGGTGGTAATAACAATCGGGTGATTGAGGTTAATAAGGCAGGTAATATTGTTTGGAGCGTCGAGTCAAAAGATCTGCCCGGCATCAATCTTGCGTGGGTGAGCACTCTTGATGTCCTTCCGAATGGAGATATCATCTTCGGAAATTCACATGCCGGGCCCGATAATCCACAACTGATACAAGTCACGCGGGACAAGAAGGTTGTTTGGGTATTCAAAAACTTCGCGACGTTCGGAAATGGCCTCGTCGCCGCAAAAGTAATCCGGGATACGAAGTGACCCCCAGCCAGGTAGTCCGGCGGTGCAGCGGCGCACTGAACCTGGCATGAAAGCCAGAACTGGACCTGATGGTCGGATGCTTCGAAGGCATCGATTGAGAACCCGTGATCGCCTGGGGGGTGGCCGACTCGGTTGTTTTGCGTCGATTCCTCGGACTGGAACGGTATGACAGCACTCGGGATCACACCACCATCTCTCTCAGGCGTGGGCTGATCAATATGGAAACCCATCGGACGGTATTTGACTGGGTGCTGAAGATGTCGGCCGACGAGGGTCTGCTAAATCGAAGACCGGTCGAGTTCGAGCCCAGGGTCGGCAGAAGTCGCGATCGTGAAAGTTGCCAGCAGCGCAAGAATCGCCGAAATCTTAGTATTCACTGGCCTGCCTAAACGCAAGATTATAGATTACATTGTATCCATGAGCAACCTATAATTTGTGGTAAAATTGTTTCGCTACACAAGAACTCGCACGAGGATAGATGCTGGACTTCAACGATCTGATTAATACTAAAGCTGCCCTGCCGTTCTCTATCAAGCTTGAAGAACTTTCCGAGTCACTTGGAAGGAAAGTATCGATTTCAGATCAGATCGCCGAAGTTCTGCGCACCCTCATTATTAGCGGCGAATTGAACCCGGGGGATCGAATTGTAGAGTCTCGGGTAGCGAAGCAGTTGAGCGTCGGGCAGCCGACAGTACGCGAGGCATTAGTAACGCTCGAACATCAGGGTTTGGTGGTAAGAAAGACGAATCAAGGGTGCATCGTCACCATTCTTACGCGCGAGGAAATATCGCAGATTCTGAAAGTTCGGGGTGAACTCGAGGTTCTTGCCGTCGAACTCGCTGCAGAGTTCGCGTCGACGGCTGACATAACCGAACTTCTGGAAATCACGCGCGCAATGAAGGCGGCAGGTGACGAGAAGGATGTGAACGGCTTTTTCAGCCATGACTTTCGTTTTCACGAGAGGTTGTGGAAAGCTTCCGGAAACATCTTCTTGCCTCGCCTCCTATCGCAGTTGATGCTTCCGCTCCTGGCCTTCCTCTTCATACGGAACCTTCGGCACAATTCCCACATCAACATGTCGGAGTCGGCTGAGGCGCACGCCGAGCTTGCCAAGGTGATTCTACTTCGCGACAAAGTGAAAGCCCGGACGGTAGCCGAACAAAAGTTCAAGATGTTTTCAGATCAGCACCTCAACTTGTATCAGAACTAGGCGAAAGCTTCCTCCAGATAAACGGATTGTCCACCGGTCCTCGAAAGGACGATGAGGGTTCAGCACTGGATAACGCTGCACATGAAGCGGAAACAGGCCGTCGACCATCCGTCCCTGCACGAAGGGTTAGGGTTTCCAATCTCGCGTCTGGCGCGATCTCGGTTCGTTCACTCAGCACACTTGTACGAGTTCGCTCGGAATGGCTCCTGAGAGAACAGCGCCGCACTCTACCACAGCGCATAGGGCTTAGACTGCCGGTCAAAATACATAAGGTAGGGAAAACCGTGCGCCATTTGGTAGTATGGCCGGAACTTCAAACGAATCGGCCGCCCGTCCGGACGCGCGATACGAAATACCGCTGGCTCATTTTCAGCGACGAGCCATTTAGCGAGTTCGCCGTCCGTTGCGGGCAGCATAAGGTTCGGATCGTGATAGTCGTAATCGAGCGCCATGACGACCGGCCCCCGCACGACGGCTACCCGGTCGGGGTGCTGGCGGTCAACCGGTTCCATCCGCAAGCGCAGTGGTATCCGAATCTCCACCGTGTCGCCCGACGCCCAGGTCCGTTCTACAGTCGCCCAGGTTCCGGGTTTCGCGGGGACATTCGCCTCGACACCGTTCACCCTTACCGATACCTCTTGCGACCATCCCGGCACGCGGAACCGGAGAGGGAAACTGACGTTTCCCTTCATCTCGAGCCGCAACGTACTCGTTTCCGCTTCCGGGTAAGAGGTGTTTTGAATCAGTTTGACGTCGCCCGTGGGCCTGCGCCAGGTGACTTCGGAAGGCACGTACAGGTTAACGTACAGACTAGAGGCATCCCTGTAGTAGATCAGGTTGTGGTAGTCGGCCAGATTCTGGAGGAGCGAGGCGGAACAGCATGTGAAGGTATCCCAGCGGTAAACCTTCATTCCGCCACTAACCCGATAATCGCTATAGTAGAAATTCCGTCCGCCGGGCTCCAACGGAAGTGCAGCGCCAACACCGTTATAGAAGAGGCGCTCGATCCAGTCGCCATATCGGGATTCACCGGTGAACTGCGTGAGATACCGAGCCAGTTTAAATCCAGCCCACGAACCGCAAACGACCTCCGCCGTGTCTGACCTTGAATCGAGCGCCCGGCCCAAGCTTCCGTCTGGCGCCATGAACCTCTCGTTGGGGCCATAGCAGCCTGTTGCGTAGCACTGTGTGTTTTGCAGATAGTCGTAGGCGTTTCGAATGATTCGAAGGTATTTCGGATCGCCTTCGACCGCGTAGGCCATGGCTGCTCCAGAAAATGTATTGACGTGGCTGTAGGCGTGAACACCCTGAGCATCTGGTACAGACGACGTCTTGTCGAACTTGTCCCAATATTGGTGATAATGCCAGACGGCGGCGAAGGCTTTATGCCTGGGATTGCCGGTCACTTGGTAGGCTCGATAGAGGTTCTCGGAAAGCGTGTACCATTCCTGCGGAAGCCCGTAGTAGTAGGTGTTATGGCCAGGCTCCACGATCATCGGCGTCCGCTCGAAGTTCTTTTCAGCGTAGTCGATAATCTTCTCGAGTAGCGGTAGCGCTTCCGTGGCGCCGCCGTAGAGTTTCATATCCACCAACCCGCAGACCATCTTGTCGAAGGCGTAGTGGCGCATTCGACAATCTCCATCTGGCTTTACCGTCTTGCCCCACTCCGTCATTAAGCGCACGGCCTTCTCTCGCATGGCGGTATCCCCCGTAGCGCGGTAGGTGCGAGACATTCCGCTCAACCATTGGCCGAGCACCATCGAACTGTCCTTGGCGCACCATCCGCCAAGCGGCTTGCCTGGGGCAGGCAGCCCGGCCTCGGCGCGAAAGCCTTGCAGGATGTCATCATCGGGCAGGCTGAGATAGAACTCTCGCGCGATTCTCGCCTGGTCTGACCAACGGCTCGCACCCAGGCGAACACCCTGGTAGTCGAATGCTTCAATTCGGAGATTCGGAGCCGCCGCCTTCAGCGTCTCTGCGACAACGGTTGCAGCCACGGGCGCGGCCTTCAAGAAATCACGACGATCAAGCACGCTTCTTACTCCTCGCTTCGCAGGGTCTCAATTTACCTTCACGGCTCATTCGTACAGCAGCGGGCTGTTGAAGCTGGCGGCAGTCTTATTAGGAGTCGCTAGGACATACACTTCATCACGAACTCGACGTTCTTCGTGGCTTCCTTGATAAAGGATTCGACACTGGTATGCGGGGTTTCAAATGCGAACCAACCCTCGTATCCGGCTTTCTTGAGGATGGGGAAGGCCTCCTGCGCCCATTTAATGGACATCACCCGCTCAGGGACCTGGCTTCTTGGGTGCTTCTCCAGTAAATGCACATCCTCCATCAGGAATCCCGCCCGGCCGTTTTTGAGGTGCATCATGGGGATGTTGTTACCCAGGACTTCGAGACCCTTGGTCCCGTCACCGGGATGGCCCATGTGGTCGGTGCCTGTGGCGTCCCAATAGGGGCGAATGGCCGGGTGTCCTACCAGCCCCATCAGCTTCTGATACTCGGCCAGACTGAGCGAGAGTTCCAGGGCGATACTCATGCCTGAATCCGCAGCCAGGGGCCCTATCTTCTTCAGTAATTCCACGCAGGGGCCGTAGGACGTTTCATTGTCCATCTTAGGGCACGTATCAAAGAATCCGCCTACTGCGATGACGGTCGCACCGACCAGTTCGCCTGCCTGAATCGTCTTGCGAAGAGTCTCTTCAGCCGGGGCACCGGCGGTAACCAACGTTGTACCCTGCGGGAACGCCGCATACAGCGAAACGGTCCGGATCCGCCAGCGATCAGACTCTCTTTTATAGGCCAGGGCGGTCGCTCGGTCCAGGAGCCGGGCGCCCCCCACCTCGAGACCCGTGAGGCCGGGAATACTGGAGGCAAGCTCGTAAGCCGAGACTCCGTCTTTTTTAGGCATGTTGCCTTCGCGGTGAGCTATCTTAACGGGCGTATTCGCGGCCCATGCCGCAATTGACGACACAGTTGCGGCGGAAATAGATGTACGAAGAAACTGGCGACGATCAAGCATGATAAATTATAGATCATTTGGGATACTTGGCGTCAAGTGGCCCAAGGTCCGCGGTCGGGCTTATATCAATCAGGCAAGCGCTTCTTTGATCACGTGGCCATGCACATCGGTGAGTTTCATGTCACGGCCGTTGAAGCGGTAGGTGAGCTTGTCGTGGTCAAGTCCGACAGCTCGAAGGATCGTGGCGTGGAGATCGTACACCGACTTCGGGTTTTCCACGGCGCGGTAGCCGTATTGGTCCGTAGCTCCAATGACCGTACCACCTTTGATGCCGCCACCCGTCAACCAGACACTGAAGCCGTTCGCATTGTGGTCACGGCCGTCCATTCGCTCGGAAATCGGGAGCCGCCCGAATTCACCGTGCCAGATGATCAAGGTGGAATCGAACAGGCCGCGACTCTTCAGGTCCTTGATGAGGCCTGCCATGGGTTTGTCCGTCTCGGCGCAATGATTGCCGTGGTTGGCTTTGAGATCCCAGTGCGCATCCCAGCACGGGTCGAAATTCCCGCCGCCCGAGAAGATCTGGACGTAACGCACGCCGCGCTCGACCAGACGGCGCGCCATGAGCGCCTGGCGTCCGAAATAATCTGTGGGTTTTTCGTCGACTCCGTAGAGCTTCCTGGTCGCTTGCGTTTCCTTCGCGATATCGATCGCATCCGTAGCTGAAATCTGCATCTTGAACGCGAGCTCGTAGGAGTAGATACGCGCCGCCAGCTCGCTATCTTCGGGGTTGCGCTCCAGATGCTGCTCGTTCAACTTGCCAAGCATATCGAGCCATTTGCGCTGCTGCGCGGGATCGGTTCCTTTAGGCGGCTGCAGGTCGATGATGGGTTCGCCGGTGGGACGAAACGGCGTGCCCTGGTAGGCCGCCGGCATATAGCCATTGCTCCAGTTCGGAGCGCCGTTGATAGGACCGCCGCGATAATCGGTGAAGACGATGAATCCTGGCAGATTTTCGTTTTCCGTGCCCAACCCGTAGGTAACCCAACTTCCGACGCTGGGCGCGCCGGCCAGGATCGTGCCGGTGTTCATCTGGAACAAGGCGGGACCGTGCGCGGGACTGATCGCGTGCATCGATCGAATGAGACAAAGATCGTCCGCGTGCTGAGACAGGTGCGGGAAGAGGTCGGAAATCTCCATTCCGCACTGTCCGTACTTTTTGAACTCCCAGGGCGACGGCATCAAGCCGCCCGGGGTCCCCATTGTCGCGACCACCTGTCCGACGCCCTGCATCGTCTCGCCCTGCCGTTTCAGGAGTTCCGGCTTCGGATCGAACGTGTCGACCTGGCTGACGCCTCCGTAACAGAAGATCGAGATAACCGATTTGACTTTGGAGGGAAAGTGCGCGGGCTTGGGCGCAAGGGGAAACTTCGACGCCGCCATTGCGGGCCGCGCCAGCATGTCGGCAAACGCAACCGCGCCGATCCCCCCACCCAAACTCGATAGTAACTCCCTGCGTGAATAGAATCGTTTGATCATGGCCGGTAGATGAACTCGTTGAGATTGAAGACAGCGCGGGAGAAGCCAACCAAACCTTCCACGGACGTTTTCACGTATTCCACGGCCGTCGCCCGCTCCTGAACTCGCGGGGCTCGCCCGAGGGCGAGTTGGAAGGCGCGATCCACTTGCGCTCCGGCGTCTTCGCCGGCGTCCTTGCGCAGTCTGTCGGCGAAACGCCTGGACTGCTCCTGGATGAAGGTGTCGTTCATCAGGAACAGAGCCTGGGGCGCAATCGTGGAGCGATTCCGGCGTTCGCAGGAGTTGACCAGATTCGGCTGGTCGTAGGCTTCAAACATCGGATAGCGAATGCTTCGCTTCGAATAAACGTACAAACTGCGCCGCCAGGTGGAAGGATCGTCCTCCGGCTTGCCGGGCCAGGTTCGCTTCGTACTCGACTGAAACAGCGCCGGATTGATGTAGGGGTAAATGGCGGGTCCACCCAAAGTCCGATCCAGGGTTCCCGCCACGGCCATGATGTTGTCGCGAATGGCCTCGGCCTCAAGACGCAGACGCGGCATGCGCCAGAACAGGCGATTCTCCGGGTCTGCATTGACTCCGGCGGGCACGTCGTCGCTCGCCATTTGATAAGCCTGCGAGGTCATGAGCAGCTTGTGCATGCTCTTGACGCTCCAGCCCCGCTCGACGAATTCGGTAGCCAACCAGTCGAGCAGTTCGGGATGGGAGGGAGGTTCACCCATCTTGCCAAGATTGTTCGGCGTGCGCACGATTCCCTCGCCGAAATGATGCTGCCAGATTCGATTGACCATCACGCGGGCGGTCAGGGGATTCTCGGGCGAAGCGACCCACTCGGCGAAACCGCGGCGCTGCCAGGTCGATTTAACGCCCTCGGGCGGGGTTGGAAATACATATGGCGTTTCGCTGACAACCGACAGCACTCCCGGAGTCATGCGAGGTCCGAGCGCGTCGATACCGCCGCGACGCAAGAAATAGGATGGACGCGGCTGCGCGCTGTTCTCACCGGTCGCCATGGCGGTTGGCAGCTGTTTCGGCTTCTGCGCCTCCAACTCGGCGATCCTGTCTTTGATGCCGGCGTGCTGCGCCTTGACGTCAGCGGGCATCTGCGCGACGATCTGTTGCTCGGTGATGCGATTGGCGAGCGTGTCGTCTTCGAGAGTCTTCTGAATCTGGGTGAAGTTCAGGCGCTGCCCTTCGGTGCGCTTCTCCGCCGGCGTCCGCCAGGCTTCCTGCAAATACGCGGGGAGGCGGCTGACATACTCTTCGACGAGCTTGTTGCGGTAAGGCTTTTCGACCTCGGTCAGGGATTTGGTCAGCGGTTTTTTTAACTCTTCAATGCGCTTGATAGCGGCGTCGCGCGCGGCGACCTCTTCCCTGGAGACGAGGGGATAGCTCACCGGTTTGGCGGAAGCGAAGACGGCCTGGAACTGGTAGTAATCCTTCTGCGGGATTGGATCGAACTTGTGGAAGTGGCAGCGGGCGCAGCCCACGGTCACGCCGAGGAAGGCCGCCGATGTGGTGCTGATGACATCGTCGAGCCCATCCTGGCGGCCACGTTCGCCGCCACCGCTGTTGGGGCCTAACTGGAGATAGCCGGTGGCGATGTTGGCTTCGTGCGAATCCGGCGCATATTCATCGCCGGCCAATTGCTCTTTGAGGAACGTGTCGTAACGCTTGTCGTTATTGAATGCGCTGACGACATAGTCTCGATAACGCCACGCTTCGGGACGGTCCACGTCGAACTCGAATCCGCCGGAATCGGCGAACCGGACCAGGTCCAGCCAATGACGGGCCCAACGCTCGCCGTAGTGGGGAGAGGCGAGCAGTCCGTCGACAACGTGCTCCCATGCATCGGGGGCTTTGTTAGCTACAAACGCTTCGACTTCTTCCGGCTTCGGCGGCAACCCGAGGAGATCGAGATAGGCGCGGCGAATCAAGGTGCGGCGATCAGCGACCGGCGACGGCTTCACCTTACGGTCGGCCATCGTTTTGCGCAGAAACGCATCGATCGGATTTCGATTCCAACCGGCGTCGGAAACCTTGGGCGGATCGATGCGCTTTGGTTTCTGGAAAGCCCACGATTTCCGCTCTTCGGGCCTAATGGCGCGTTCGTCGATCTTCTGGTCTTCGGTTTTCAGGTCGGCCGGTAAAGCGACACCGGTGAAATCAACGCCGTCGAGAATCCACTGGCGAAGGACTTCGATGTCGCCGTCGGACAGCTTTTTGCCTGGAGGCATGGCCGGTTCGGCCTCGTGGGATACGAACTGATACAGCGGACTCCGCTTCAAGTTCGATGGCGTGGCTGCGGGGCCCCGTGTTCCCCCGGTAAGAATGGACTCGCGCGAACGCAGATCGAGACCCGACATCTTGTTCACGCCGTGACAAGCGAAGCAGTTGTTCTTCAGAATGTCGTAGGCCCGCTGGGGCTCCGCGGCCGTTAGTAGAGCCGAGGCAGATAACCCGACGAGTGCAAATAGTTTCGCAATCGAGCGCATATATAGATCATAGATTTATCTGGAAGGTTTGTCTAGGGATCAAATCCGCTTCCGTGGAGCAAATGAAAGACAACACCCCACAAGGCACCGGTGTCCAAAATCGCGAGAGGACGCGCAGAAAACTCTCGACGAGGCGGCGAAGAAGACGGTTCTTCCGGTTGTGGACCTTACCACGGCACAGACTCGCAAACGAGAACGCGATCCAGGCACCGATCCCGCCGGATCAATGCAATAAAAAATAGAGTTGATACAGGGTGGTGTCGTCATCACCGTGGGCACAGACAGCTACGGAGGTTCCGCGCCGGAGTTCGAGCGCGAAGCGAAACCTGAGGATCAGAACTATGGTGTGGGTACCGTCCTCGCCGTCGAAGGTTTGACCGAATGAAGGAAGGGAAAGTGATCGATATCGCGAAGCTCTCGGAATGCGTTGTGCGTTTGCGGGCCGGAATGTAGAAGGAGATCGAGGACAGCGAGATCACCGGCCACCACCAGCCCAGTCGCCCTGGATCGAGTGCTTCAGATCGACCGCGCCTTCCCGGTCGACGGCATCCACATCCATCAGCGCGGAATGCAGCTCGAAGTTCTTCTGCGCCGCTCCATCCGCGAATCGTTCCTAAAGTTTGTAAGACGGGTATCGGGATAGGGGAGAGCCTCGCGGCTCCGCCCCTCCCACACCACCGTACATGCGGGTCCGCATACGGCGGTTCGGCGGGTTGAGTCACAGACGAACAG
>RGPS01000112.1 GCA_010084195.1 Terriglobia bacterium
AGCAGAAGTACTCGGTAATTTCAGTACAATTCTAGAGTACTCGGTAAACCATTAAAAAGTACTCGGTAAACAATGAACTACCTATTGATATTCTTATAAGTTATCACCAGCACAATTTATTTTTGTTAGTTTTTAGTCAATTAATTTCTTGCTTTAATAAAAAGCAGTTTCAGCTTTTGGTGGATCCTCGATTCTTACTGGTGTTGGCTCTGTTTGTTCTTGTTATTAATCTATACGATGTTTTGCTATTGCTAATTCTTATTGTTCTATACGATGTATTGCTATTGCTAGTATTTATAGTATCAAATATAATCTAGTACATACTTGTTCTCCTCTAGAAGTAATGAAGTAATAGTAGTTAGGTGTAATTTTAATTACTGTATCAAGATTGTTTCATGTTCATTCTTATCGCGTCAACCAATCGACCGCTTTCACTCCATCTGGATTCATACCGTATGACAACAACCCACCAATGATCAGACCACCCGGCCACCAGGCGTGCAGAACATTGAGCCGGGCTGTTTTTTCGTCGGGGTAGAGGGTGGCGGTGAGGGGGTTGACGACCGTTTCGACCAGACCCCAGCCGATACCGGTGATGACGGCACCAATCCACATGATGTTATAGATGCCGGCACCGGAAGAGATGGTATCCGCCAGGAGGATCGTGAGCGTGCCCAGGATGAAGCAGACAGCTGAAACCGGGAGGAGCAGGCCCATCCCGATAATGTCGAGCAGCGGGCTACCAAGCGCGATAGTGATCGCGAAACCGAGGAACGGGACACCGAGCACGGCCCCGATCATTTCGGCTGAGTGCGCCTTATCGATGGGGTCGAAGAAGAGCCTCTGGAGTTCCCCGGCGATGTCGGCGCGGATGGAGGCAGCCATCCCGGCGGTGACAAGTGCGAGGACGCTTACGAGGAAGATTCTGGATTTGTTGTAGGACGCGTGACGGTCAACGTTGGCCGAGCTCATATCCAGATGAGCATACCTCATTCACGAGGCTGGAGTTACTTCGCTGAGATGACTGCACCGGTACCAGCAATCTGGTACGTGGTTTTGCCGGATTTGATCTTCGAGGGATCGAACGCACGCTTCTGTTCCTCGGCTTCGTGTTTTACCGCAGCGATCACTTGTTCCCTTGTCTGTTCCAGTTTCTCCAGGGTGCCTTCGGCGATGGCGTTCTTGCCGATGGAGTCCTTGGGGAAGACGATGTCTCCGTCGTTCACCTTGATGCGGAGGAGATGGCCTTCTGCGTCGGTCAGGTTCATCCAGCAACCCATCATTTCGCAGACTTCCGTGACTTTGCCGGAAACCTGGACGGTTTTGCCGACCTGTGCGGCGGGGGCGGCATAGAGGGTGGCGAGGGTGACGGGCTTTGCCAGGGTCAGAGGTTTGCCAAGAGTCGTGTCCTGAGCGACAGCCAGGGCGGAAAGGGAAAGGGCGAGGGCGGCGAGACGAAATTTCATGACAACTTCAATTATGCTCCTGTCGTTGATGTAGTTCCAGTGGCATCCTCCTATAATCTGGTTGAAGTGCTTCACGAACTGGTTGTCGAAAATTACGCCGTAGTTGATCGCCTGCGCGTTCGCTTTCACGCAGGGTTGAATTTGCTGACGGGCGAAACGGGAAGCGGTAAATCGATTGTGGTGGATGCTCTGGGGCTGCTGCTGGGCGGGCGGGCGTCGGCGGAGATGATCCGGTCGGGCGAGGACAGGGCTCGGGTTTCGGGGCGATTTGATGCTCCGGAGCGGTCTGAGCGAGCCCTGGAGGCGGCTGGTCTGGAGACCGAAGAGGGTGAGCTTCTGCTGGAACGGGAGATTCTCTCAAACGGAAAAAGCCGGGTGTTCGTGAATAACCGGCCTGCGACTGTTGCTCTGCTGAAAGAGCTGGGTGCGCATCTGGGAGATATCCACGGGCAGCATGACCAGCAGTTGCTGTTTGACGCGGCGGCTCAATTGTCGATGTTGGATTCGTTTGCCGGTGTCCGCGAGGAACGGCGGGCGCTGCGGGAGGTCTATCTGGCCTGGAAGCAGGCTGCTGAAGAGATTGCGACGCTGGAGAGTTCGGACCAGGAGAAGTTGCGGTTGCTGGATCTCTGGCAATTCCAGCGGACCGAGATTGAGCAGTCGGAGCTGCAGGCTGGCGAAGATACGGAACTTCTGGCCGAGCGAAAAGTGCAGCAGAACGCCGGAAAGTTACTGGAAACGGCGGGGTCGGCCTGGGAAGCTCTGTACGAGACTCCGGAATCGGCCTGGAGTGTTTTGCGGGCGGCTTCGAAGAAACTGGATGAGCTGGGGCGGATTGATGAGTCGATGGTTGCGGTGCGGCAGGCTCTGGAGCCGGCGCTGATTGCGGTTCAGGACGTGGCGTATTCGCTGCGTGATTACCTGGGGCGGGTGGAAGCGAATCCCGCGCGCCTCGAAGAGATCGAAAACCGTCTGGCCGCAATTGAGAAGCTGAAGCGGAAGTACGGCGGGTCTGTGGAAGAGATTTTGACGTTCGTGGAGGACGTGAAGCGCCGGATTCTGGAGGTGGAAACCGCCGGGGAGCGGCTGGAACATCTGCGCCATGAACAAAACCTGCTGGCGAAGAAATATGAAGATGGCGCGAGGGCGCTGACGGCGCATCGGTCGGCCGCGGCTGCGAAGCTCTCAACGAGGGTAGAGGAAGAATTAAGGCCGCTGGCGATGGAGCGTGCGGTTTTCCGGATTGCGCTGGAGCCGGTGGCGTGGTCTGAAAGCGGGGCTGACAAGGTACGTTTTCTGGTTTCTCCGAACGCGGGTGAGGCGCCGAAACCCTTGGAAAAAGTGGCCTCCGGCGGCGAATTGTCACGGGTGGCGCTGGCGGTGAAGGCTTGCCTGGTGGGTTCGAAAGGGGCCGCCGCGCTGCATCTGCGGACACTGGTGTTCGATGAGATCGATACGGGAATTGGGGGGCGGGCGGCGGAGGGTGTCGCTCGGCGGCTGAAGAAGCTGGCGGCAGAAAATCAGGTGATTTGTGTGACGCACCTGGCGCAGATTGCGTGTTTCGCAGACCATCATTACCGGGTGGGGAAGTTTGAGAAGGCCGGGCGGACGGTGGCGCAACTGGAAGAACTGGATGCGACGCAGAGTACCGAAGAGATCGGGCGCATGCTGAGCGGCGAGATTCTGACGCCGGAAGCAGTCCGGAATGCAGCGGAACTGATACGAGCCGCCAGAACCAGCGCGGGGGGCACAACCATTGCGGCTGGAAACTCGTAATATATATGGAGACGGGTCCAAACTCCGCGGAATAATCCATGCGGGTCCCGGCATCTGACAGGTGGAGGTTTTATGAGATTGAGTGGAATTGTTATGGGAGCGGTTTGTGCGAGCGTCGCGTTTGCCGCGTCATCGTTCCCGGACCCGACGGTTACCGGTCAGCCGGCAACCTCAAAGCAGGCGGTCGTGGTGATCGCCGGCGGGTGTTTCTGGGGCCTGGAGGGCGTTTATGAGCACACGAAGGGCGTGCTGGATACGCAAGTGGGCTACTCGGGTGGCGCGAAGAAGACGGCGACGTACAAGCAAGTGAGCGATGGCAATACGGGCCACGCGGAAGCCATCAAGATCACGTATGATCCCTCCGTCATCAGTTATGGCCAGGTCCTCAAGCTTTTCTTTGACGTGGCGCATGACCCGACGACCCTGAACCGTCAGCATTACGACGTGGGCACCCAGTATCGGTCGGCGATTTTCTTCAGCGATGAGGTGCAGAAGACTGCGGCGGAAGCCTATATTAAGCAGTTGGATGCGGCGAAGGTCTTCAAGAGCCCGATCGTGACGGCGGTTGTGCCGCTCGAAGCGTTCTACGCGGCCGAAGCCTACCACCAGCACTATCTGGACAACAACCCGACGCAGCCGTATATTGTGGCGCAGGATCTGCCGAAGATTGAAGATCTGAAGAAGAAGTATCCGGAGTGGTATCGCAAGGAAATCAACGGGGGGAAGAAGTAATGAACCGGCGAGAACTTTTTCAGGCAGCCATTGGTACCATCAGCGCGTCCGTTTGGCTGGCGGCGGCAGAAAACAAGGCCGGGAAACCGGTGAAGATTGTTCAGTTCGATGCGGCGGGTGCACGCAAGGGAGTGGTGGAAGTGGAAAAAGTCGTCAAAACGGAAGCCGAATGGAAGAAGCAGCTGGACCGGGAGCAGTTTGAAGTGACCCGTAAGGCGGGCACCGAACGTGCGTTCACCGGCAAGTATGCGAAGAACCATGAGGATGGCCTGTACCACTGCGTTTGCTGTGAGACGCCGCTGTTTGATTCGAAGACGAAGTTCGAATCCGGCACGGGGTGGCCGAGTTTCTTCATGCCTCTGGCTAAAGAGAATGTCACCGAACACGTGGATTCCGCCTACGGTATGAAGCGCGTGGAAGTGGTTTGTTCGCGTTGTGACGGGCATTTGGGCCATGTGTTTGACGATGGTCCGAAGCCGACCGGGCTGCGGTACTGCATGAATTCGGCGTCGCTGAATTTTGTTCCCCGGGCTAAGGCCTGAGGGCGAGAGAGTGGATGCCCAGCCAGAACTGTAGCTGGTGGCGAAGGCCATGAATCGGCATGGGCTGGAGGGTTTATTGAGCTGGAATATGGGGGCCGCCCGCTTTTCATCACGTAAAGGCAGTGGCCCCCGTCTCTACGATTGACATAGACTTTTTCTTTCATAAAACACCGGGTAATATGCAGCGGTTGAAGGCTGTGGCCCAGGAACTCGGGGCTACGATCCTTCGGCCTTTACTATTGACGGGTTTGCGTCCTGCGAGAGCGTGCGGAGTCAGTGCCGATTGGCGGACAAGCGGTGATGGTCGCGTCGCTGGCCGACATCATCCACAGTAAGCGTGCGGCGGGGCGAGAGAAAGACACCGCGGTCATTAGTATTCTGGAGAGGACTCTTCATGAAGAAATCGCCGCCAGTCGCGAAGTGCCCAAAGACACCTAAGCTGTCGGTGTCGGAAGCATTGCGGCTCGAAAGCGACCGTGCCCTGGTTGAGTTGATCCGCTACCGGCTGTCCCTTCCGCCGGAGAAACGTCTGAATGTCTTGCGCAGGAAAATTGGTCTTCGCGCCACCTGTTTATAGACTCAGAGCCCCACAAAAAAAATGACACCCGAACTTCTTGCCTCCGGCTTTATGCAGTACGTGGTGTTCTTGCTTTCCACCACCTGCCACGAAGCAGCGCACGCCCTGGCTGCGAAGATGGGCGGCGATATGACCGCTTTTGAAGGCGGACAGGTTACTCTCAATCCGCTCCCGCACATTAAGCGGGAACCCTTTGGCATGGTGCTTATGCCGCTGCTGGGAATCTTTACCGGGTCCGGGCTGATCGGTTGGGCGAGCGCGCCTTATGATCCGCTCTGGTCGATCCGGCATCCGAAACGGGCCGGGTTGATGTCACTGGCTGGTCCGGCGGCGAACTTCGCGCTGGCGATTGCGGCGGGTTTGGCGCTGCGAATTGGTATGTCAACCGGCGTGCTCTCCCGAGGTAATCTGGACGGCAGTCTGGCCGAAGGCATCGCGGCAGTTCTGGGCACGTTCTTCACGCTGAACCTGCTGCTGGGTGTCTTCAACCTGTTGCCGTTCCCGCCGCTGGACGGCTACGGTGCCCTGAGCCTGCTCACCTCAGAAGACGGTGCCAGAAAGCTGATGGAATGGCGCTTCAAGTTTCGCGGCTTCGCGATTTTGGGACTTGTGCTGGGGTGGCGGATCGTAGATCAGATTTACCAGCCGCTGCTGCAGTTGGGCATTAACCTGATCTACCCCACCTCCAGACTTTAGCCGCAGTTTACGCGGCGTCGGGGGGACAAACTACTTCGCCAGGCGGCGGCGCACACCAACCAGGCCTGCGAGACCGCTGAGCAGCAGAACCACGGTACCCGGTTCCGGGGTTCCCGACTCGAAGCCCGAGCCGGAGGGCGCGGTAAGACGAAGAATCCGGTCGGTTTGGGTGAGCAACAGGGTCCCATTGGGGGCGACCGCGACGAAGTCGCCGCGTGAGCCACCGAAGGCTATGAGGGTGCGCGCGTTCGTAGCAATATCCACAGAATGGACGGTGCCGGAAGTCGTGTTCAGAAAGAGCTTTCCGGCGAGGGCACCGGTGCCGAGGGCGATCCCGTCAGGCCCTTCGGGAAAATAGCCCGAGTCGTAGACCTGGCTGGCATCGCTCAGGGAGTAGCCGTAAACATGGTTGTCGCCGGCGGCGGCATACATGATTCCATTCGTAAGGTCCAGAGCCAGTCCGTCGTAGGTGCCTGCTTTGAAGAGGTCAGCAGTGGGTGTGGTGGCGTTGGGATCGATGCTGTAGATCCCGTAACCATAGCCCGATGAGTAGAGCAGCGACGTGACTGGGTTGGCCACCAGGCCGGTGGCAACGGGAACATTGACGATGTCGGCGCTGTAGGTGCCGTCGTTGTTCAGGCGAACGATCCTGCCGGCGGATTGCTCGGCCAGGTAGACGTAGTTGCCGAGAGCCGCGAGACCGACGCCATTATACAGGCCGTAGTTCTGGACCACTGCGACGTCACCGGCATGCTGGCCGTCTGCATGGGAGAATACGCGGACATCGCCCCTGTGCTCAGCCACCATGACGGTACCGGCGGAAGTGAACGTGACGCCCAGCGGTCCGCAGCAGTACCCGGTTGGAGAGAAGCCGTCTACATAAGTGGTCAGCGTGAAGCCTGCTGTGGCGGCTGGTATCTCCAAAACCATCCCCGCGTGGGCACCTGGGGCCAGGGAAAAGAAGGCAGTTGCGACGACCAGGCATGTCTGTCTAAAGGAGAACTTCATCATTGTGATTATGGTGGTGCAGGATACGGGAGCGTATTGGCATGCAAGCTTTCCACTATAATCCGATCAACTTGATACGGTATCCTGAGATCAGGACTCAAAGTGGACCATCTCGACCTGCTCGAAGCTGAGAGCATTCACATCATCCGCGAAGTTGCGGCCGAATTCCAAAACCCTGTCATGCTGTATTCGATCGGCAAGGATTCGTCTGTTATGGTTCGCCTCGCCCAGAAGGCCTTCTTCCCCGGGCGGATTCCTTTCCCTCTGCTGCACATCGACACAAAGTACAAGTTCCGGGAGATGATTACCTTCCGGGATGAGTTCTGCGCGTCGATCGATGCCAGGCTGATCGTGCATACGAATCAGGCGGCGATTGACGGAGGCGCGAACCCCATCGCGATTGGCACGCAGAAGTGTTGTGGCTTGCTGAAGACGCGGGCGCTGCTGGATGGTCTGGCGGCGGGCGGTTACGACGCGGCTTTTGGCGGGGCGCGGCGCGATGAAGAGAAGTCGCGGGCGAAGGAGCGGGTGTATTCGTTCCGCGATGAGTTTGGGCAGTGGGACCCGAAAAATCAGCGTCCGGAACTGTGGAACGTATACAACGCCAGGGTAGACAAGGGCCAGCATATTCGCGTGTTCCCGCTGTCGAACTGGACCGAACTGGATGTCTGGCAGTACATTGGGCGCGAGAATATTCCGATTGTCCCCATGTATTACGCCAAGCCGAGGCCGATGGTGGTGCGCGGCGGATCGCTGGTGTCGGCCGAGCAGGAGTTTATGCTGCTGCCGGGCGAGAAGACGGAGATGGTGATGTGCCGGATGCGGTCGTTGGGGTGCAGTCCTTGTACCGGGGCTATTCGCTCTGAAGCCGACACGATTGACAAGATTATTGACGAGATGAAGCTGGTACGCCGGTCGGAGCGGGAAAATCGCGTGATCGATCATGACCAGGAAGGTTCCATGGAGATCAAGAAGCGCGAGGGCTACTTCTAATGCCAACTTTGCTTCGGTTTTCCACGGCCGGCAGCGTGGATGATGGAAAAAGCACCCTGATTGGGCGGTTGCTTTACGATTCCAAAGGCGTTTACGAAGATCAGCTGGCCAGTGTGGCCAAGGCTTCGGTGAATTCGAGCGGCGGCGTGATTGATTTGGCGCTGCTGACCGATGGTTTGCGGGCCGAGCGCGAGCAGGGCATCACGATTGACGTGGCGTACCGGTATTTCTCGACGCCGAAACGCAAGTTCATCATCGGGGATACGCCCGGCCATGAGCAGTACACGCGTAACATGGCGACGGGGGCGTCGACGGCGCATCTGGCCATTATTCTGATTGACGCACGGAATGGCGTGTTGCCACAGTCGCGACGGCACGCGTTTATTGCGAATTTGCTGGGGATCCGGCACTTTGTGGTGGCCATCAACAAGATGGACCTGGTGGACTGGGATCGTGCGGTCTACGAGGCGATCCACGTCGAGTTTACGGAGTTCCTCCGCAGGATTGGCGCGCCCGAAGCGGTGTTCATTCCGATGAGCGCCCGTGATGGCGACAACGTTGTCGAATTGAGTCCGAAGACGCCTTGGTTTACAGGCAAGACCCTTCTGGATCATCTGGAAACGGTGGATGCGGACGAAGATCTGGCGGCGGCTCCGGCGCGCTTCCCGGTTCAGTATGTACTGCGTCCGGACCTCGATTTCCGGGGGTATGCCGGGCAGATGGCGTCGGGCACTTTCCGGGCGGGCGATGAAGTGCTGGCTTTGCCGGCTCGGCGGCGCACGAAAATTACGCGCATCGTTACGTGGGACGGCGATCTGGACGGCGTGCATGCGCAGCAGTCTGTGACGCTTTGCCTGGCAGACGAAATCGATATCAGCCGGGGGGATTTGATTGTCCCTGTGGATCAGGTGCCGCATGTGGCACGACGGTTCCGGGCGAATTGCGTATGGATGAATGCGACGGCGCTGGAGCCAGGGCGTAGCTACTTTATTAAGCACACGTCGCACCAGGTTCGGGGAGTGATTCGTTCGGTGAATTTCCGGATGGACGTGAATTCGCTGGAACGTGTGGGCGCGGCGCGGCTTCAACTGAATGAGATTGGTGAGATCTCGATTCAGACGCACCATCCTCTGTACTTCGACCACTATGCGAACAACCGGATTACCGGTGCATTCATCATCATCGACCCGCTTTCGAACGAGACGCTGGGTGCGGGGATGATCACCGGGACCGAGGGTAAGGAAGAGGTACGTGGTCAGGTTGCGGAAGGCGAGCGGTCAGCCAGGTTTGGACACAAGCCAGCGGTAATTCTGGTGGAAGACATGGAATCGGCGTATCTGCTGGAGCGGGAGTTGTTCGACCGTGGTGCAAACGTCGCGGTGGTGGGCGTGGCTCCGGTGAATGCGCTATCCCTGGCTGCGGTGGCAGGCCTGATTCTGATTGTGACTTCGGGCGCGGCAAGCGCCATTGATCTGAGTGGGATCGCGACTCATGAGGCGGTTCAGCAGTTGGAGCGGCGAGGGGTGTTGATCAGTCAGGAAGAGTTGCTGATTGAGGGCGAAGGGATTTAGGCTCGGCTTAAGAGAAAAGAAAAAGGCCCGGCGTGGGATGCGCCGGGCCTTTTTTCTGATGTTCAGTTCAGGCAGTTGCGCTACGCTTCGTATATACAAGTCAAGTACGAGCGGGATGAAGCTCAGAATGTGAGCAACCAGCGAAAGTGTGGCGGTGTCTCATTTGAGTTAGCTTCACTGGCGTTCGAAGACGAACACTGTTTGGTGGTCCCTGATCGTATTGACCCGGAAACCGGTGATTGGCGCTGGCACGCTATCGGGCTGTTCAGGCGGTACCGGGCATCAGTGCTGTCCTGCTCGTGGTTCATGTGTATCGAGAGAAGAGACATGGCGAAGAAATTATCCGAATCATCCCAGCCCGCGCAGCTGAAAAGCATGAGCTCCGAAGATATCAGGAACAGAAAACTGACGGATAAGGACCGCCAGGCACTGGCTCGAATCGCTGCCAATCAGGCTGCGGGGATCGAGTCGGCTTCCAGCC
Source organism: Terriglobia bacterium (assembly GCA_010084195.1). GTDB lineage: Bacteria > Acidobacteriota > Terriglobia > Bryobacterales > Bryobacteraceae > BOG-234. The sequence goes on from RGPS01000112.1 coordinate 9,843, forward strand.
TGAAGCTCATTCCCAGACTCACGGACGAGCAACTGGCGGCTATGGTCCGCCTGCGTGATGTCCGCCCGCGGAAACAGGCGGTCAGTGTTCGCCTGGACAAGAGTGTCATCACGTGGCTCAGATCAAAAGGGAAGGGTCATCTGACGCTTATCAATGACATTTTGGCGAACATGATGGAAGCTGAGAAACAAGCTCTGCAGGGGCGTTAGACAACACGCCCAGTAGCTACCAGGAATGCCCCTGTACACAACAATTACGAGTAGTAGAGCGCTTCCCAACAGCAGCAATCGCGCTATTCCGCGTGCGAAAAAGGCCAGGCCGCTTGCCAAAACAAGGAGTAAAGCCGCACCAATCCGAACACCTCGTTTACCGCAGCAGTAAAGGTGACAAGCCACACCAAAGCACAGGTAAGGGCACAGAGTGCATTGGCTGAAAGGCCGCAATACAATAGCTGCCGCCGAATCCCTGAAAGCGGGGGGGCGAGATTTGGATGGGCGCGCCACGCAAGCCACGCCAACAGTGTTGGAAAAAGGGACAGGAGAACCGTAAGGTGCACCACCAGAATTCCATGTTGACAGCGCTTGCTCGTCAACGTGATCGCATCGCTAAAAGAGAAGGCCCGGCGCGTGAGCACCGGGCTTTTCCCTGAGTTGATGAGTTGAAGACTTGCTTAGCCGATTTCGACTGACCGCGCCAGCTTGACGGCCGGGTTCGACATCAACTGATCCAGCACATCCTGCGGGACCAGCGTATCGGTGGAAACCACAGCAATTGCCTCCAGCGGTTCACCGGAATCACGGCGGCCCAGCGAGAAGTTGGCGATGTTGATCATGTTGGAACCGAGCACCGAACCTACGTGACCGATCACGCCGGGGACGTCCAGGTTCTTCATGCAGACCAGAGGGCCGGTCAGCGGGGCTTCGCAGTAAATACCGTCCACCTGCATCAGGCGGGGCTTGCCGAGCACAACCGCACCTTCCACGGTCGTCAGCGACGAATCGGTTTCAATTTCCAGCCGGATAGAATCCGCGTGACCAGACTTCTTGTCGTGGATTTCAGCAACCGTCCAGCCGCGCGAGGAAGCGATCTGCATCGCGTTAATCACGTTGGCCCGGGCTGCAGTAGAACGGTTCAGAACCCCGGCCAGACCCGCATTGCGGAGGAGCGTGGTGTTCATATCGGCGATCCGGCCGAAGTAGGTAAGGCGGATGGTGGTCGGGTTGCCCGTCAACAGATGGGCGGAGAATCGGCCGAGGCGCTCACAGAGATCAATGAACGGGGTCGCGGCCTTGTATTGATCAGGAGACAGTGACGGCATGTTGACCGCGTTGATGGCGACGCCGTTCTGCAGGTATTCCACCATCTGCTCGGCGATACGGACGCCGACGATTTCCTGAGCTTCTTCCGTGGCACCGCCGATGTGCGGGGTGGCAAGAACCTGGTCGAGGCTGAACAGGGGGAACGACGCATCGGTCGGTTCTTTGGCGAATACGTCGAGCGAGGCACCGGCAACCTTACCGGATTCAATGGCAGCCTTGAGGGCCAGCTCGTCCACCAGTTCGCCGCGAGCGCAGTTGACGATGCGAACGCCGGTCTTCATTTTGGCGAAGGCGGTTTCGTTGAGGAGCTTATCGGTTTCCGGCGTCAGCGAGACGTGAACCGTGATGTAGTCGCTCTGGGCATAAAGTTCGTCCAGCGTAACCAGTTCCACACCGAGGTCGCGGGCGATACCGGACGTGACATACGGGTCATACGAGACCACGCGCATTTCGAAGGCGCGGGCGCGGCGGACCACTTCACGGCCAATCGACCCCAGGCCAACGATGCCGAGCGTTTTGCCGCGTAGTTCGCTGCCGAGAAACTTCTTCTTTTCCCATTTGCCGGACTTAGTGGACGCGCTGGCCTGCGGAATGGCCCGGGCCATGGAAAGCATGAGCGCTATGGTGTGCTCGGCAACCGAGACAGCATTGCCGCCCGGGGTATTCATGACCAGGACCCCAGCGGCGGTAGCTGCCTGGAGGTCAACGTTATCCACACCAACCCCGGCGCGGCCAACCACACGGAGCTTCGGGGCCTGCTGCAAAACGTCGCCATTCACTTGGACGGCAGAGCGCACAACCAGGGCTTCGCAATCAGCCAGATGTTTGGCATACTCCTTCGGATTGGAGACGATTACGTTCCAGCCGGGCTGCGCCTGGAAGAGTTCAATGCCCGCCTGGGCCATGGGTTCTGCGATTAAAACGTTCATTATATTTATGCGGCCTCAGCGTCGGCTACAAGGCCGACGGATGTAGAAACAGATGGTTTTTCCTAGTAAGGCAGGCCCGTGGAATGAAGGGGTTGCTTGCTTATCTACACGGGAAGGAAGTAGAGTCTTTAGAATATCAAACATATGCCTCTAATCGACCAGTTGCAGAAAGATCTTGTGGCCGCCATGAGGGCCAAAGAAGAACTAAAACTCGGCACCATCCGCATGGTGAAGACGGCATTGCAGAAGGCGCTGTCAGTGGACCCCTCGAAACCTCTGGGCGACGCGGGCGAGCAACAGTTACTAAAGAGCCTGGTGAAGCAGCGTGTGGAAGCGGCGGAGATGTTCCGTAAGGGTGGCCGGGAAGAACTGGCAGCCAAAGAAGAAGCGGAAAAGCTGATTATCGAAGGCTATCTGCCTGCTTCGGCATCGGAAGAAGAGATTCTGGCTGCGGTGGAAGCCGCTCTGGTGGAAACAGGTGCCACCGCGGCGAAGCAGATGGGCGTGGTGATTAAGGCTGCCAGTGCGAAACTGGCAGGCAAGACCGTAGACGGTCGTGTGCTGAGCGAAAAGGTAAAAGCGAGATTGCAATGAGCCAACACAAGCCGTTTGTCCCCCCCGGTCTGAAAATGAGCGAGTTCACCCTTCGGGCGACGCTCATTGGCCTGGTGATGTGCGTGGTCCTGGGGGCCGCGAATGCGTATCTGGGCCTGAAGGCTGGCCAGACCATCGCCGCCACTTACCCGGCAGCGGTGATCGGGATGGCGGTTCTGCGGCTGTTCAAGGGCTCCATCCTTGAGGAAAACATTGCCCGAACGGCGGGGTCAATTGGCGAATCGGTGGCGGCGGGCGCGATTTTGATTCGACGGGCGCTGGTGGAGGATGATTCCCTGCCGTTTCCGGAATCAGTGGCGGCGGCGCAGATCCACAAAGCCGGCCAGGTGGGGGCTCAAGCGGCAAAGTACCTGTTCTACAACATGGCCTTCGGGAGCCTGGTATTCCTGACAAGTGCGTTTGGAGGGTTCGCCACAGAACGTGACTGGTTTTTCACGATCGGGAACCTGGGCAAAACATCCCTGCGACTGGGGCCGCTGGGCTCAACAAACACGCTCGCGACGGGCGGCGTCACGGTCTTCTCCGGCCCGTCCATCAGCCCCGCGTATATCGGTGTCGGCTACGTGATTGGACCGCAACTGGCCTCCCTGAACTTCTCTGGCTCGGTGATTGCGTGGGGCCTGATGATTCCGCTGCTCATTTACTTCCTGGGACCCCAATTGCAGGCCTTACTGCCGCCAAACCACACGGAAGAAAGCTGGCTGGCACTTGCCAACGGCGTCTGGCGCTTCATCGTCAGGCCCATCGCGGTGGGCACCATGCTCACCGGTGCCTGCTTTACCTTGTTCAAGATGCGGAAGGCTCTGATTGGCGGGATTGCGCGGGCGTTTAAGGAGCTGAAGGCCGGGCAACCGCCCATCGAGCAGACGGCCCGCACCGAGCAATATATGAGCTCGCGGATCGTGCTGACGGGTATCTTCCTCGTGTTTCTGACGATGATTGCTCTTTACTTCTACCTCTCCGGTGGTATTGTTCCGGCGCTCACGGCAGCTATCGTCATGCTGGTGGTTGGCTTCTGTTTTGCTACCGTTTCGGGATACCTGGTCGGAGTCATCGGGTCGTCGAACAACCCGATTTCCGGCCTGACGCTGTCAACACTGATCATTGCGGCACTCCTGATGGTGTCGCTGGGCGTTTCCGGATCGAGCGGTGTAATCGCCGTCCTGGGCGTGGCGGCGGTGGTCTGCGTTTCGAGCGCAGTCGCCGGCGAACTGCTGCAGGACTTCAAGGTCGGCTACATCATCGGAGGTACGCCACGAAGTATCCAGATCGTGGAACTGATTGCGGTGGTGGTAGCCTCAGCCGTTATGTACTTCCCGCTGCTGGCTCTCCACCAGGGCAACATCAACACGGGCGGCATCGGCTTCGGGGATCCAAAACTCCCCGCACCGCAAGCCGGGCTGATGGCCTCACTGGCGCAGGGCATCGTGGGCGGCGATATGGCGTGGCCCCTGATTGCGGGCGGGATTCTGCTGGGCGTGGCCCTGATTATGACGGGTGTGAAAAGTCCCATGCTGGTCGCCATTGGCATGTACCTGCCGATTGGGACGACTTTCGCCATCTTCATCGGAGGTCTGATCCGTTGGGCGACGGACGCGATTGGCGCCAGGCGTGGTCTGAACGAAGGCCAGAAGACCCGGGTGGAAAATGTGGGTGTGCTGGCGGCGTCGGGTTTAATCGCAGGAGAAGCTTTAAGCGGCCTCGGTATTGCCTGGTTCAACTACAAAGACATTACGGTTCCGCAGATCTCCGCGCACCCGTCCTACACGATTGGGCTGGTGGTGTTGGCGATGATTGCGCTGATCCTGATTCAGGTGCCGCTGTCCAACGCCGGCAATCCGGAAGACCCGGCGCCACCCTCGGCCATGATGTAGCTAAATCAGCTTCACATCACCGACCTGGCGACACCAGGCTGTAATCCCGCGGTCCAGTGTCAACAGGCGCGCCTTCAGACAGCGGGCGGTGGCCACAATTATGCGATCCGCCGGATCGCCGTGAAAGACGCCTGGGAGCCTCGTGCTGTCGATCGCGATTTCAGGGGTTAGCTCCACCAGAGACAACCCCGGCGTTCTTAGTGCTTCGGCTACCCACTTCTCACAAGGCACGTTGAATCGCAATCGTCCCTTGGCTTCCAGCATGGCGACTTCCCAAACAGAAATTGCGGACAGCCGAAGTTCGCCACGGTCGGCGGCGTCCTGCAGTACGCGAAGAACGGAGGGCTTGATGCTTCCAGGTACACCATTTTGTAACCATACCCAGTAATGCGTATCCAGCAGTACAGGGCCGGGCTTGCCCACCCACGAACTAGAGTTCGGCATCCCAAATCTCGCCGGAGCTTGCGATGATGTCGCCGGAGATCGTCACCGACCCCCTCATCCGGCCAAACAGGTCTGGAGCGGGTGCGTCAGTGGGGACAAGGCGAGCCACCGGCTTACCGTGCTTTGTGATCACGATTTCTCCCCGCGTCTGCTGGACATCGTCGAGCAGTTGAAGGCAATGTGCCTTAAATTTACCGGCCGGAATGTTCATAGTCACCATAGTCATAATCCCATAGTCAAACTGGGCCCGGTTGGCTTCTGCGCAAATTTATAATTCTAAGATTGCGTCTCACTCCCCGAACCCTATATACTCCTCAACTAATGTCCTATTTCGATATCTGGCCGTTCCTTGCGTTGATCATCTGTCTGGGAGTCTTGGTAGTACTGGCGCGGCGTGGCCAGCTTCGGCTGGGGATCATGATGTTCGTCAACTACATTGTGTGGGGTGCCTGGTACGTCACGATCAGCACCTACGTAACCGCGACGCTTCATTTCACCGGCACTCAGGCCGGAGCTATTTTCGGGACGGTGTCCATCGCGTCCATGATCTCTCCGTTCTTCATTGGCCTCGTGGCGGATCGGCTTTTCGCCACGGAACGAGTGATGGCGGTGCTCTACGGCCTCTGCGCCATCCTTATGTTCCTGGTGACGAAGGCCACAACGTTCCCGGAAGTCTACACCATCATGCTGGCCTTCTGCCTCTGCTACTTCCCGACCGTGGCACTCACCAATTCCATAGGCTTCCAGCTGGTAAAGGACCCGGGCAAGGAATTCCCTCTAATTCGGCTCATGGGCACGTTCGGCTGGATTTTCATCAACCTTCTGGTTGGCTATAAGAAGTGGGAGACGACGGTGGATCAGTTCTGGGCCACCGCCGCAGCGGCCATCGTGATGGTGGTCATCTGTCTGACGATGCTGCCCCACATGCCGCCGAAGGGTAAGGGTACGGCGGTCAGCGTTCGGTCCATTCTGGGGCTCGACGCGCTCGTCATTATGAAGAACAAGGCCTACTTCTTCTTCGCTATGGCTTCCGTTCTCGCCTGCATCCCGCTCACCTTCTACTACTCCTTCACCAACACATATCTGAATGAGGTCAAGGTGGAAAACGCCGCGGGTATCATGACCCTGGCGCAGGGGTCCGAAGTGGTGATGATGCTGCTGATGCCATTCATCTTCCGCTACCTGAGCGTTCGCTATATCGTCATCGTCGGTCTGGTTTGCTGGGCAGTTCGCTACGCACTGTTTGCCGTTGGCGACGCGGGCAGCGGCATGTGGATGTTCTACATTGCCATCCTGCTCCACGGTGCCGCTTACGACTTCTTCTTCATGACCGGTCAGTTGTACACCGACCAGGTTGCCCCGCAGCATCTCCGCAACACGGCGCAGGGCTTTATTACCTTCCTGACCTACGGCGTCGGGATGCTGGCCGGGTCGCTGCTCTCGGGCGGCGCGGTGGATTACTTCACCAAAATGGTGAACGGTGCCCAGGTCCGCGACTGGTATTCGTTCTGGATGTTCTCTGCCGCCATGTCGGCCGGCATCCTCGTCATGATTCTGTTGGCGTTCCGTACGAACGAAAAGATTCAACCCAAAGAAGTCTAAAGCAAAGAAGTCTAAAGCAAAGAAGTCTCAAGCAAAGAAGCATAAGGAGAACTACAAATGAAAACGCCCCTCGTCGCGCTGACCCTGTTCCTCGGAGTCATTCTTGCCGTCCACCTTGCCATGAATGGCAAGGTCGGTGCCGCTATTGGAAACCCCCGCGTTGGCAACGCACTGTTCTGGTGCATTGGCGCACTCGGAGCCTGCATTATCGGAGCGACGGGCTGGCAGGCCGGGGCTCTCGATGGCATCAAAGACGTGAACCCGCTCTTGCTTACCGCTGGCCTCATGGGCGCGTGTCTTGTCTTCGCTATCGCCTGGCTGATGCCGCAGGTTGGCGCATCCGCAGTCATGTTTGGTTTGATCGCCGGGCAGATTGTGGGCGGTATGGTGCTTTCTCACTACGGTCTGCTGGGTTCGCCCATGAAGCCGGTTTCACTCACCAACGTCGCCGGAGCGGTCGCGCTGATGGGCGGCGTATTCCTCGCAACACGGTAACAGATCATATGGAAAAACGGACCCTGGGAAGCACCGGCATCGAAGTCAGTGCGCTCTGCCTTGGCACTGACGTTTATGGCAGCAAGCGGGATGCCGCCACTTGCAACCAGTTGATGGACTTCTTCCGCAGCAAAGGCGGGACCTTCGTCGACACTGCGAACTTCTACGCCAGCTGGCTGGAAGGTTTCGTCGGCGGTGAAAGCGAAACTACCATTGGCAACTGGTTGAAAGATCGTGGTTGCCGCCATGAAATGGTGATCGCCTCGAAGCTCGCTTTTGATTATCCGGGGAGTCCCGGAGGCCTCTCCGCCGGTGAAATTGAGCGCGAGTGTGAGAAGAGTCTGCGCCGGTTGCAGACCGATCACCTGGATCTCTACTACTCGCATCGTGATGATCGCGAGACGCCTTTGGAAGAAACGATGGAGGCGTTCAATCGGCTTGTGACCTCCGGCAAGGTTCGTGCGATTGGTGCCAGTAACCTCACGGTCTGGCGCATCGCCGAAGCCAACATGCTGGCGCAATTGAAAGGCTGGGCCGGGTATTCGGCGGTGGAACAGCGCTACACCTATGCCCGTCCCCGCTACGGCGCGAACTTCGGCCCGCAGATCTTTATCAACGAGGACCTGAAGGACTACGCCCGCGCAACCGGCACAACGCTCGTTGGGTATTCCATGCTGCTGTCGGGGGCCTATCTGCGCGACTCGGCAGACCTCCCGGCGCAGTTCGCCGGACCAGATTCCGACCAGCGCTTCGCCGCCCTCCGCGCCGTGGCTGCTGAGATCGGGGCCTCCGTAAATCAGATCATTATTGCCTGGTTTCGCCAAAGCGACCCACCCGTTCTCCCGATCATCGCGGGCAGTTCCGTGGCTCAGCTCGACGAAAATATTCGGGCACTGGACATACGCCTCGATGACGCCCAGATGCGCCGCCTGAATGAAGCCGGAAATCTGGAGACAGCAACCGGATGGATTCAAAGCTGAGCTTTGCCGATATCGGCCTCCAGCTCTACTCCGTTTCAGAAGAGCTGGCGAAGGACTTCGATGGTACCCTCGCCAGTCTCGCCGCAATTGGCTTTCAGAAGGCCGAGGTTGCTGGTTTTATCGCAGGGGGACGCTCGGCGGCGGAGATCCGGACAGCCCTCGACCGCCACAACCTCGTCTGCCCCAGCGTCCACTTTGCGATGCCGGAATTGCTCCAGGACCTCGACGGGAAAATCGCCTTCGCTCATGACTTGGGAGCCGGCAGTATCGTTTGTGCAGCCCCGTGGATCCCCGACATGTCGCGCCTCCATATCGATCCCGATGGCGGCATGTTCGCAGCCTTCTTCGCCGCCATCGCCGCGCTGGATCTGGATGACTGGCGCTGGAATGCGGAGCATCTGAATCGCATGGGAACCCGCCTCCGTGAGGAGGGCCTCGAGTTGGCCTATCACGGTCACAACTTTGAATTCCGGGACTTTGACGGTGTCATCGCCTACGATGAACTGCTGCGGCTCACCGACCCTGACATCGTCAAACTCGAACTCGATTGCGGCTGGGTC
>RGPS01000113.1 GCA_010084195.1 Terriglobia bacterium
GGGGCGCAACGGGCATCGGCGATGGCCGGAGGCTTTGGAGCTGGTGGAGAAGTTCTGGCGGGAGTTGCCGGCGCGGTATCGGTATGACCGACAGTTGCGACGTCAGGATGAGGCGTACCCGGACTTTGATTGCTCAAAGGAGGGGTTTGAGGGCATCCGGTCGCAGGACATTTTGCCGCTGGCTCTGGAGCGGTTTGGGTTTGAGTTTTTCTATGCGTTTTCGAATGTGACGGACCCGTTTGTGGACCGGAGTTACGGGCCGAATTTTGATGCGGAAGGGGCCTGGGACCGGGAGTTTATTGACCGGGTTCATCCGTGTGATGAGGCGGAGATTCGCTACGGGCGGATTACGCCGACGCATATGCTGGCGGTGATGGGTCGGGAGCAAGACGCGGAGTTGGTTTGCCGGGAGCATTTGACCCCGGCGTTTTGTGTTCGGCGGGGGTAGATGAGTAGCATGAAGGCGACAAATCCCATGGGTTCGGGACTGAAGGCGCCGAGGGATCGGGTATGAGGATAAGGACGGGAGCTCCCGAAATCATGGACGCGTACGAGCGCGAAGGCCAGTACTTCGGAGCTGTGCGGATCGTTTTGTCCGATGGGTCCCCTACTGTCGAGTTTGGCGTGTCTGCAGGCGCGTATATGCGTTGAGGCGTATCTTGAATGCCAAACCGTTCGACGCTTTGGCAGGTATCCCTTACAGGTACTTCTTCAGTGGGTCGTACATCCTGGCAATGAAACCGGGAGAGGAGACGTTCAACTTTAAAATTCGTATTGAACAAGGGACCACAGCCAAAACTTTCGAATTCAGTGGCCCGAAGGCACTACTGGCCAACCTGCCGGGGTTCGCCGAGTTGATATCAGGCGAAGAAATATCTGGCCTCAAACGGCTCGATTGACAGGAGCCGTTGGCTCAGAGTGAAGGGGGGGCCGCGAGACCGACTTATAGTGATATCCTCATAATCGGATATGCCGGACGGCGACGGAATGAGGGCGGTAGTCTTTGTCGGTTCCAGTTTGAGTGACCTAAAGGCATTGCCGGATCCGGTTCAGGACCATTTCGGATATGCGCTCTACACTGCCACAGTGCAGTGCGAAACACCGGGATGCCAAACCGCTCACGGGTTTTGGAGGCAGCGGCGTCCTTTAGGTTGTCCGCGATTATAGGGGCGGTACGTTTCGCGCTGTCTATACGGTCCGACTGGCTAATGCGGTCTATGTGCTCCATGTATTCCAGAAGAAAGCCAAGTCCGGCGTTGAGACGCCTCAAAGTGATATGCAGCTGATCCGACAGAGATTGCAGGAGGCTGAACGAATGGCAAAGGAGAGCAAACGATGAAATCCCCGCTTCAGATGGCACCCGATAATGTTTTCGCCATGATGGGCTTGCCGAATGCCGACGAACATCTGATCAAAGCCCAGCTCGTTTTCCGGATCGACACGATCATGAAGTCGCGCAAGATGAGGCAAACCGAGGCCGCTGAGTTGTTTGGTGTCCGGCAGCCGGACGTCTCGAAAATGCTGCGCGGTGAATTTCACCAGTTCTCTGTCGAGCGTCTGATGCGGTTTCTTGTGGCGCTCGGGAACGATGTCGAGATTGTGGTTAAGCCACACACCGAGATGAACAGCAAACCTTTTTTACGAGTAGCCTGAACGGCTTACGACGCGGATGGGAAAGTAGCCAATTCGGAGGCAAACCCGAAAGTGATACGCGGTGATAGTTAGTCGTTCGCGGAAAATAGAAGCGGTGGGCTTACTGTGGGGTCACAGAGAACAACCCCGCTAAGTTATCGCAGTTCCCGAATTTGAACCGGAGCCTCCAGGCGGAACGTCAGAACAGTCTCAGAAGGCACCCGAGCTGCCTTGCCACGAGTCACCGCCTGCGCTGCGGTACCGGCGCCGGCACCCGACAGGGCCCCAATGGCTGCGCCCTTCCCTCCCCCGGCAATCGCGCCGATGATGCCGCCCAGAGCCGAGCCGCCACCGGTATAGATCGCCGTCCGCTTGTTGGTCCCGACACCTTCTTTCCCCCTCTGTACCAGATCGCCCGTCTGCATCAGGTATTTTCGTCCGCCAACCGTCACGGAGGCCACATCCAGCACCAGTTCAGACCGACCCTGCAGCTTTCCCTGGTCCTCAGCAGATCTCACAACCAGAGCTACATCGGAACCCTTCGGAATCGCGACCTGCCCATCCCTGTCCTTTACTTCTTCCGCCACTACCCCGGAGAAGAGCTGCCCCGCCGTTGCGGTTTCTGAGTTGATCGCTTCGTTGTTACGAATCCGAATTGTTGCTCCGGCCGGAATGGTGCGGACCTCGTCCACAAGGGGCGGCGCAGCGGGCGCAGTCGGCGTCAAGGCAGGCAGCGGACCGGGCGCACTCACGCCGGAGGCCTGGCCCGGTTTTCTTGTGTCGCTGGTAACCCCCACCGCAGGCGGCCCCGAAACCGGTGCGTACTGCACGCCGGCCACCTGGCCCATCGGATACGTGCGCGTCTCCCCGCCCGGAGCCTTCAGGGTAATTTCGGCCACGTTGGTTTTCGTTACCTCTCCGGTAAACTTCGACCCGTCCTTCAGCATAACGGTCGCTGTCGGCCCTGTCTCCGTACTCGCCGGCTTACTGCAGCCGCCCAGAGCCAGCAGGGCTCCCAGCAACACCAGGCTTGTCGAATAACGCACGGCCGAGGTTCTCATGCCCCAAGCATACTACCAACTGGTCACCTCAAGAATTGTTAATCCCCTGCTTTCGACCTCCCGACTGCGGTAGAACAGAAGCAGCGTGGAACAGGAAAATCCCCAGTCGGCCTCCATTCTCGTCATTGATGACGACGTCCGCCTTTGCCAGCTCATCGCCGAGTTCTTTCAGGACACCGGCTACGTCATCCACGCCGTCCACGACGGCCCAACCGGGCTTGCCCGGGCAGTCGAAGATAGCTTCGATCTCATCCTGCTGGACGTGATGCTCCCGGGCCTGGACGGCTTTGAAATCCTCACCCAGCTTCGCCGCCGCTCGGCAGTCCCGGTGATTATGCTCACCGCCCGCGGTACCCAACACGACCGCATCCTGGGTCTGAACGCGGGAGCCGACGACTACCTCTCCAAACCCTTCGGCCCTGAAGAACTCGCCGCCAGGATTGCAGCTGTCCTGCGCCGCTCCCGGCACACGCTCACCAGCAAACCCGAGAGCACTGCGGTGGGTCGGCTCCGTCTCAGTGCCGCCACACGTCGCGTCTGGCTCGGTGACCAGCCCCTTGAAATCACCTCTACCGAGTTCGACATCCTCGACATTCTGGCGCGGGCCGCGGGGCGTGTCGTCTCGCGCGACGAGGTGTGGGGCATGCTTTACCAGCGCAAAGCCTCGCCGTTCGAACGCTCGGTTGAAGTCCATATCAGCCGCCTCCGGCGTAAAACCGAAGGTGCCGGCATTGTGATTCGCACGGTGCGGGGAGTCGGCTACCTGTTGGCCGAGGAAGACGCGCAACTGAAAGCGGACACTCAATGAGATCCGTTTCCGCCAAAATCATCTTCTGGGCAGTGGCTGCGCTTCTGATTTCGCTCGCCGTCTTCATCATGGTTTCCCGTACCGTGATCGGCGGGCCCGTCATGGAGAGCCTCGACCGCTATAACAGTTTCCACTTTCTCCAGGCACGTCAGGCCTGGCAGACGGGTGGTCCCTCGCGCCTCTCCGAATACCTTGCCGCCCTGAAGAGCTCCGGGGCCGCCGAACACCACCTGACCGATGCCCGGGGCCGGGATCTTGAAACGGGTGAAGACCGTTCCGCCATCATCCGCCTGATGGGCAGCCAGACCCGCTGGATGTCCCGTGAGGACGACCAGTTCGTTTACGCGCGGACCTCCGATGACCGCCAGTACGCCTGGGTGGGTATCGTGCGCCAGCCTTTCTCTCCCTACACCTTCGCCCCTTTTTATCTCCTCGTCCTTGCCACAGTCGGGGCTCTCTACTGGCTCGTCGCCGCCCGTATCGCAGCCCCCCTCCGCCGCCTCACTGTGGTCGTTGACCGCTTCGGTCGGGGTGACCTCGCAGTGCGCTCACTTGCCGAATCGAAGGACGAAATCGGTAACCTGGGTAACTCCTTCAACGCGATGGCCGAACGCATCCAAACCCTGCTTATCGCTGAACGCCAGCTTCTCCAGGACGTCTCCCACGAGCTTCGCTCCCCCCTCGCCCGCCTCACCTTCGAAGCCGAAATGGTGCGAAAGACCAACGACCGCGACGCCTCGGCTGTCCGCCTCCGCCGCGAGATTGAGCGCCTTTCCGAACTGGTCGGCACGCTCATCGACATGGCACGAATGGAGGGCGACCCCGCAACTGTGGACATGGAAGATGTCTCCCTGAATGACCTCCTCAAAAACCTGACCGAAGACTGCGCCATTGAGGCAGAAGCGCACCTGTGCCGTGTCGTCTTTACCGCGTCAGCCACCCTCAAGGTGCGAGGCAACGCCGAGCTCCTGCTGCGGGCTTTTGAAAACGTCATCCGCAATGCGATCCGCTACTCGCCCCCGGATGCCGCTGTTGAAATCCACCTCTACCGCAACGACGGCGAGATCAAAATTGCCGTTCGGGACCACGGGCCGGGCCTGCCGGAAAACGTCATTCCCCGGATCTTCGATCCCTTCTTCCGCGCTGACCCCTCACGCGATGAAGCCACCGGAGGAGTCGGCCTCGGCCTCGCCATCGCCCGCCGGGCTATCCGGGTTCACCACGGGGACATCACCGCGGAAAATGCTCACCCCGGAGCGATTCTGCGGTTCAGCCTGCCTGTCAGCTAACCTGACTCCCCTTCGGCGCCACGCTCACGCTGACGTTGATCAACTGCTCGCCGCCGCCAAGTGCCACACCCTTCACCGGTGTAACATCTGAATAATCCCGCCCATAGGCCACCGTGACGTGCTCTCCGCAGGGCATCAGATCATTTGTGGGGTCAAACTCCAGCCACCCAAACTCCCCGCAATAGACAGCGCACCAGGCATGTGAGGCCTCCGCTCCGCGCGTCAATTCACCACTCTTTAGATACCCGCTGACGTAGCGGGCGGCCAGCCCCAAAGATCGCAGGCCGGAGGCCATCAGATGGGCAAAATCCTGGCAAACTCCACCCCGAATCTTCAGAACTTCTTCCACCGGCGTCGAGACCGTTGTCGCCCGCGGATCATACCGGAAGTCTTTGAAAATCCGATGCGTCAAATCCATACACGCCACGGCAACCGGCCTGCCTGGCGTAAACGAAGGCGCGGCCCACGTTTTGAATTCCGGCGACACCCGGACCATCGGCGAGCGCCCTGTAAACTCGGCCACCTGAAACAGTTCATCCGTCGCCCTGGTCCGGATCTGGTCCCGCACCTCTTCCCAGGCCTGAGTCAATTCCAGCGCAGGTGGCTCAACGGACAGCATCTCCACTTCGCTCCGCGAAACAACTGTCAGGGTGTCGTGGGATTCCTGAATCGAAAAGCACGTGATCTCATTGCCGAAATAGTCTTCGCGGGTCACCGAATACGCGGGCTCCGGGGTAATCTCCAGCTTGTGCGAGACCAGCCTCTGCGTCGGCCCGCTCCTGGGGGTCAGGTGGACCTCGGTGTGGCAGATTGAGACCGGGCCGCTGTACAGATACGTTGTTGCGTGTTCCGCCGTGTAGATCATCGGGGTGAGATCTGCCTCGATTGGGGTGCATGCGTGAAGTACACCCGAGTCAGCGTATCCGAAAGACTGGTGACATCTGAGATGAGCCGAAAGGTAAACTCGTCAAGTCGCGCCAGGCGGTTGTCCTTATCCGCCATCGCCAACTCGCCGGCCTCCACCAATTGGGTATCGGTCAGCATCCGCAGCGCCGTCTTTGCCTCGCGTGAATGTCCCGCCGGCGGATGGCTCTCGGGAAGCTGTTCCACATGCTCAAACAACTTCGCAAACTGCCAGGCCGCCGACCGCGGATTTCCCTCATCCAGCAAAAGCAGATCGAAGACCAGGTCGGCCTGCATGGTGTTCCGATACCGGGAGGATCAGCTGGATTATTTGAACCGCGCGCTCAAGCCGTCGGCCCATGTCCAGAAACCGCCAGCCATGCCCCCGGGTCATATTTTCGGTGGCGAGCCCTGAAAAAGCCGCGAGCGAAAGCACCGAGCGGTCCAGCAGATCCTGTGCCCAGTTCATCATCAGAGGTTCGGTGGCCGGCGCGGTTGAAAACTGCTGTTCCATTTGCTGCAGAACACGCCACGCGTCGGTCGAAATGACATCACGGAGCAGCCAGGCGATGCGGTGGATTTCGCGCACACCGGAGCGCAGGCCAAAGCGCTGCTTTGCCAGGTCATCCTCACCTGCCACCAGTTCCACGACATCTCGTTCAGTCAGCGCGAACGGTAATGCCTGGTTGTCCAGGTGGACGGCTCGCGACAACACTCGCTGGCAAACATTGAGCACCGCCCTGCTGGCCGGATCCGCATCCTGGCAGAGCCTGGGGGGGGCGGCCCGCAACGCACGTACGGACATCTCAAACCGCTCCACGTACCGTCCCAACCAGAACAGATTGTCGGCTACCCGGCTGGGCAGATCGAAGGTTGCTCTGTTAACTTCCAGCCCGGTCTCTACAGGTCGCAGCAGGCTAAACGCGGGTTCCGGTTCGTTCGACAGAACCCAGGTGTCTTTGCTGCCGCCCCCCCTCTGCACGGAGACTACCAGGCTATCGGGACCTGCAGTGAAACGGGTCAGGCCGCCGGGCATCACTGCCCAACCCTCGCTGGTAGCTGCGGCAAACACGCGCAAAACCAGATGGCGTGGCTCGAGTTTGCCTTCATGGGCCACAGGAATGGTGGACAATGCCACCTGCTCCTGCGCGACGTAAGCGCCGGGATTCGCGCGAATCTTCTCCAGCAATTCCAGCCGGCCCGCAGCTGTCAGCTTCGCCCCGAATACCGGCTCGAACGTGACCGCCGGAGACGCCGGCTTGATCACCAGAGTCTTGAGATGCTCGGCCACCCACTCACGCGGAACCTTGTCGCCGCACCACCAGGTAGCGATGTTCGGCATCTTAAGTTCTTCGCCTAAAATATGTTGCGAAAGAACCGGAAGAAACGCCGAGTACGCGGAGGATTCCACCACACCCGACCCCAGGGCATTTGCCACCGCCACATTCCCGGCCCGAACCGCCTCTACCAACCCGGCCACGCCCAGCATCGAATCCGGTCGCAGCTCCAACGGGTCGCAGTACGTGTCGTCCTGGCGCCGCACAATCA
This sequence comes from Terriglobia bacterium, assembly GCA_010084195.1. Lineage (GTDB taxonomy): Bacteria > Acidobacteriota > Terriglobia > Bryobacterales > Bryobacteraceae > BOG-234. The sequence goes on from RGPS01000113.1 coordinate 7,242, forward strand.
CATCTACCGGCAACAACCCGCCCAGCGTCTTCAGAAACACCCGGTTGTTGCGGACCGTCAGATCTCCGCCTTCCACCAGCGTGAAGCCCAGATATCGGGCCAGAAACGCATGCTCAAACCAGGTCTCATTGAGGGGCCCCGGCGTCAGTAACACGATGCGCGGGTTCTCGGCCTTTGGTGCCAGCCGCCGCAGGGCATCACGCCACCCATGAAAGTACCCGGCCAGGCGTCGCACATTGCCGCCCCGGAAGACATCCGGGAGCACCCGCAGCGAGACCAGCCGGTTTTCCAGCGCATAGCCTGCACCAGATGGTGCCTGGGCCAGAACCCGGTCGAGCAGCGTCGCTCTCTGCACAATGGCAGCTTCAATCTTTGCCCATTCCGCAGGATCCAGCAGGAACGGCAGCGGATCCAGAGGCCAGGGCCGACTGGCCCCGCCCGCCTGCCCTGCGGTCGCCTCTTCCCCATAGACGTTGTAGGTAACGCCGTGGTCGTGCAGCAGACGGCGACCTTCGGTCCACCGCTTCTCCAGGCCCTCTGGCCCGAGGCTGTTCAGCGCCCCTGCCAGCGAGCGCCAGTGCGTACGCGGCGCTCCTGGTCCCACGAGCATCTCGTCGTGGAAGCCTGGCGTTGGCGCGTATCGCCATGCGGAGTTCAGGCGTTCGCCCGACTCAATGGCCGTCATATTATTAGTTTGGCAGATGGCCATCTGAAGCCTGGCTGCTGCCTGTCAGCGCAGAGGCGGAAGAAAAAGCAGAACCTTCGCCCCGTCAGGGCTCATGTCCTCCTTTCGGTCGTCCCGGTCATTTCTTACCTTCGTCAGCAGGTCCTCCGGCAGGAATGGCTTTTGCAGAAACGTGGCGATCTCATTCATTACGCCCCGCCTCCTGATCAAATCAGGCGTGTATCCCGACCGTGGATCCTGCTGTTAGTTGATGAAATAGCCCGACGACTCAATCTTCAGCGACTACACCGTTACGCGGGTTCGGCAATGCGGGGCCGGACGCAACCGGATAACCTGGGGGGAGAGCCGCACCAGCCGGTCGTATTTGCAGGTCGTCTTGTGGTGCAGGGCAACGCGGATGGGCAAGCAGTACCTCCGGGGTGGAAACAGGTGGCAAGCTGGCTGCGCGGACAGTTTGCAGAAAGAATCCCTCATGATAGGAAGGTCCCCAGCAGCCTGTGGTAAAAGTGCCGCGAGCCGCGCGACAAGCCTCAGGACAAGTTGCCGGACGCACCGAGCCGTCGCCTCGTGGGTTGGGGCGGCACGTCCTGGATTCAAGCGCGCCGCTTGCTTCGTTGCAGCGCTTGTGAGATGGCCCGTATGTTTTATATCAAGCGCGGATGCAGCGCTGCGTCTCGCATTCGGCCCCGTGGCGCTCGCAACGCGACCCACGCCACCTTTACAACAGGCTGCCAGGGCTGGCCTGATTTTTTCAGGCTGAAATGGGTTACCGCGCCCGAGTGGTTGCCCCTGCCCCTGAAGCCCCACAATCGCCTTGAACATCCCGCCATACGCAGATGCCACCTGCACGGCACGGCCTCCTCAGTCAATTTTTACGCTGGCATAGGATGGGTAGAGGATGCGGGTGCAGCAAACGGTCACGCGGTCGACTGAACTTCTGTGGCTTCTGTGGCAAAACTACTGTTCCGTGATCAATTCTGCGTTACAATTAGCTTTTTCACCACACTCCCTGTGGTGATTTTGGCCGAGAGGCCTTTTGGCAGTTCAGGTAAGAACAAGATGGAAAAACAGGCACAAAACATTCAGGACAGTTTTCTCAATAATGCGCGCAAAGAGAAGAGCCTGGTCGCTATCTACCTCCTGAGTGGAGTGAAGCTCTCTGGCCGCATCAAGAGCTTTGATAAGTACTCCCTGGTGCTCGAGACCAACAACCAGGATCAGCTGATATTCAAACATGCTATCTCCACCGTGGTGACTGGTCGGATGCCTTCGCATTCTGTGCATGCTCCCCTGGCAGCTGGTGCCCATGTTCCGGGCGCAGCGCCGGCAGCTGCGGTTGTGGGCAACCACGCCCCCGGCCATGCAGCTCCCGGCCAGGCATCTCCTGGTCAGGCATCTCCTGGTCAGGCATCTCCTGGTCAGGCAGAAGGATAGCCTCCCCCCTGTAATTGATCGACACCGCTCCATCTCCCGAAAAAGCCATCCTGGCCGGCTTCGAACGTCGCCGCGGCCCCGCGTCTGCAATGCCCGCGCGAGAAGCTGCCGCCGAGTCGTTTCGCGAACTCCGGGAACTGGCCCTCTCGGCAGGGGCCGAAATAGTTGGCGAGTTCTTCCAGGCCCGGCCCCTAGCTGATTCCGCAACTCTTTTCGGCGAAGGGAAAGTGAACGAGCTCAAAGAGAACGCAGAAGCTTCTCAGGCGGACGTTGTCATCATCGACAACGACCTCTCCCCCACCCAGCAGCGCAATCTTGAAAAGATCATCGGCGTCCGGGTCATCGATCGCACCCAGCTGATTCTCGACATCTTTGCGGGCCGGGCCCGGACTGCCGAAGGTCGTCTGCAGGTGGAACTCGCTCAACTGAAATACCTCCTTCCGCGCCTTGCGGGACAGGGTCTGTCGCTGACCCGCCAGGGTGGAGGCATCGGCACGCGAGGGCCAGGCGAAACCAAGCTCGAAACGGACCGTCGCCGCATCTCAGTGCGGATTAAGAAGCTCGAAGATCATCTGGAGAACGTCCGCTCCGGTCGCCTCCTGCATCGCCAGAGCCGGATTGCTGTTCCCATCCCCACCGTCTCACTCGCCGGCTATACCAATGCCGGCAAATCCACGCTGTTCAATCGAATTACCTCGGCAGGGGTTCTGGCGGATGCGCGTATGTTCGCCACTCTTGACCCCACTGTCCGCGCTCTCACGCTTCCGTCCAAACGGCGTATTCTCCTGTCCGATACGGTTGGCTTCGTTCGCAACCTGCCTACGACTCTGGTGCAGGCTTTCCGGGCGACCCTTGAAGAAGTGGCAGACGCGCACCTCATCCTCCATGTCGTCGATGTCTCGTCCGATCAGGCCGTCACTCAGGTCTCTGAAGTCCTGCGCGTCCTTGCCGAAATTGAAGCAGCCGAAACCCCGCAGATCCTGGTTCTGAACAAGTGTGATCGCCTCGAAGGCGAACCTGTGCCTGCTGCGGTTCTCGGGGCCCGTCTCCTCGAAGGTACCAGCCGGAGCGGAAGTACGCCGGTGGTCCTGGTCAGCGGTCGCACTGGCTTGGGGGTCCCTGATCTTCTGGCGAAGCTGGACGAAGTCCTCCAGTTTGACCTGATTGAAACAGTATGTTTCCGGATTCCGATGAAAGACGGGGCCTCCCTCGCCATGCTCCACGCCCATGGCCGCGTTCGGAAGGAAGATTATCAGGGCAATATCTGTGAAATAGAGGTTGACGCTCCAGCCTCTCTCCAGCTCCGCCTGAAACGTTACCTGGTGAAGTCCGATTCCCCACAGCCTGTGGAAAAATCTGTGTAGAACTGGTGTGAGGACATTGCCAACCTCTGTGGATTCAGCGAGTTTTCCGCTTTGAACACTTATGCAGCACTTGCGCTAAGCTCTCTGAAGTAAACGACTTAGCATAAGCCGACTGTCGATTTCAATATCTTTTCAAAAAACCTTGTCAAGCCCCCTGAATCTGCTATGATTTCCACAACTGGGCGACAGCGATGAATCTGCCAAATGGCCTCACCATAGCCCGTATCTTCTTCGTGCCGCTGCTCGTGGCTGCGTTGCTGGAGGAGAAGATCGTTCTGCATTGGCAGGGTGCGCTCATCACCAACGATGTCGTCGCGCTGATTATCTTCTGGCTCGCCGCCGCCACCGACCTCCTGGACGGATACCTTGCCCGCCGCTGGAAACAGGTGACCACCATTGGCACGTTGCTGGATCCGATCGCGGATAAGCTGCTGGTCTCTGCAGCCCTGATCTCACTGGTTCAGCTTGGTGCCATTCGCAGCTGGCTGGTGGTTCTCCTCGTCGGGCGGGAATTCGCTGTCAGCGGCCTCCGCAGTATTGCCGCTGCGGAAGGCTACACCATTCAGGCCAACGAACTCGGTAAGACCAAGACGTTTTTTCAGGTAGTGGCCATCTCATTCCTGCTGCTGAGCATTCGCCATCCCGACATGACCAGATGGGCAACGTTATCGCTTTACGTGGTGGTGTTTTTCTCGGTTATTTCCGCCATCAGCTACTTTGTTAAGTTCTGGCGCGTGATTGACGACAGCACCAAGCAGCGTCGTCGTGCGGAATTGCTGGATGCGGAACGCCAGCGCCAACGGGAGCGCATTGCCGTCAACAGAACTGCTGCCGCAGAGCGCCGCAGGACTAAAGCGGATCGGTTGCGGGCGCGGGAGTTTTCAGGTCAGGCAACAGACCGTCCGCCGTCAGCCTGACCGTTCGTACCTGACCGACCGGGCCGATCGGGTCCAGCACCCTTCCGTTCAGCGAAATTTCGAGCCCCCCCGCATTGCCGGTCATCACCCTCACCAGCTGCTGGCCGGAAATCTCCCGCGAATCATTCCGATGGAGCATCCCGGTGAAGGCCTTCTTGCCGTCGGCCATCACCTGTACCCAAGCATCAGCGTTGGCCCGCAGTAAGACCTGCACCGAACCCGGAGGCGAGTTGCCCGGGGCCGTGGGTTCCGGAATCGCTGCGGCTGGCGCAACCTCGGCTGGCGTCACTGGAGCGGGCGTCACTGCAGCAAGGCCCGGCCCCGATTCTACCTGCGCCGGCGCTCCAGGTTCTGTTCCCGTTTGTAGTGTGGGCGTCGGAATTGCGGCTGGTTCGGCGGGCGCTGCCGGCTGCTGATTTCTGGCTTGTGGCTGATTCCGGGCGGCAGAAATCGCTGCCTTCGCGGCTGCTACAACGGTCGGCGTGAGGTCGAAACAGAACCAGGCAGCGCCCATGGCCGCCAGAATTACAGTCGGGACGCTCAAGCCCATCGCTGGCGGGGCCCACCGCGGATTCCAGAAGGGGCGGAATTCTTTCGGGGGGGGCACCGGAAGTACTGCGTCCTCAATATTAACGCTGGGCAATCTGGAAAGTAGTTCTTCCGCAGGGAGATCCAGAAAGCGAGCGTACTGACGCACGAAACCACGAGTATAAACAGTTCCAGGCAGATCTTGGGGACGGTCGTTTTCGATAGCCTCGAGGTAGCGGGCTGATATGCGGGTCACGTTCGAGACGTCCTTCAGGGTGAACTGACGCCGCAGCCTTTCCTCGCGAAGGGCAGAACCCACTCCGCTTAGAACCACTTGTAAAACCTCCTTTGCGTGATTCTACAACATTCAAATGTCAATTTATGTTTCAGGGCGGTTTAGTGTAAGTAATCAGGCTTTGGAAGCAAGTAGACTAGTAAGTTGATGCCTACACCACGCTTTCTGGCTCTGGCCGTGCTGATCGGTACCCTCAGCCTGGCCTCCCCCAGCTTTGCCGCCGGCAAAACTTTTTCCGGGGCCAGTGCGCTGGCCTTCACCGGGAAGGCCGTCTCCTTCGGCCCTCGCCACTCCGGTTCCCCTGCCATGGCCCGCCAGCGCGCCTGGATTAAGCAGACCCTTGCTGCGACCGGCTGCACGCTTTCCACCGACGCTTTCACCGCCCCCACGCCTGATGGCCCCGTTGCCTTCGAGAACCTGATCTGCCGCTTCGCCGGGAAATCAGGCAAAGCCATCGCCGTAACCGGCCATTACGACACTAAGAAAATGGCTGGCTTCGTGGGCGCCAATGACGGCGGCTCCTCCACAGGCTTCCTTCTCGAACTTGCCGCCACCTTGCAGGGCCGTCCCCGCGTTGATGACATCATCCTCGTCTTCTTTGATGGCGAAGAAGCCGTCCGGGACTGGACCGATACCGATTCGCTCTACGGCAGCCGCCATCTTGCCGCCAAATGGCAGCAGGACGGTACCGTAGCGAAGCTCAAGGCTCTTCTCAATGTCGATATGATCGGGGACAAGAACTTCCGCCTCGTCTGGGAAGAGAATTCTGCACCCTCCGTCCGGAACCTCGTCTGGGGGGCGGCTGACTCGCTCGGCTTCTCTGCGTACTTCCCTCGGCGCGGCGGCCCCGTAGCGGATGACCACATGCCGTTCCTCCTCGCCGGTGTTCGCGCTCTGGACCTCATTGATTTCGAATCCCAAAGCACGTTCTGGCACACCCCGCAGGACACCGTGGATAAACTAAGCGCCCGGAGCTTTGACATCCTGGGTACCGTCCTCCTTCGCTCGCTCGACCTCCTCGAACAACAGAAGTAACCAAACCAGAAGTAAACCAATAAAAAGTGAATACCTCTAACTCCCGTTCCCCCAAAATGGTGCAATGCGCACCCGATGGCGTCATCGTCGTCAATAAACCCGCCGGCTGGACCTCGCACGACGTAGTTGCCCGCATGAGGGGTATCGCGGGCACGAAGCGTGTCGGCCATCTCGGAACCCTGGACCCGATCGCGACCGGCGTTCTGCCGCTGATGATCGGTCAGGCCACCCGCCTCGCCCGGTTTCTGGAGAATTCGACCAAAACCTACGAAGCGGTAGTCCGCTTCGGCTTCGCAACCAGCACCTACGACAAAGCGGGCGAGCCCGGCCCGGAGTCCGAAGTCAGCCTGACTCCTGAACTGCTGGAACAACACCTCGCCCCCATGCGGGGTGAAATTGACCAGGTCCCGCCTCCGGTCTCGGCCAAGAAGATTGGTGGCGTGCCCGCCTATAAGCTGGTTCGCGCCAACGTTCCGGTAGACCTGGCACCGGTTCGAATCACCATTGAGGAACTGGAACTGAAGGGCTTTGATGTGGACCGGGCTAAGATCAACGTCCGTTGCACCACCGGAACTTACATTCGTTCGATTGCCCATGAATGGGGCAAGGCGCTCGGGTGTGGCGCGCACATCGAAGAACTGAGCCGGACCTCATCGGGAGCCTTCACCCTGGAACAGGCATGGACGCTGGAAGCCCTGCAGGCGCTGAAAGACGAGGGGCGACTGGCCGAAGCGGTCCTCCCGCTGGCCACCCTGCCCCCAACGCTGCCGTCTGTGACGTTGGACGAAGCCACGGCCCGCCAGATCCGCCAGGGAAGAGACTTCCACGTCTCCCCCTTCCGCCAAAGCCCCGGCTCGGAATTTATCCGCGCGCTCAGCCCGGATGGGGAACTGGTGGCGATCGGCGAGGCGATTCTGCCACACATGTATCACCCGACCGTGGTCATGACGACCGAGTAATCGGCAGTTGCCCGGGTTTCCGTGGACCCCAATCCCGCGATGCCGCAGCCTGGCAAAAACGCAGACCGCCAGAGTCGCCCGGACAACACAGTCCGCCAGGCCTGCGCCAGAATCCAGGTCCAACCTGCCGCGCGACCGCCCAACCGTCAACAGCGGGTGCTCCCGGCTCAGTGTCGCGCATCTCGCAGACCGCTGCAGACGGCTGCCGGGCGCAGGCAACTCGTCGGCGGGATATCGCAGACCTGACCCGCTACGGGGACTCTAATGCGGCCTTGGTGGTGGACAACACAGTCGGCCAGACCTGAGCCTGCCCGCGTCACGGTGCCACCAGCTACCGGCTAAATCTGCTTGATTGCCATTGACGGCATCGCAGCCGGGAAGGTATCGCTGCCCAGGACTTCGCGTATCGCCAGATTGGTGTCGAAGTAAACCTGCCAGTAGTGGTCGTTGTGGCAGAAGGGACGCACTGCCAGCACAGGACCCACCAGCGTGAAGGTCAGGATGGTGACGGACGGCTCGGGGTCCGCAACAACGTTGGGGATCGTCTTGAGACGTGCCTGCATTTGGCTCATGGCCTGATGCGGATCAGCCGCGCCCGAGATCTGCGCCACCAGTTCCACGCGGCGGTATGGATTCACCGAATAATTCTGGATGGTATCCGAAAAGATCTTGTTGTTGCCTACGAAGGTCTTGATGTTGTCCGGCGTGTGAAACGTAGTGACGAACAGGCCAATCTCCTCCACCGTTCCAACCTGGCCGCCAGCGCTGACAAAATCCCCCACTTTGAACGGACGCAACACAATCAGAAACGCTCCCGCCGCGAAGTTCGCCAGCAAACCGCCCCAGGCGGTACCGATCGCCAGACCAATACCCGCCAGCAGCGCCGCGAAGGTAGTCGTCTCCACCCCGAAATAGCCGAGGATGGCCACCACAAGGGCAATATTCAGGACCACTGCAATCGTGTTACCCACAAAGCGCAAAATGGTGGGTTCGATCTGCTGTTTGGTCAGCCCCTTCTGTACCAGGCCGACGGCCTTGCTGATGAGCCAGCGCCCGACCATGTACAGCACCAGCGCCCCGGCCACCTGCATGCCCATAGCGGTAACTTTTGCCTGAACAACCTGTAGAATCGCGTTCGTATCCATCTCAGTGCCTCGTGTTCTGACAGGCTACCAGGTTCGAGGCTCTGACCGGGGGTCGGACTCGCGGTTTGGGCAATAAATGACACTCAGCCTGGAGCGTTTGATATCCTCACGGCGTTGTGAGCCAGGTTCCCCAAAGACGTCCCCTTCCCCGTATATGTGTCGCCCTCGGGCTTCCCGACATCCCCCGGCTCATCGAGCAGGCGACCCGCGAAGCCGAGGCCGGCGAGAACTTTCTCGAGTTTCGACTGGATTATCTGCCCGATCCCGCGCAGGGCGTTGCCGCCATGGCAAAGTTCCTGAAAAGCTACCCCACCTGTTCGGTGCTGGCCACCTGCAGGCGACACCAGAACCACGGTAAGTTTAACGGGAGTATTGACGATCAGCTGCGCATTCTGGCGCTCGCCATTGAACATGGTGCCAAAGCGATTGATGTGGAGATTGAGACCGCCGAGGTTGTCCCTGACCGTTGCGCGGAACTCCGCGCCCGCGCCCACCTGATCATCTCCTGGCACCATTTTGAGACCACGCCGCCTCTCGATCCCGTCATCCGCCGGATGCGGAAAGTTCCGGCGGATATCTACAAAGTGGTGTCCACCGCGCGTAAACCGACCGATACCGGGCGAATTCTCAACGCGGCCCGACAGAGCCCGAAGATCCCGCTCGTCACCCTCGCCATGGGCGAGTGCGGCTTCCCTTCGAGGGTACTCTCCACGGCACTTGGCTCCGTTTTTTCGTATGCCGCGCCCGCTCACGTGCAGGGCACAGCCCCCGGGCAGGTAAACGCCCGACAGTTGCGAACGCTCTACCGCATCGACAAGTTCACCAAAGCTGCGAAAATCTTCGGCGTCGTGGCCGACCCTGTGAGTCACTCCATCTCGCCCAACGTTCATAACCGGGCGTTTCAATCGCGCCGCATGGACGCCGTCTATGTTCCGCTGCTGGTGCATCAGAATCAGCTCCGGGACTTCTTTCAGTTCGCTGAAGAATTGCCTCTGTCGGGTTTCAGCGTCACCATTCCGCACAAGCGCCGCATCCTGCGCTATCTGGATCATGTGGATCCCCTGGCCCGTCGCATCGGCGCGGTCAATACAGTGGTGCGTAAGGCTGGTCGATGGCGTGGGTATAATACGGATGCAGATGCCGTTTCCGGGCCCCTTGCGAAGCTGATCAAGCTGCCGAAGGCAACGGCCCTCATCCTGGGTAACGGAGGCGCTGCACGGGGCGCTGCCTGCGCTCTCATAGATGCCGGAGCGAAGGTCTCCATCACGGGACGAAATGCGGATCGAGTTCGGGCGCTGGCGCGCGCCGTCGGGGCCAAAGCCGTTTCCCATGAACACGCGGCTGTCGCCCACTACGACATTCTGATCAACGCTACGCCCGTTGGCATGTGGCCTAATGTGGGTGAGTGCGCCTTCGAAGGCAAACTCCCGGCGGACATTGTGTTCGACATGGTCTACAACCCGCTCGAAACGCAGCTGATCAAACATGCGAAGGAGCAGGGCAAGAAAGTGATCCCGGGCGTAAAGATGTTTATCGAACAGGCGGTAAAGCAGTTCGAGCTCTGGACCGGCGAATCCGCACCCCGTGCCGCCATGGAAACAGCCGCCATTCACGCGCTCCAGGTTCGCAACTCGGAACAAAAGCTCTGACCGGCGAACCTTCCCGCCCGGCGCATTTCGTAAACTCGTTGCAGGGAGTCCATGTGAAGCTTTCCAGGCGAGATTTAGCTATTACCGCTGCCGTCAGTCTGGCGACAGGTGCCGCTGCCCAGACGGGGCCAGCGCCTCTCACGGCCGAGGCGCAGGCTGTGGCCGCAAAGGATGCCAACCAGCGCGCTTCGGACATTCTCGCCACATTTGAGATCCCCATCTCCACAGAACCCGCCTTCCGGTTTCAGGCCTGATTCATGACTGACGATATCTTTTTCGCCACCATTACTGAACTCAGCACTCGCCTCCGCAAGAAAGAGTTCTCCGCTGCGGAACTCACAAAGGCCTTCGGAATGCGCCTGGCGGCACTGGGGCCGCGCTACAACGCGCTGGCCCTGCCGCTCACGGAACTCGCGGTGAAGCGTGCCAAAGGGGTTGATGATGATCTCAGGCGCGACCGCTTTCGAGGGCCCCTGCACGGTATCCCGTTCGGGGCCAAAGATCTGCTGGCGGTAGCGGGGCAACGCACCACATGGGGCGCAAAACCTTACGAAAATCAGGTCCTCGACGAGACGGCCACGGTACTCAGCAAGCTCGATGCCGTCGGTGCTCCCCTGGTGGGCAAGCTGTCGATGATCGAACTGGCCGGTGGCCCCACCTACCGGTCGGCCGAGGCATCCCTGTTTGGCCCCTGTCGGAATCCCTGGGACCTGACACGCTGGGCGGGCGGTTCTTCCAGCGGTTCCGGGGCAGCCGTGGCTGCCGGGCTGGTTCCGTTTGCGCTTGGGTCAGAAACTTCCGGCTCCATCATCAACCCCTCGGCGTACTGCGGGGTCACCGGCCTTCGCCCCACCTATGGCCTCGTCAGCCGTCACGGTGCCATGGCTCTCTCCTGGACCCTCGACAAGATCGGCCCCCTTTGCCGCAACGCGGAAGACTGCGGTCTGGTTCTGCAGGCGATCGCGGGTGGGGATTCGAAGGACCCCGGCTCCTCCGGTAAGAGTTTTTACTACACGCCTCAATACTCCCGAAAGCTCTCCGAACTGAAGGCGGGTGTGGCCAGCGGAGGCCAGGTCTGGGCCGAAACGGCTTTTGGTCTCCTGCGCGAAGCGGGCCTGAAGACCGTGCCCGGTAAGCTTCCTGAGTTCCCTTACGGTCCCATGGTGAACACCATTCTCGGGTCCGAAGCTGCCTCGATTTTCGAGCCGCTGATCGCCAGCGGCAAGGTGGAACAGCTCCAGGATATCCGCCAGATTGAACGCCTGAAAGCCGGGCTGCAGATACCCGCGAAGGACTATCTCAAGGCGATGCGGATCCGCTCACTGGTCCAGCAGAAATTCCGCGAGTTGTTCTATGAACTCGACGTGCTGATTGCACCCGCGTTTTCCGCAATCGCGACAAAGATTAC